>JAKSAW010000041.1 GCA_022361455.1 Pseudomonadales bacterium | reverse complement strand
GCTCAGTAGGCGCGCGTAATGCATACTGCCGTGATCTAATCGAAGAGCATTTAGATCTTTGCCTAGAAGCTGGTTTGAATGTTGAAGGTATCAACGCTGAAGTAGCTGCTGGACAGTGGGAATTCCAAATCTTCGCTAAGAGCGCAGCGCGTGCTGGCGACGAGATCTGGTTAGCTCGTTACCTTCTAGAACGTACTGCTGAGAAATACGATCTTGCGGTTGATTGGCATCCTAAGCCTCTCGGCGACACTGACTGGAACGGTTCTGGTATGCATTCCAACTTCTCCAATGGCGCCATGCGTGAAGCGGGCGACGAGGCCGTGTTCACTAAAATTTGTGAAGAATTTGGTAAGCACATTCCAGAATGTATCGCCGTTTACGGTGCTCACAACGAGCAGCGTCTAACTGGTCTTCACGAGACTCAATCTATCGACCAGTACAGCTACGGTGTTTCTGACCGTGGTGCATCTATCCGTATTCCAATTGGTACAGTAGAAGATGGTTGGAAAGGTCGTTTGGAAGACCGTCGTCCAGCTTCTAACGCTGATCCATACAAGGTAGCTGCGATTAACATTAAGATCACTAAGGCTGCATTGAAGTAATTCAGAATTCTTTCTGATTGACTTTAACAAGTCTTATGAAATCCGGGGTGGAGAAATTCACCCCGGGTTTTTTATGTCTGCCGTTTATTTAAAATAAGTGGCTTGTGACTATGGCCTAACGTTTAGAAGTTAGATCGCTTGCCCAGTCTTCCTCTAACATGCGAATAACGTCTTTCATCGTTGCTGGGCGTTTACTTGGATCTTTCTCGAGGCAACTTAGGGCCAAGTATTCAAGTAGTTTAGGTACTGGATACTTGCTTATTGCTGACGGCTTTGGTGGTTGTTGGTTTTCTATGGCATCGAGTAGCTCGTAACTGTGCTCGCCAGTGAAAGGCGTTTGGCCACTAATTAATTCATAGATAACTGCACCAAGGCTGTATATGTCAGTGCTATAGCTAATGTCAGGATCGCGACGGACTTGCTCGGGTGACATATAGCAAATAGTGCCTTGCAGGTTACCTTGTCCAGTCATAGAGCGATTGTTCATATTAATTTTGGAATTAAGTTGTTTTTGATCGGTGGCTTCTAGCTCTTCATCTGACGTACCATCTTTCCGCCAAACTTTGGCCATCCCCCAGTCGAGCAGTAGTACTTCACCGAAAGGACCTACAAGAATATTTTCTGGTTTGATATCACGATGGGCGACACCATGTGCATGGGCATAAGCCAGCGCATGAGCGATTTGTTCGATCACTTCGATTAATTGAGTGAGATCGTAGCGGTCACGATAGTCGAAAATTTCACGCAGTGTATAGCCATGCACTAGCTTCATAGTGAAGTAATAATTGCCATCACGATCACGTCCAATTTCATAGGTAGGCACGGTATTGGGATGTTGTAACAACGCAGATACTCGCGCTTCACGCAATAAGCGGCGTTGCTCAATGGGGTCGTTTATAAACTCAGGTCGTAGTGATTTATAAACAACTATTCGCGATAGGTGTAGGTCTTTACAGCTGCGTATTAATGATTTGCCGCCTTTGGCGACGGTACCAATAAACATGTAACGAGTATTGGGGTTGAGCACCTCTGGTAAAGGCTTATCGGTGTCCTCAAGGAATACATTGCCATAGTCTTTTGGAGGCTGCTGAAACTTAAGCATAATCTGAGCGCCATTTTGCAAAGTGTCGTGGCATTGTAGCACTGTTCGTCAGAATCTGAATGACCTAGGCCATTAACTGATACGACTAATACACTGAAAAAAGACGCTAGAAAGAAAAGAGTGAGTCCGCCAACCCTATTTGGTTAGCGGACTGAAGGTCTTTGCTAACAATTTCTATGGTAGCGCAATAGGGATCAAGACGCGTGTGATGGGATGTATTCTTCCGTTCACGGTGAGGATATTGCCACCATTCACATCTAGCCTGGGGTTTTGCAGGCTAGGTGCATTATCTTGCAGGCTGAAACCTTTCGAAGAAAAGGTTGCTCCGTCTAGTAGAGTCGTTACCTGCTCCGCCTCAAGAACGTCTTTCAAAGTTAGAACGTTAGGAGATACGTGATAAAGTAAAACATTAGTGAGAATTGGAACGAGTTCTCCGCCACCGAGTTCGGTTAGTGCGGTGGCTATGAAGGTAAAAGCTTCTGCTTCGTCACGACCATGGTAACCAAGATCCTGAGCAAGCTTTACGAAAGCCAAATCGGTTGGTGCGAAAACCGTTAGTGGGGAATTAGGGTTATCTAAAGCGCCCTCTAAGCCCGCCGCTAAAACAGCATTCAGTAAAATGTCAAAGTCATTCAAGTCGTGATCAAATTCACCACCACTTGCAGCCACTGTTCCGGTGATGGTAAGCAGTTCGTCTTGTCCGGGAGCTGGTAAATCCGCAGGAATGAGAACGCGATCGATTTTGTAAATAACGCCGTTGCTAGCACCTATTCCTCGACTCCAAAAACGTAACCGTGGGTTTGAAAACTCAGGATCATTATCGACTAGCGTGCTACGAACAGGCAGTATGGTGGCGCCTTCTAGTAGTGTTTCTACAGAGCCGGAACGTAGGATCTGCCAAGCCTTTTGTTCGCCAGGACTAACGTGGTAGAGCAGCACATTGGTGAGCAAAGGAATTGGGTCACCGCCACCAAGTTCAGTAAGTGCAGCAACGATTGTGTCGAAAGCTTCATCTTCTCGGTGGCCTTCGTAACCAAGGTCGCGTGCTAGTCGCACGAATGCTGCATCGGTGGGTCCGAAAACGGTTAAGCTAGCATCAGGGTTGGCGAGGGCGTCACCTAGGCCAGCTGCTGTTACCGCATTTAACAAGATATCAAAGTCGTTGCTCTTGCGGTCGAATTCTCCACCACTTTTCGCTACAGCTTCCGTAATCGTCGCTTCGGATTTACTAGGCTTACCAAAAAACCACCAAGCATTGGCTGGTGCTGATAATAGTGAAAAACATAGAGCTACCCCCGCGGCGGATAGCTTGAATGACGAGACTTTCATACCTGGTTCCTTTTTAGAAAATTGTGAGGATTTATAGGAATAACGAAGCTGACCTGGGCATAATCGAATTGGCCAGCCTACACTGCAGGTACGAAAGTAGTTCTTGAGATGTAAAAATTACGTGAAAAAAATGCGAACAAAAAGCATCGATTGGCAATTAATAACTTCTGGTTGTCGAAAATTAATAAGCAGCCTCGGATTAACATTGGGCACTCCAATCTAATCGTTAGAGGCTTTATTCATCATGAAACCGTTTTCACGAGTTTGCTTGTCTTTTCTTAGCGAGCGAACGAAATTACTGTCTATTATTTTGCTCTCGTCTTTATGTTTTAGTTTTTCGTTTAAAGTGGCCTATGCTGGATCGGGCCCGGTTATTCTTACTCATGCATCCCAAGTCTCTATTCAGGGTTTAGCTCAGCTAGGTAATGCTATTGCTGATGCAGGATATACCGTTATACCTGTAGAGGAGCCACATCTATACACGATAAGTATTGAAGAATCTGCTGAGTTCTTGATAGGAGAGATAGAGCGGGTATCTAGGGAGTATCCGGATCAACAAATTAAAATCGTAGCCATTTGTAATGGTGGGTTGTTAACCCAGTATATATTAAAAAACTATCCGGAAGTGGCTGATAAAATTAGTCACTTTGCAAGCTTTCATTCAGCTCATAAAGGCACGCTCTTGGCTGATTTAGGTGTCTTTCTTAACACCCTCTCCGGAACCCCGCCAGCCCTGGGTAAGTTCGCTGCTGGGTTCATTACTAAATTCAATGAGAGCTATTTCTATAAATTCGCATCAGAAGAAGAATATTTGGTGGGTTTGGATGATCTTTCCGGTGAGGATATATGGAATCGATGTGTTGATTCCCTTGGCTGGTTTAAGTGTTACAGCTTCTTCAATGTGAAAATGAAATCGTTTTTTAAATGGATGTTTAAAGCCTATGGTTGGGATAAAGATCTAATTAAATACCGATATGATGAATTAATTAAAGCTTTTATGTTGGAAGCGTATATTGCAGATAAGCATGTTAAGTTCGAAGGTAATGAGGATGGGTATGACTTAGTTTACAAAGTACCTTTTTATCAACAAGAGCATGTGGATGATCCCATTATTCAGGATTTAATTAGTAGGCCGATGCCTTCTCATATTGCGGCTACTAATATTTATTCCTGCAAGGATTATATTTTTAAAGACTATACCAGAGCCAGTTTAGATGGTGCGACTAATATTGTGGCCTGTGATGAAGCGCCAATTGCTACTGAAGACCATCCTTATGATGAATATATTGACCTGGTAACCTTTCATTGGAGCATGTATTTACAGCCAGAAATTATTCATAGAATGGTTGAAGCATTAGAGTAGTCAAGTAATAAATTCTTAGGTGAAGAGCTCGGACGCACAGCATCGTCCGAGCTCTTTGATTGTATTGGTCGATATTAAATTTAGCACTTGGCTTCGCTGGCGACCGATACGCTTTCCTGCGACCAGTCACAGCTTAGTGAGTAATAGCAGCCAGGCGACACATCAATAGTTGCTGTAGGGTGTTCGAAACGTAACTTGAGGGGCTTTTCGCAGAGCAGTGTTACTTCATAGGATTGCGGCGCAGTGATATGTGCGGTTACTGTGTGGGGAAGATACCAAGGGTGTTCTAATACGGTGTCGCCATTGGTTTGCTTGATATGCTTTATACGGATATTGTCATTCAAATAGTCACCGACTGAGCGAGTACTAACCTCTAGTATGGCGATTTGATCCGGGCTTAATGAAGGTTGGTCGACTTTGAATTCAGTTGCTGTGCAGGCAGTTATTAGGCAAATCGTTGATACTGCAAATAGTTTCTTGTGCATGACTTTCCTCATTTTTGATTTGATTGTCTGAATACAGCTATGCTAATTCCCCCGCGTTGGTGAAATCTCGCCATACTGTTATGTGAGGAAGACAACAGTAAGGTCGGAGATTGTGTTTGCCCCTGTGCATTAGCAGACTGGATCAACCCCAATCACAAGGAGTTATCCATGGAAACTTTACCTTCAGACCTCACGATTAAGCCTCGACAACTCAATTTGACCTTTAATGGAATGAAGCCGGTTTTCATCGAAAACAATCCGGTTAAAACCGCTCTTGTTTGCGCCTTGTCTGCAGTGTTTCCACAGGGAGAGCAACAGTTTATTAAGAGCGTTAGGCATTATCAGGACGAAATTCATGACCCAGTGTTACGGCAACAGATAAGAGGCTTTATTGGTCAGGAAGCGCATCATAGTAGACTCCATGAGCGCTTTAATGAAAAGTTAATAGAGCTAGGCTGGCGAGTAGATCTTATTGAGCGGCAAGGTGCCTTTTTTAATCGATTAGCAAAGTTATTTCCGCCACAAAATCAATTGGCGCAAACGGTTGCTTTAGAGCATTTAACCGCTCTTTTTGCCGATTATCTTATGAAGCATCCTTCCTTGTTAGGGGTTGATCCACACCCAGACCTAAAAACGTTATTTCTTTGGCATGCCATAGAGGAAACTGAACACAAAGCAGTAGCCTTTGATGTGTATGAGCGGGTGGTAGGTAATGATAAAACTCGAAAAACGGAAATGCGATTAGTTCTTCCGCTATTCTTTGCACATATGATTGAAAGTACTGCAATGCTGGTTCTCTTAAATCCAAATGTAGACAAAAAGTCAGGGTGGCGAAAAACTTGGGCTGAAGTGTTTGGGAGTGGTGGCATGATCTCTTCAATGAGAGCTGAGCTTAATGACTATTTCGACCAGGATTTCCATCCTTGGCAGCATGATAATCTACGTTTAGCTAGTGATTGGACCAAAGAGTTAGCGGTTTAATAGCGTCACTAACCTTGAACAATTGAAATTAACTTATTCAGCAGCTCATTTTGCAGCTGCTGATTATCAGTACCTTTGTTTTCAGAAAATTGTTTGAGTACAGCATGGGAACCATAGAATTTACCCGTAGAGTCTTTATGCTTTTGTGACAATAGTAGCTCTACTGGTTTTCTGGATCCTTGTTCGGGTGTAGCCATCAGGCCAACTTTAGTCATTAATACTGTGAAGGGTAACAACCATTTGGGTACGAAGTTTTCAAAAATTTGTGTTTTAACTAATCCGGGGCAAACGGTGTTTACGGTAACTGATGTGTCCTGTAGCTTCCTGGCTAATGCTTTAGTCCACAAAATGACCCCAAATTTTGATCTTCCATAGGCATAAGACATGGGGGCATTATTTGTATTAATGTCATTCATATCAAAATGGCCAGGAACTCGATGGGCTTCAGAAGAGATATTAATAATTCTACCGGCTTGTGCGGCTTTCAGTTTATCTAGTAATAACCACGTTAAGGTAAAGCTCCCTAGACAATTCAGCGCAAAATTCATTTCATAGCCGTCGACGCTTTCTTCTCGAGCCATTAAGTGTCGACCTGCATTATTTACAAGAGCATCGATATGGGAATATTTAGTTGATATTTGTTCTACCACGTCCTTAATGGAAACGGTGCTTGATAGGTCGGCGATATAGGCGTCGATGGTGCCTTTGTTTTGGCGAACGCTGGATTCACTTAAGAGTTCATCTGCTTTGACTTTATCAATGACGATAATGTTGGCTCCAGTTTTTAGGAGCGCTAGGGCAATCTCTTTGCCAATCCCGGAATTGGCGCCGGTAACAAGATAATTTGGCGTATTCATGCTGCTTTTTCTATGCATTCTTTTAATGTGAGTATGCGGAACACTAGTATAAGTAATTCCATTGTCGTTATGTAAGTAACTGAAGCCACTTTATCAGGCTTTTTGTATTCATATTTATTAAGACTCGCCATCCCCTATTTATAAATCGCCAAGTTGATCGTTGGCTGTTCACACTATTAATCGTACTAATTAGCATGTTCATCATCTTGTCTAAATGTTGATTATTAATAGAGGGCTAATCATGAACAATTTTCGAGGAAAAACCGCATTAGTGACCGGTGCATCTAGCGGTATAGGAAAAGAAATCGCTATCTTGCTCGCTGAGGCTGGATGCCACTTGGTACTTGTGGCTCGTAGAAAGGATCGTTTGAAGGAGCTCGAAGAGCACATTAAGAAAGAACATAACCTTAATATTGTCATTGCTGAAACAGATTTGTCCGATATGGCCGCTTGTGTGGAGTTGACTGCTTTGCTAACACTTAAAAAGGTGGATATCGATATATTGGTTAATAACGCTGGCTTTGGATATGGCGGTGCTTTTGTTGAGCAGGATTGGCAACGTCAACAAGAAATGATGAAGGTCAACATCGACGCGCTCACTTATCTCACCAAGTATTATTCAGAGAAAATGGTGGAAAGTGGTGAAGGGCATATTCTATTGGTTTCTTCTGTCGGTGGTTTTACTCCGTGTCCGGGGCTTGCCATTTACGATGCGACTAAGGCCTATGTATTGGTGTTTGGCGAGAGTCTCCACTATGAGCTCAAAAAGAAGGGGGTCACTATAACCACCCTTTGCCCAGGAGCCACAAGAACGGAGTTCTTTGATGTGGCAGGTCAGGAGCTCAGCTTTATGATCAAACGTACTATGATGAGTGGAAGGTCAGCGGCAAACATAGGCCTGAAATGTATGGCAAGGGGGCGAGCCCATGCGATTCCAGGTTTTACCAACAAACTTGCTGTTTGGGGGTTAAGGCTAGCACCGCGGCGCTTCATGGCACCTATTGCGAATCAAACAATATCTGCGTTATAGATGCTCAGTTGTTTTGATTGCAGTGAGCTTTTGTTAACTAAACAACATGGTCAGATTGGTGTATCTTTGTATAAAATTTTATCAGAGATCATCGATGTCACTAGACAGCCAGGCCTTTGTTTCAATTGATTACTTAGAGCCAATCTTAAAACATTGTAATAACTGCGGGATTTCTAACGAGGTTGCGTTAGCCGGAACAAGCTTGCTTGAGCAAGTTGAGAGCACAGATCGAGACTTTATTATGCTCGACGAGTCTGAGCAGCTTTTAGCTAACCTCGAAGAGCATCTTCCGATTAGTCCGTATCAAACGGGGCTATTAATCGGTGTTGGCCTGTCTGTCAGCTCTCTTGGTCAACTGGGTTTTATTGGCCTGTGCAGTAAGAACTTTGATGAGGCTTTAAGTGTTACCTCTCGCTTTATTCCCATTGTATCACCGTTGTTTGCTATTGATTATGAATTAGAGGACGATCTTGCTGTCATTACTATTTCTGATGTTCAAGATATTCCTGAAAAGAGTCACGCCTTTATTCTCGGATTGTTCTTAGGTGGGATCCGGGCTATGTCGTTGACCTTGCTAGGTACGCGGCTTTTTAATTACTTGGATAGGTCTACCATACAATTAACCTTACCTGAGTCATCGGTCGATCCTGTGTGGCGGGAAGCGATGGGGCCTCTGAATTTTGAGTATGGGTGTAAGGTAAATAGAATTTCCTTTGCGAAAGAGTTGGTGATGGTTGATTTGCCCTTTTCCAATAAGGCGTCTCTTGCCTCTGCTCTTGCTGTATGCGAAGAGCGTATGGCGTTATTAGAGAAGAAGAAAGCGAAGATTAATAATCCAGTGACGCAAAGAGTTATCCAATATTTAGAAAGCACCATGCGTCCATACCCCTCTTTAGAAGGTGTGGCGGAACAGTTTTGTGTATCTCCTCGCACGCTGCATCGCCAATTACAAAAAGAGCAGACGTCCTATAGCAAAGTGCTAACACATTGGAAGATAGAAAAGGCAAAGCAATTGCTAAAAGACAATGCTATATCGATCAAAGAGGTGGCTTATGAACTCGATTATTCTGATGTGTCAAACTTTTCCGCCGCCTTTAAAAAAGCGACGGAAATAACACCCAGTCAGTTTCGCTCTGAGAATCCGTAGAATCTTAGTTAAATGTTTTTGTAAAGCTCATACCTAGAGTTCGAGGTGTTACCGAAGTAGCCCAGGTTTTACCAATAGTGGTTGAATGTCTGGCCGCATAAGTAATGGCAGTTTCGTTAGTTAAGTTATCAATAAAGAAACTAGCCGTTAACCCATTATTGAATTCAGATGTTACGCGGGCATTAATCAGTTCGTAAGAATCAATCTTCTGATAAAGGCTGCTATCCGGTCTAAATTCGGATTGGGTTCCACCAACATAGTTATAACCAATCGTGCTGGACCAATTAGCATTGTTTGATTGCCAAAAGTCATAGCTTATTTGTAGCCCGCTAGAAAAGTCTTGAGTATAAGGAATAGGATCGCCATCCAACCCTGATGCAACCAAGTTATCATTCGCTTGATCTTCGGTGAGGCGAGCGTCTGTCCAGGTTAATTGACTAGCAATTGTAAGAGCTTCAGAAAGCTTGGCGGTAAGCTCTAATTCAAGACCATCAACGATTGCTTTACCTGCATTAGATGTGAACCTAAATAAGTCATCTCTACTAGACCCCGCTACTTGAATATCATCCCATTCAGCGCGGTATAGATTTAGGTTGGCAAACAGGGTTTCGTCGAGCCATTTAGTTTTAAAGCCTAGCTCGTAGTTTAATAACTCATCGGCTTGGTAAGCTTGCAAATCAGTAGGTAGGTTAATGACTTGGTTTACACCACCGGGGCGATAACCTTCGCTAACAGAGGTATAGCTATAGATGTTTTCGTTGATCTTAAGATCTAACAAAAATTTAGAAATCCAGCCACTTTCGTTGCTTTCATAGCTCTGGTAGGGCGTTTCTGGACTTTGTAAAAATAGCTGGCCTAGTGGTGTTTCACCGGAAGCTGTTCTTCGGTAATCGAAATAGCGGGTGCCCACAGTCATATTCAGGTCTGAAGTGATTGGATGGGAGATTTCAATAAAAGCTGCTGTCTGCTTCAGCCCCTCTTCAATTAAACGTCGATATTGCACGACAAGCGGTGTTATGAAGTTGCCTGAATCCGCATCGGCTAGCAACTGTAAATTCTCAACTTCGCCGGTTCGCTCAGAATAGTAGATGCCCGTGGTGAAGTTAGTGCTGTCTGCTTTATTGGTTGCATAGCGTAGTTCGAAGCTATCTTCTTGCGAGCTTTGCTTTGGAAATAGTGCTGATGGAATCATGCCGTTAAGCACACCATTATAAATATCGAGATGTACTTGAGCGCAGGGTGCTAGGCCTTGAAGTATTGCTAGGGAACAGAGTTGTGCATTATCGAGAAAGCTGCGATAGAAGCGAGATAAATCTAGAGATACCTGATTTGCATCGCGAGTTTGGTGGGCGAAGATCGCTGTCAGTTCAGCTTCTTCAAATAGGTAGCTCAGGTTTATGGAACCCATCTCAAGGCGATCGAGGTTTTCAATTTTTAGCTCATTAATGGTGTTGTAGTCACCGTCCTCTAAATGCCAAAGGGGGCGATCGCCCTCATGCTTTTGATAAAACCAATCAGCATCAATGCTCAAACTATCGGACATATGATGAGTAAGCGATAATCGAGCGCCTTTTGTTTCTGAATCGTTAATGTTGTCTTCTTCTAATGAAAGGTTGTCGATGTACCCGCCTTTGTCTTCTCCGTAAATTACCAGGCGAGTGAGTAATCGATTATTAAAAAAAGGCGTGTTGTTAGCGATACTAAAGTCATAGTTGCTGTCGCCACTTTCAGTATCTGATAATCCGATGGTTGCAGTGGTTTCTTGAATTTGTTTGGGTTTGGTGAAGTGCACTTTTAAAGCGCCAGTCATGGCGCCAGCACCATAGAGCGTTCCTTGAGGGCCTCGTAGTACTTCCACGCGTTCTGTATCGATCAATCTCAATCCCGGTAAAGTGCCTCCAGAGTCATTGGTGGCACCCACAACACCACTAACAGCTACGTCGTTATAATAGAGACCTGCAGTAGGTTCACCGGTACTTTGTATGCTTCTAATTACGATTCGGCTGTTGGATTCACCTGCGTTTACAAAGGAAAGACCAGGTATTGCGTAGCTAAGTTCGCTAACACTACTTATGCCATTGTTTCTGAGGGAGTCTTCATCGATTGCAGAGACCGCCATGGGAGTGGTCATCTCTGAGCTGGGCTTGTAGGTTGCGGTGATGACCATTTCATCTAATGCGGTGTTGGCGCTAGAAGCTGATGCGAGGACGCCCAAAAAAACGCCGCTCAGTACTGAATGCTTGTTTCTCATTGTGGTAACCAATTCTCCCTAATTATCTCTTAATTATTGTTGTCTAACAGAGATGCCGCAATGTTTTTGTTGGCTTGTTTATACCTCAATTTAACGATCTGTATCCTCCGTTTGGTAGATAGTGACTGCGAGGCTGGTTGTATAAAGTCTCGGTCCGCAGAGAAAAATTGAACGATTAAAGGATGAAGACCATGAGAACAAAGGAAATTGGCCACTCTTTCAGCAAAATCAAGGCAATTACCGTCGGTATGTTAATTACTAGTGCATCGTTTATGGCGCCAGTGCTTGCTGGTGGAGATCATAGTCATGATCACGATATAGATACACTGCTGACGGCACAATATGGGCCCGGTGCAGAGGAAATTGCACGACAAGTCGAAGATGTACCTTTAGATTTTGAGCAGCTCCACACATACGATGAGTTGGTAGAAGAGCTTTATGCGATTGCAAAACGTAGTCGTGGGGCAATTAAAGTTGGGCCACTTATTAAGAATGAAGATAACAGTGGTTTGGTTGATATTGATATCGCTTACGATGGGCAGCAGTCTCTTAGGGATGCTGTTATTAATACTGTGAGCAGTGATGCTGTTCCTACCTTGGGAAATACGGATCCAGAAAAAATCGGTTTCTCTAATATGGGACGGGAGATCATGGCCGCTCGATTTGGTCATGGGCCCAAGAAAGTTGTATATATCACTCAGCAACATGGTAACGAATATATTGAGACAGAAGCTGCTTTTGGCTTCTTGAAGCGACTTTCTTACACGGCATTCCCACATATTAAAAAGATTGAAGATGAGATATCGTTGCTGATGATTGTGCGTGCTAATCCAGATGGTAGTGAACCTGATCCTGAGCGTTGCCAAATGGGAACTCCTTTTCCTCCGCCAGCAACCATAGATTATGATTGTGCTTTTTATCGTTTTAATATTGATCCAACGGCAGGTACGCTGCCAACAGGCGATGAATTTAGAGGTGCATTTGGAGTTGGTTATAACTTAAATCGTTATCATGTGGCTAAATTAGATAAACCCATTCGACCAGTGGAAGCGCAAGCTATGGTTGCCGCTATCAAAGCGTTCGAGCCAAACTATATTTTGGATTTTCATGGTGATATCCCAAAGGTGACGTGTGATATTGCTGAAGAGTCTATTTCACCAGTAGTACCAGGTTTATTATATGACTCGGTTTGTGCTAGCAAGGTTGGCTCGCGCCTAAATGATCTTTCAGTTCGCGATATGGCAGAATTCTTGGGCAAAGCTGATGAAAAATCACAACGTTGGAATGCCTTGGTGACCAAAGGTTTACGTTTTTTTGGTGTCCCTACAGGAAGGCATCGTCAATTTAATGAAGCGACAGAGATTTTAAATACAGCGGGTGATTATTCACGTTTAACGGTAGATGGTGAGCCGATACATACTATGCTGTTAGAGCTGAAAAACTTAAGTCCAAAAGCAGATCCGTTTATCTCAGGCATGAATTTTGATCAAAATCCTGTTACCCCGAAAATTGATTTCGCGCTGAATGGTGTCTTGGGGCAGCGTAATCACCTGGTGGGAAAAATAGTCTCTGAAATTATAATGTTTAAGGGGCTGTGGGTTATAGCCAATGGAAAAATTGACTCTATTAATGGCGATGGCGGTTATTCTCAGATTCCTGAAGATTCAGGCTTCTTATATGAATTTACTGAAACCACTATGCAAACATTGGGTTTGTCACATCCAGGGCCATATATATTCCCATTGTGTACGCTTCAGCCTTGCTTAACCAATGAATAAGATGCATTTAATTTCAAGTTGATAATCGCTTAGCCCTATCCAAAAGGATGGGGCTAATGTTTCTTGTTCCTATACAAGCCGGTTCATCCGTCCGCTAACCAATATTCCTTTATAGGTACACACAAATAGCCTGTGTATCGAAAAAGTAAATTGACTGTTGTCAAACAAACAGATGCCCTCAGCCTGTTATTGTTCCTCGCAGTAAATGCTAGTAACTGCTTCACAGGGGGCTTCCCATGAAAAAATCGACTTTAACTTTAATCACTGGTGCTTCACTTTCTTGTTTTACCGTGTCCGCGCTCGCTGAAGATATTAGATCGGCGCTCACCGATGGCGATGTTGATCTTAGTCTGCGATACAGGATAGAGCAGGTGAATGATGACGCGTTTGACAAGGATTCAGTAGCATCCACTTTGAAAACTAGGCTTACCTATCAGTCAAAATCCTATAACGATGTCCAGCTTATCCTGGAGTTTGATGATGTTCATGTAGTAGGTGAGCAAAACTATGGTGAAGGCGATCAGCCAGTTATTGCAGATCCGGAAGGGACTGATCTAAACCAAGCTGCATTAAAGTATTCTGGGCTCAGTGATACTGATTTAATTCTAGGTAAGCAGCGAATAGTTTTGGGAAACCAGCGCTTTGTAGGAGGTGTCGCATGGAGGCAGCATGAGCAAACATATAATGCCTTTACTATCGTCAACAAGTCGCTTTCCAATACAACGATTGTCTATAGCTTTATAGATCAAGTTAACCATTTTGTTGAAACTAAGGCGGATATTAATACCGATTCACATGTTGTTTATATCGAAAACAAGTCGATAAATAATCATAAACTAACGGGCTATGCGTTCTTATATGACTTAACAGACTTTGATAATGGTGCTCAGTCAACGCAAACGTTTGGTGCAAGGTTGGATGGAGCCATTGGTGATCTGGGTTATTCCGTTGAGTATGCTCAGCAGTCTGAATATTCTCGTCCAAGTAGTGATGATGGTTTTGATGTGGACTATCAAAACCTTGAGGTCAGTTATAAGTTTCAGCCTGTAAAAATACTAGCAGGATTGGAAGTGCTAGGCAGCGACGATGGCAATATTGGTTTTAGTACACCTACGGCTACCAAGCACAAATTCAATGGCTGGGCCGATAAGTTTTTAGCAACCCCTGCAGATGGTCTCGAAGACACTTACTTTGGTGCTATCGCTAATGTGGCGGGAGTAAATGTTAAAGCTTTCTACCATAGCTATGAAGCCAATGAGGGTAGCAACGAGTATGGCGATGAAGTAAATATTGCCTTGTCTAAAAAGTTTGGCAAAGTAAATGCGCTACTCAAGTATGCAGACTATAGCGCTGATGAGGATGATACTGTAAGAGAGGATGCGCAGAAAGTATGGTTGCAGCTAGCCACTAAATTCTAAAATCGACAATTAAGATTTGATTGACCCTTTGCAGGCCGGTGTATCTCTCCAATACTGGCCTGCTCTTTTATTTAAAGATACTTAAAAATAGGTATTACTTAAAGGGAATGTAAAAAACGAAAGTGCTCACTTATTATGTTTGCTATAAGTGAGGTGCCCTATGCAATATGAAGCTTCAATACTCGATAGATTATCAGAAAATAGTCTGTTCTTTAAATTAAACCAAGATGAAATGGATCAGCTGCTTTCTGTCTCTAAGGTAATTGAACTGCAGGCTGGGCAGACGTTATTCTCTCAAAACGAAGATGCTCACTCTTTTTACTTCACATTATCTGGCAAGATAAAGCTTTATCGTATTGGTCCATCAGGTAATGAGAAAGTAGTTGAAATTATCAATGAAAATGAAGCGTTTTCAGAAGCTTTGATGTTCATGAAAGAAAAGCGTTATCCAGTGACGTCTGAGGCCCTTGTTCCCAGCAAGGTAATTGCTATCAGAAGCCAAACCTACTTTAAAATACTTAACAATCGCCCAGAGCTTTGCTTTGAAATAATGGGGCTCTTATGTGTAAGGCTGCACCAGCGACTTCAAGAAATAGAGCGATTATCGCTACAAAACGCTAAAGATCGTCTTGTTCATTATTTAATTACGAATCTAACTAGCGAAGCGAACGTGCAACATAAAGTGACTCTAGATATACCAAAA
The DNA here is from genome assembly GCA_022361455.1 of Pseudomonadales bacterium. GTDB lineage: Bacteria > Pseudomonadota > Gammaproteobacteria > Pseudomonadales > Ketobacteraceae. The sequence continues at coordinate 6,658 of JAKSAW010000041.1, read as the reverse complement.
CGGGTGTTGGCATCGCGTCTATCTATGTTGCCAGAAACGTTTTCTCGAGTGCTTCATAAGCTTGCTGATGATGGGATTATTGAAGTGAATTCCAAGGTGATAAGTATTAATAGTGTGGATCGTCTTAAGTCTGCCTACCATTATCTTGATTAGCAGTTAGATCAGCCCCCAGTCATATTCATAAAACGCACTACTTGAGTATCATTCTCAAGATTAAAGTTGTGGCTATATGGCTTGTTTTGTATAGCATTTGTAATAGTTTCTCGTACTAGATGTTCATCGCCTGGGTTAGCACGTATTAATCGCTTCAGATCAACGCTGTGTTCATTGCCCAAACATAATAATAAATGACCCTCAGCGGTTACTCTTATGCGATTACAGGTATCACAAAAGTTATGAGAGTGGGGTGAGATTAACCCTATTCTTGTACTATCAATATTCGGAATTCTTAGGTAGCGCGAAGGGCCAGCCGTTTTCTCAAGGGTTTCGATCAAATCATAGCTTTTCCTGATCTGATTTATCACATCTTGGCTGGAGAAATGGGTATTGGAGCGGTTGTGGGAATTTATGCTTCCCAAAGGCATTTCTTCGATATAGCTAATGTCGATTTTCTGCTGAATAGCATAATTGAGAAGATCGATTACTTCGTCATCGTTCTTACCTTTAAGAATAACTGCATTGAGCTTTATCTTATCAAAGCCCTGTTGGCAGGCTTTTTCGATGCCCCTTAAAACCGTTTGTAGACTACCAGTACGGGTAATTTTCTTAAATCGATTCTCATTCAGAGAATCGATGCTGATATTTATCCGTTTTACACCCGCCTGTTTTAGTTCTGAAGCTTGCGATTCTAGTAGGGCGCCATTGGTAGTTAGTACTAGTTCGTCTAGTCCTGGGAGTTGCGCGATCTTTGACATTAGATCCAAGGCGCCATTTCTTACTAGTGGTTCACCACCGGTAAGGCGTATTTTTCTAATACCTAGTTCAGTGAATGCCTTAGCGAGAATATAAATCTCTTCCAAGCTAAGTACTTGCTGTCGTGGCAAAAACTGCATGTCTTCACTCATACAGTAGACACAACGGAAATTACATCGGTCTGTCATTGATATTCGTACATAGTCGATGACGCGGCCAAATGAATCTGTTAATTGTGGTTGTGTCATGGTGTTCTATCTATACAAGCTTTGGAAATTCTATGCCCAGGTTAAACTGATGCCAATTCAGATACTATTGCACTAAAGGGGTAGCTGAGCCTGGATTTTCTAAGCCCTCTATTGACGCTTCGCTCATTAGTACATCGATATACTGACTGACAGCTTTCACATAAGCGTGATCTTTCAAATAGCCGGCAATGCGTGTTTTGCAGGCATCAAAAGGCATCTGCTCGCCTTCGATTCGATTCGCAATCAATACCACATGGAATCCATAGCGACTCTCGATGGGCTTATCCGCTAAGCCTGTAGGTAATAGAAATAACTGCTTCTCAAATTCTGGAACGGTTTGTCCTTTGCTTATTTGACCTAAGTTGCCGCCTTGTTCTTTCGAAGGGCAAGCTGAGAATTCCTGTGCGAATTCCTTAAATAAACTTGGATCGCGCTTTAATTGTTGTATTAAGTTTTCGGCGAGTTGTCGATTTTCTTTGCGGCCCTCGATATCTTCTGGCGATACTCCTAACAGAATATGATTAACTTCCATTAGAGGCGGCGTTATAAACTTTTCTTGGTTTGCATTGTAATACTGTTGGCAGCTGGCTGGATCTGCTTCTGGCGTTTTTACCTCCCGTTCTAATAGAGCGCGAATCAGTGCTTCGTCAGGCGTTTCATCGTTTTGAGCTTCTGCCTTTATCCCAAGGGCTTCGGACTTCTGAGTTAGCAGTTCTTTTATAACGAGTGCTTCCACTGATTTAAAGATGGCTTCTTCAGCACTATCGGCAGGATGATATTGGAGTTCTACTGCAATATCACTTTCAGCGATCAACTTCCCATTTACTTTTACGGTAGGGATAGATGCTGATTCTTTATCATGTTCATTTAAATGATGTTGGCTGCATTGACTCATAACGTTTCCCTTATATAAGTTGACCCTCCTTTTTGGGGAGGGTCTATTGCTTAGGTTATCTAGTAGATAGTATCTACCGCGTTAGGCTTGTTGCTTTTGGCGTACTAACTGATAACCACGACCTAAGTACCAAATTGGCGCACTCACAATGTGTACCAATCGTGTGAATGGGAACAAGACAAATAAAGTCATGCCCAAGAAAACATGGAGTTTGTAGACAATATTCACGCTTTCGATACTAGTAGCAGCGTCGATCGGAGACAGTGTCACGATGGACTGTGCCCAGTTCGCAAGCATTACCATCTCAGCCCCATCCATATGGCCAGCTGATACAACAATACTGATCAAACCTAGTGTTAACTGAATCCAAAGTACGATCAGGATCATAATATCTGATTTACTAGAATTTGCTCGCACACGATCATCAGTCAAACGACGGTGGATCAGCATGGTTAAGCCGATAAAGCAAAGTACGCCAAAGAACCCCCCAGAAACCATTGCGAGTAATTGCTTATTAGGCGTAGAAATCACATGGTGATAGATGGATTCAGGTACTAGTAAACCAACGAAGTGGCCAGCTAGTATAAATAGCACGCCGATATGGAATAGGTTGCTAGCCAAGCGCATATTCTTTTTGCGAAGCATTTGACTAGAATCTGCTTTCCAGGTGTATTGTGCTAGATCAAAACGTGCCCATGAACCGATAAAGCAGATAGCGAATGCGATATAGGGATAGACACCGAACAATAAAGTATTCGTACTCATCTTTATTCTCCTTTTGCCAATCGGTTAGCTGTATCTGGTTGAACCCAGTGCACAGCCGTTGGAGTTTCTTCTTTTAACTTAATCGGGGATTGATTCTGTGACGGGCAACCTTGGCCGTCGCCTTTTTGATCGCCCATAAAAGTAATCATTTCCTCTTCCCAAATTTTATCCATAGCTTCCAAGCTATCATCGCGTTCCTCATTGGCTGCTTTAGTGCGTAGTTCGTCTAGATCTACATGTGCACCAGAAATCATGAGTAACGCATCTAATAGGCAAGCATACTCGCAGTTGCGTTCCTTCATTCGAGCGCTAAGCATGCCGATAATATGGGCCACGTCTGTTAAACCTTCTCGAGCTTTTAAATCTTCCTGCGTGGATAAATATTCGAGATACATTGGAATATAATCAGGTAACTCTCTGCGAGTTATTTCAAAGCCTGATTGTTCATATAGATCCATGAGATCTACCATTGCTTGACCACGATCTCTACTTTCACCATGGACATGTTCGAAAAGTAGTAATGATAATGAGCGGCCACGATCGAAATGCTCACCATAAGATTCTTGTAAATCCATGATGTCATTACTTTGAATCCCATTAGTGAAACGAATCAACTCTTCACGCATAGCGGGAGATATCTCCCGCGCGCGCTGGATTGCGTCTTTAATGGGATTAGCCAACGTTTGCAGTTCAGGCGTTGGATAGTCCATGAGTGCTGAAATGACTTTTAAAATCTCCATTAAATCACTCCCAAATTTGAACGGTTTTGATAATGTCGCGTTGGTTAGATTTCTTACCACCGAACATATTGGTTTCGCTGTTACCACCACAGCCGTCGCCAAAGCTAAAGCCGCACCCGCTGCGCTCGCCATAGGAATCAAGTATGGCTTCTTCGCGGTGTGCAGTAGGAATCACATAACGATCTTCATAGTTTGCGATTGCTAGGTAGCGGTACATGTCTTCTGCTTGCTGTTGGCTTAGTCCTACCTTCTCAAGTACTTCTAGGTCTTCTTGCTTTTCAACGTGTTGAGAACGCTTGTAAGCACGCATCGCTAGTAGACGCTTAAGCGCAAGTAGCACTGGGCGCTCATCGCCAGCAGTTAACATATTCGCAAGATACTTCACTGGAATACGCAAACTATCTACATCAGGAATCACGCCATCCATACCGATGTGGCCTTCTTCAGCCGCATGTTGAATTGGGCTTAGTGAAGGTACATACCAAACCATTGGTAAGGTACGGTATTCGGGGTGAAGCGGTAATGCTAGTTTCCAATCGCAAGCCAGTTTGTACACCGGTGATAGTTGCGCTGCGTTAATCACATCATCAGAAATACCATCTTTTCGAGCTTGCTCGATGATCTTTGGATCGTTTGGATCCAAGAAAATCTTCAACTGATTTTCGTATAGATCTTGTTCTGATCCGCTTGCTGCCACTTCTTCGATTTTGTCTGCGTCATATAACAAAACACCTAAGTAACGAATACGGCCTACGCAAGTTTCCGAACAAACTGTTGGCATGCCAGATTCAATACGTGGATAACAAAAAATACATTTCTCTGATTTTCCGGTTTTCCAGTTGAAGTAGATTTTCTTATAAGGACACCCAGAGATACACATTCTCCACCCGCGACATTTTTCTTGATCGATCAGAACAATGCCGTCTTCCTCACGTTTATAGATAGCGCCACTTGGGCAGCTTGCAACACAAGCTGGGTTTAAGCAGTGCTCACATAAACGTGGCAAGTACATCATGAAAGTATTTTCATACTGTCCATAGATATCTTTCTGGATGTTGTCGAAGTTTTTGTCTTTTGAGCGCTTTTCAAACTCACTGCCTAATATTTCTTCCCAGTTAGGGCCCCACTCAATTTTTTCCATGCGCTTACCGGAAATAGCCGAGCGAGGGCGAGCTGTTGGTTGATGCTCACCTAATGGTGCCGTGTGAAGATTTTGATAGTCATAGTCAAACGGTTCGTAGTAATCATCAATCTCTGGCAAATCTGGGTTAGAGAATATATTGGCTAAAATGCGGAACTTGCCACCGATGCGTGGTTGGATGGAACCATCCGCGTTTCGTTGCCAGCCGCCTTTCCACTTATCTTGGTTTTCCCATTCTTTTGGGTAACCAATACCTGGTTTGGTTTCAACATTATTGAACCAGGCATATTCCATCCCTTCACGGGATGTCCAAACATTTTTACAGGTAATGGAGCAGGTGTGACAGCCGATACATTTATCGAGATTCAGCACCATGCCAACTTGTGAACGAATCTTCATTGAACTGCCTCCTACACGTCTTGTGGTAATGGTTGTGGTAGATCGTCGCCATTCGGACCATCTAACCAATCAACGTTGTGCATCTTACGCACCACAACAAACTCGTCGCGGTTACAACCTACGGTGCCATAGTAGTTAAAGCCCCAAGCTTGTTGCGCATAACCACCAATCATATGAGTTGGTTTCATCACAGCCCTTGTTACTGAGTTATGGTGACCACCACGAGTGCCAGTGGTTTCTGCTCCTGGAACATTAACGATACGTTCCTGTGCGTGATACATCATGACCATGCCTTGCTTAACACGCTGACTGACTACCGCACGACAGGCGATTGCACCATTGGCGTTAAAGATTTCGATCCAGTCGTTATCTTCAATACCCGCTTCCTTCGCATCGATTTCACTCATCCAAGTAATTGGACCACCGCGCGAAAGCGTTAACATATGCAAGTTGTCAGAGTAAGTACTGTGGATACCCCATTTTTGGTGTGGCGTAATCCAGTTCAACACAATCTCTTTATTGCCGTTTGGCTTTTTATCTTTCACATAAGAAATAGTGCGAGTGTTAATCGGCGGACGGTAGTTAACAAACTGCTCACCGAAGGCCTGCATCCATTTATGATCTTGATAGAATTGTTGACGGCCAGTGATCGTTCTCCAAGGAATTAATTCATGAACATTGGTATAGCCCGCGTTGTAGCTCACATGCTCATCTTCTAAACCAGACCAAGTTGGCGAAGAAATAATTTTACGTGGCTGCGCTTGAATATCGCGGAAACGAATAGCTTCATGTTCCTTGCCGGTTGCCAAGTGCGTGTGGTCACGGCCAGTAAATTTACCAAGCGCATCCCAAGCTTTAACCGCAACATGGCCGTTAGTTTCTGGGGCAAGCGCGAGTACAACTTCTGCGGCATCAATGGCAGAATCGATTCTTGGCTGACCTTTACTGATCCCTTCTTCAGTGACCGTGTGATTAAGCTCACGTAGGAACTGAACTTCAGAATCCGTATTCCAACCGATACCTTTACCACCGTTACCCATTTTCTCTAAAAGAGGCCCTAATGCGGTGAACTTCTTATAGGTGTTCGGATAATCTCGCTCAACAACAGCAATGTTAGGCATGGTTTTTCCAGGAATCGCTTCACACTCGCCTTTCTTCCAATCTTTAACATCAAAAGGCTGAGATAACTCACCGGGAGTGTCATGAAGCAATGGAACGGTGACGATATCTTTCTCTACGCCAAGGTGCCCAACGGCCACTTCAGAGGCGTCCAAGAATATTGCACCGCCCCAGACAGCAGTGTTGTTGTGAAAAGTGCTATGCCGAATGCTGAAACGATGAGTGGTGACAACATAAATGGCGCCACCTCTTGCTGCTCCATGGCCAATGAAGCTACAGTTCTCCACATTTGCTTGTGCAATAGTGCTGAATGTTTCATGCAACGAGAAATATGGTTCAGCAGGTCCCTTAGTCTGAAAGTAAATTGCACCACCCAGTACAGGGCTCGTAGTTTTTGATATTCCAGATTTGGAGTCGACCCGATGACTGACTAATGTGC
>JAKSAW010000781.1 GCA_022361455.1 Pseudomonadales bacterium | reverse complement strand
GGGAAGGCGCAGCGCCGCCACCACGATCACCGCCACGGTGATGCTCTCCGCAATGCCCGTCGCCAGCGCCACCGGCGCCACCAGCGCCGCAATCACCGCCGCCGGCACCGCGTCGAGCGCCGCCTCCACACGCGGGTTGAGCCGCTCCAACCGAGCAAGCACGAGATAGCCGCCGATTCTGAACGCATAGGTGGCGAGCCCAAGCACGGCGATCGCCAGAAACTCGGCAGCCGGCTCGCTCATGCCGCCTCCCCGTCCCGTCCGCCCGGCCGCACCATCGCCACCGCAATCGCCATGCCCGCGACCGCACCGGCGGCAAAGTGCCAGGGCGGCCCCACTGTCACATAAGCGGCGACCGAGGCGGCTGCACTTGCCGCTACGACGCTCAGCGCATTGGGCCGCTCGCGGAAGCCGAGCAGGATGTGGACGAAATAGGCGATCACCACGAGATCAAGCCCGATCACGTACGGGTCGCCGATCCAGTTGCCCAACAGATAGCCGGCGGCACTCGCGACGATCCAGTTGACATAGAGCGGCAGCGTCAGACCGGCATAATAGGCGACGCTGAGACGCGCGCCGCCTTTCAGCTCAGCCAGAGCGATGATCGGGTCGGAGAGAACGCCGAGCCCCAGGTATCGCGCCAGCGCCGGCCAATGGCCGATCCGCCGCGCCATCGCGGCGCTGTAGAGCAGGAGCCGGAGATTGACCGCGGAGGTCGAAAGAAGAATGGCCAGAAGCGGCAATGGGTGCGTCCACAGCGCCAGCGCCGCAAATTGCGACGCGCCCGCAAAAATCGCGGCGCTCATGAAGACGCTATTGCCAAGCGAGAGCCCGCTATGCGCCGCGATCGCGCCGAAGACCAGGCCGTACGGGATCGTTGCGGCGATGAGCGGCGCAATGTCACGCACACCGCGCATCGCCTCCGACCGCCAACCCGAGGGGGATTCTGAAGAGGCGCCGTGGAGGGACATTCGCCGCAGCTTAGGTCAGCCGCACTGACCTGTCGC
>JAKSAW010000042.1 GCA_022361455.1 Pseudomonadales bacterium | reverse complement strand
GGCGAAATCGTACGTCGTATTGCCCGAGCGTTTCCGGATTTGCCTATTCAAATCGGCGGCGGCATTCGAACTTTAGAAACTATTCAAGCTTACCTCGAAGCGGGTGTCGATTACGTGATTATCGGTACCAAGGCGGTAAAGGAACCAGAATTTGTTAGTGAAGCTTGCGAGCAATTTCCTGGTCACATTATTGTTGGTATCGATGCTAAAGATGGCATGGTCGCCACTGATGGTTGGGCAGAAGTGTCCAGCGTTACTGCTATCGATTGTGCTAAGCGTTTTGAGTCAGATGGTGTCGACGCTATTGTTTATACCGATATCAGTCGCGATGGCATGATGCAGGGTGTCAATGTAGAAGCCACTTTAAATCTTGCCAAGTCCATTAAGATTCCTGTGATTGCTTCTGGTGGCGTGACCAATATGGAAGACATTAAACGCTTAGTGCCGGTTTCTAAGGATGGCATTTTAGGTGCAATAACTGGCCGCGCAATTTATGAAGGCACCTTAGATCTGCAGGAAGCACAAGCTTATGCAGATGACTTTAACGAATGACTTGCAATAAGACTGACCAGATAAGGTGAAGTAATGGGCTTAGCAAAACGAATTATTCCTTGTTTGGATGTGGACCAAGGGCGTGTCGTTAAAGGCGTACAATTCGTCGATATTCGCGATGCAGGTGATCCGGTAGAAATCGCTCGTCGCTATGACGAAGCGGGTGCCGATGAAATTACATTTTTAGATATCACCGCTAGCCACGAAGAGCGTGCCACCACTGTGAAAACGGTGGAAAAAATGGCAAGCCAAGTATTTATTCCGCTAACTGTTGGCGGTGGCATTCGTGAGTTGGATGATATTCGTCGCATGTTAAATGCTGGTGCTGACAAAGTGAGCATTAACACCGCAGCGGTGTTTAATCCTGAATTTGTCGGTGAAGCAGCAGCTCGATTCGGTTCTCAGTGCATTGTGGTTGCTATCGATGCAAAACAGGTTTCCAAAGAAGGAGAGCCTCTACGCTGGGAAATCTTTACCCATGGTGGTCGTAAACCAACGGGTATTGATGCGGTTGAGTGGTCTAAAAAAATGGTGCAGTTAGGTGCAGGTGAAATTCTTTTAACCAGCATGGATCGTGATGGCACTAAAAATGGTTTTGATCTAAACGTAACCCGCGCTATTAGTGATGCGGTGAGCGTGCCAGTGATTGCTTCTGGTGGTGTGGGTAACCTGCAGCATCTTGCGGATGGCGTATTGCAAGGCAAAGCCGATGCAGTACTTGCTGCCAGCATCTTTCACTTTGGTGAGTATTCTATTCAAGAAGCCAAAGAGCATATGCAACAACAAGGTATCGAAATGCGGCTTTAGGCATTTCGATACCGAAAACTTTATTAAGGGTTGTTCGCTTGGATCTGCATAACCACTCTTTCTAAAGCGTTATCAAACAAATTGTGCTCGTCGATTTGTCTAGCGCTTCCGCGAATAACCTCTAATGCCAACTCGCCCTTATTCTTCACAATAGACTCTTCAGATTCAAAAGATTTAAAAGTAAAGGTGC
>JAKSAW010000316.1 GCA_022361455.1 Pseudomonadales bacterium | reverse complement strand
CTCGCCCGGAATATAGCGGTCAACGCTCGGAATGCTATCGCCTGCATGCGGTTTAGCGCCACGGTGCACAACCCATGCGGTTCAAACCAATCAACGATGGTCGAGAACCCCCTCCGCAGCCAAGAAAATCTTGGCTGGCACCGAAAGAACGTTTGCGCAAGGTGCCATTTCGGGACGCGGGCTGGCAGCTCAGCGGCTTACATTTGGTTGCGTCAATCGACCTAGATTCAACTTACTTTAAGAATGCCGCTCTATCCACAACACAATCAGTAATGGCTTCTAGCGTTTTCAAATCAAATGAACCGAGTTTCGCAATCTCAGAACGCGACGAACATTAGGCATCACATCGCCAAGAAGCTGCATGGCATATCATCCATCCGGTCCCATGCTGCTCTGCCGTCCCTGACGGAAACCGTAGTCTGGATCGTGGCATTTGGCCTAGTCGCATGGTTGTCCGAAGCACACCTGGCGCAGCGCATTCTCGCGCTAATGACGACCAGTGCGCTGTTTTGCGCCGTGCTGGTCCTGGTTCGCAGATGCAGGCGCGCCGCAGGCGCCACGCTGGCAGTTGCGATCGGCATATGGTTCGTTTCGACGCTGAAGATGACGTACGTGGGCACGCCGCTCGTGTTCGGCGACCTTGTGAATATGGTCGGATACAACCTGCTGTGGGTGCTGGGCCGGTATCCTGAACTTGCCCTGATCGGGGCGGCTTTGACGGTCGGTGTTTGCATCGTCATTGCCTGGCAGTTGAAACAGCCCGGCCGGCGCATTTCAACGGCCGCCATTTTCTTCGCCGCGGCTTGTTGCGCGCTGCTCACGCTTTCCGTTACCAAGGCAGCCAAAGTCCTGGCCTTCTGGGATCAGAAGTTCCAGCACTCAGGAGCCGGAATCGGCACGTTTGCGGGCTCGATGACATGGTGGTGGCGGGCTGGCGGCAATGACGTGACGATGTATGGCGTCGCCGATCAGGCACTGAGCGGTCAGGTATTCCCGCAAGACACGCCCCAAGCACAGCGAAAGCCAAATATCTTCATGGTGGTTGACGAGTCGGTGTTCGACCCAAGGGTGCTCGCGCTGCCGATAGAGGAGGAGGTCGACGCCTATTTTCAACCTCTCGACGGTCTGTCCGGCCTGCTGTCCGTCAATGTCCATGGTGCCGGAACCTGGGTGTCGGAGT
>JAKSAW010000461.1 GCA_022361455.1 Pseudomonadales bacterium | reverse complement strand
TTCGGCGCATCAGATCCAGACACTTATCCTAGTGCTATGTTTCATCTATTAAGTGGTGGCACCATGCTAGGCGCATTTTTTATCGCCACCGACCCAGTATCTGCAGCCACGAGTAATCGCGGCAAATTATTTTATGGCGCCGGCATTGGCTTGTTTATTTATGTAATACGCACCTGGGGCGGCTATCCAGATGCTGTCGCCTTTAGCGTGCTGCTTATGAATTTGTGCGCACCCACAATCGATTACTACACCCAACCGCGAACCTACGGCCACGATAAGGCCAATCGCGGCATGGCCAAATCAGAATAAGGACGGTTGTTAGCATGTCTGAAGAAACAACTTTGCTGGGTGTTAGTATTTCCAAGAACAGTATTATTCTTGGCTTATTCGCAATCGCAACCACGGGCTTAATTGTACTAACACAAGTTAATACCAAAGAGCCGATTGCACTTGCCAAAGAGAAAGCGCTGGCAGCGGCTCTTTACGAAGTGCTACCAGAAACCACACACAACAATGAGTTGTTGGAAGACACACAAGTTCAGCAACCCAATGAACTCTTGGGAACCAAACAACCTGAGATAGCCTATATTGGTCGCCAAGACGAAAATCCCGTTGCCGCGATATTGCAGGTTACAGCACCGGAAGGCTATGGCGGCTCCATTAACTTACTAGTCGCTATTCTAGAAGATGGCACTATAAGTGGTGTGAGAGTTGTTCCCCCTCACCCGGAAACACCAGGTTTGGGAGACAAAGTTGAACTGCAAAAATCGGACTGGATATTAAGTTTCGATGGTAAATCGCTAAACAACCTTTCTGAAAAAGAATGGAAAGTAAAGAAAGATGGCGGCGTGTTTGATGCGTTCACTGGTGCGACTATCACACCTAGAGCAGTAGTAGATGCGGTCCACAAATCGCTGCAATACTTCGATGCAAATAAATTAAATATTTTTGGCAAACCCGCCAGCACTCAGGGCGAGGGATAGGTAACCACCATGTCTGATCAAGATTACAAGAAAATCACCATGGATGGCCTTTGGCACAACAACCCTGCCCTTGTTCAAGTGCTCGGTTTGTGCCCATTGCTAGCGGTATCTGGATCTGTGGTGAATTCACTCGCGCTAGGGATTGCTACCATAGCAGTATTAACCGCATCTAATATCGCGGTATCAATGATTCGAAATTACACCACCAACACCGTTCGGCTCCCCGCCTTCGTTATGATTATCGCGTCTTTTACCACATGCGCGGAATTCTTAATGAATGCATTTACCTATGAGCTTTATTTAATCCTCGGTATTTTTATTCCTTTAATCGTAACTAACTGTACCGTACTTGGCAGAGCGGATGCGTTCGCTAGCAAGCATGGCGTTATTCCTTCAGCGCTGGACGGCTTTATGATGGGTGCAGGCTTTACTGCGGTACTCGTTGTGCTTGGTGCCATGCGTGAGCTGTTGGGTACTGGTACATTGTTTGCCAATATGCACTTGTTATTTGGCGAAGCCGCTAAGAGCTGGGAGATAGTTGTGTTTAGCGACTACAAAGGATTCTTGCTAGCAATACTGCCACCGGGTGCGTTTATTTTTATGGGCTTTATTATGGCCATTAAAAACATCACCGATAAGAAATTAGAAGAACGCGCTAAAGCCAAAGAGGCTGACAAGCCAAGAGAAAGTCGCCGAGTGCGAACCACAGGTACCATTACTTAATGAATGCCACCAAGCGACACGAGATTTTTAGCCGCCTACAAGCGGAGAATCCTAACCCGACCACTGAGCTGAATTACGACAGTGTATTTGAGTTGCTAATAGCAGTGATTCTCTCGGCACAAGCTACAGATGTATCGGTTAACAAAGCAACCGATAAACTCTATCCAGTAGCGAACACGCCAGAAAGTATTCTCAAGTTAGGCGTTACTGGTCTCAAGAAATATATTAAAACAATTGGCCTTTATAATAGTAAGGCTGAGAATGTCATTAAAACCTGCAAGATCTTGCTAGACCAACATGATGGCGAAGTGCCAGACAATCGCAAAGATTTAGAGGCTTTGCCTGGCGTTGGTCGTAAAACGGCGAACGTAGTGCTCAATACTTACTTTGGCCAGCCCACCATGGCTGTAGATACCCATATTTTTCGAGTATCGAATCGCACAAAAATCGCCACTGGCAAAGATGTGTTGGAAGTTGAAAAACGTTTAGTACGCCTAGTACCGAAAGAGTTCTTACTCGATGCCCACCACTGGTTAATTCTTCATGGTCGTTACGTGTGCACGGCCCGCAAACCGAAATGTGGTGCCTGTATCATCGAAGACCTTTGCGAATTCAAAGACAAAACTGAGTACGCTTGACACTTAGCGCTGAACGCGTTGAGATAGGCACATTCCTTACCATTAATCACTTGGATATTCTTCATGTTTGATAAACAACTGCTAGAAGTGCTGGTATGCCCCAATAGCAAATCCAAACTGCAATATGATGACGCCAAACAGGAATTGATCAGCTTGGCCAGCGGCCTAGCCTACCCCGTGAGGGATGGTATTCCAGTGATGCTGGAAGAAGAAGCTCGACAAATTACCATCGAAGAAAAAGAATCTTATAAGAAGCGTTGAGGCCTATCATGAGTGGAGACACTATTTTTACCAAAATCATTAACAAAGAAATTCCAGCTGACATCGTTTATGAAGACGAGCAGTGCTTAGCTTTCACCGATATCAACCCCCAAGCGCCATTACACGCACTTGTGATTCCTAAAAAGCCCATTGCAAAAGTTTCTGATGCCTCGGAGGAAGATGAGCAGCTGTTAGGTCACTTGATGACTGTTGCAGCAAAAGTCGCTGCGGACAAAGGCTATGAAGGTAAGTTTCGTCTAGCCGTTAACAATGGTGCAGAAGCAGGCCAATCAGTATTTCATATTCACGTGCATGTACTTGCTGGTCGTGACTTCACTTGGCCACCAGGTTAATAGATTTACCCTGAAATAAGTTTTAACTAGATACATGTCTGATTTATTACCCTGCGAAATTATCGAGCCCTCGGTACCAGCAACTGCCAGCGTTATTTGGCTCCACGGCATTGGCGCCGACGGCTATGATTTTGTCCCTGTTGTTCCACACCTGAAGTTGCCAGAAGAACTTGCTGTTCGATTTATCTTTCCCCACGCCCCGATTCGACCGGTTACCTGTAATAACGGTTACGAAATGCGAGCTTGGTACGATATTTTAGAACTCACGGAAATTCGCAAAATAAATGAAAGCCATTTGCTCGCCACCTGCAATCAAATCGTTGAACTCATAAAGAGAGAGAACAATAAGAGAATACCAAGCGAGCGTATTTTATTGGTTGGTTTTTCTCAAGGTGGCGCCATTGCCTACCACACAGCCATTCACTATCCAGAAAAACTAGCGGGCTTGATTGCGTTGTCCACTTATATGGGCATCACAAAAAATATCGAACAAAGCCTAGCGGATGCCAACCGCTCCATTAGCATCAAAGTAGCCCATGGCAAGCAAGATGACATGGTGACAGAGCGAGCCGCTCGACTTGCCTACGAAACCTTAAAAGCATTGAATTACGACATCAGTTGGAAGAGTTACATGATGGGCCACGAACTTTGCTTAAGCGAAATTCGTGACATCGGCCGCTGGATTTCTGAGATGTTAAGCTAGTTAGACTTAGCTTATGAAAAATTAGGAATCTAATTTCTTATCACGGGATTCCACGGAATTGTCGAGCCCACCTTCCCTATCTACCGGAGCACCGACAAAGCGCTCATCTAAATACTTGCCTTGTAGCCATCCACAACCGCGAGACTTTAGGAACTCAAATTGGTTTTGCTTGCTAACCCCATTCGCCATCACTTGAAGCCCTAGGTTTTTCGCCAAGTAAATGGCTGCATCTACCACGGTTTCATCTGTTCGAGACAAACCAACACGCTCAACAATGCGCTGCCCGAGCTTTACGCCCTGGTAAGAAATGGATCGAAGCATTTCTAATGACGAATAACCGGTAGCAAAGTTATCAAGCACAAAACCAAAACCTAACGCTTGTATGGCTTTTAATTTATTGTCGACATCAAATCCACGCAACCAAAAGGACGACTCCGAAATCGCAATCAATATTTGCTCGGGCTCTAGATTGCGCCGACGTACGGTTTTCTCTAACCACTCATCTAAGTCGGACCTTGCGAACAACCCATTCGGTAAAGGCACGATAGACTTAACATCTTGTCCTAATGAGCCTTCTGCTAGCCTCACCTGCAGCCCAATGCAGGCTTGCTTCCAAAGTAAGGACGCAAGATCAAGCCCCATACCAGCGTCTTCCGCAACTGGCATAAAATCACCGCAATCAAGCAGACCTTTCTTGGGATGATTCCATTGCAAACAAGCCTCGAGAGCTGTGACTTGTTCCAGATCACTATCGACGTGTTGCACAAAATCCACATAGAAGTCACCTTCTTCATAGGCCTTGTGAAGTGCGTGCTCGAAAGCCAACAGGGCAGCACGCTGTTGATTCATGCTTGCCGTAAAGAACTGATAGTTGTTTCTACCGAGCTTTTTCGCTCGCTCCATCGCTGTTTCTGCATTTTTTATTAGCGATTGCGGGTCAACACCACAACTGGGATAGACAGCAACACCAATAGAACAGCCTGTATAAATTTCATGGCCGTTCAATAAAAACGGCTCATGTAAACGCTCGATAATCTTATAGGCCACGGACGCCGCACTATGGGGCTTATCTAAAGAAGTAAGCACCACCACGAATTCATCACCCTCCATACGGGCGATGGCATCATCTCTGCGAATTAACAAACGTAACCGCTCAGCGATTAATTTAAGAAGCTGGTCGCCCTGTTCATGGCCCAGAGACTCATTGATATAACGATAATGATCGAGATCGATAAACAATAAAGCAAAGTGCTGACTGGAATTTTTCGCATGACCAATCACTGCTTCTAGTGCTTCTTCTATCCGTGTTCGAGAAGGCAGCCCTGTTAGAGCATCGATACTGCTTAGCTTTTTGAGTTTGTCTTTTGCTTCACGAGTGTCTTTTAGCAAGCGAAACGCAATCAGCAATTTAATGCCATCAATATTGAATATTGGAATAGCGGCAAATTTAATTTTGATTTGTTCGCCATCTTTACGCCACATATTGGCGTTATCAACTTGCAGGATTTGCTCTGTACGGGTGACTTTCGCGACAGGATGTTCGGCCCAGGTGGATGAAATAGAATCCGTTTCATCCTCAAACAAACTCTCGATGTATTGACCAAAAAGGTCGGTCACTTTTGCTTTTAAAAAGCGTTCAGCTGCGGCATTGGCATAACGGATCTTACCTTTGTCATCAACAGCAATCACACCCTCTTCTTCACTCTCGATCAGTGTTTTATTTTTCTCGCCGCCGAGATTGGCAATCGCTTCGCGGTATTGATAAAGGCGTAAGAAAAACTGCACCATGCCTTTCAAACGCTTCGAGTCTAACGGTTTGGGTAATACATGGACCGATTGCAGCAACTCGCGATGCAACCCCATAGGTTTTTCCGCCATGCTGGATGGCATAAAAATGACAGGTATATGTTTAGTAGCTAATTCTGCACGTAGTAAATTAAGGAGCTGATAACCATCGTTCTCCACGACCTTGGAGGCCAACAATATAACCGCTGGAGACTTATCTTTTGCCAGCTCTAAGACATGATCGCTAGAATTAAGCACCTGCACTTCTGCGGCTAAATCATCCAATAATCGCGATATATCAGCCAAGTTTTGCTCATAACTATCAACAATCAGAACACTTGGCTGCTGGTCAGACATAGAAACAAATTCCTAATATTTTAATGAGTGCTTATATCAATGAACTAAATTGATGTTCTTAAGAATGGTTTGAAGCTGATCAGCACGGAATGGCTTTTTCATAAAGTCATCCATTCCCGCTTGTATACAAGCTTCACGACACTCTTCAGTTTCGTCTGCGGTTAACGCAATGATGGGTATATGGGTGCCCTTGGATTTTTCCCAATCACGAATCGCACGGGTGGCTTCGAAACCGTCCATGATAGGCATCTCACAATCCATCAATACAATATCATAATGCTTATCTTGAATTGCATCGATGGCTTCTTCGCCATTGTTGGTGACGTCAGTGCTAATTCCTAGCTTTTTCAACGCGCCTTTGGCGATAATTTGATTCACTTCATTGTCTTCAACTAACAATGCTCGCTGCGTTTGCTGCTCTTCCACCAGTCCCATGGTGTGATTAGTCACGATTGCAGTGGAATCTTCACCATCCTGACCACTTACCAAGGTTAAGGCATTAAACAAATCTTCCTTGCGGAAAGGCTTTTCAACATAGGCGTTAATACCCGCTTTTTCCGCACCTTCAGAAGTAATGCTGTCAGAGGCATATGCTAGCAAGACAATTTTAAGATGATTAAAACGCTCCATGGTACGGAGCTCACGAGCAAGTCGAATACCCGCCTTTTTCTTTTTGTGCAGATCAATGATCACGTAATCAATGGCGGAATCTTGATCTTTTAAGCTTTTATCCAACATACCAATAGCTTGAGCACCATGGCCCGCCACTTGGTGCGACAAGTTCCAGCTTTCACAGTATTCTTCTAAACGCTTACGATCATCCATTGAATCGTTAACCAGCAACATGCGTCGTCCAGCGACTTCACCTTTATTAGCGGAAACGTGGCGCGCCTTAGGCAGCTGAATAATCATACCGAAGGTTGTTCCTAAACCCTCAGTGGAGCGAATGGTTAGCTTGCCGCCCATACGATCCATTAATTGCTTACTTATCGCCAAGCCTATCCCCAGCCCTTTAAAGCGCTCTGCGAGAGAACCGCCCTCTGCAGAAAGACTTTTGCGAATCGCTTGAACCCTATCTTCGGGGATACCAGAACCGGTGTCTGTTACTTCAATCTGCAAGGTTGCGTGGGTATCAGTTTCTATATCGCAAATAGCACGCACACTGATTCCACCCTCGTAGGTAAATCGAAACGCATTATTTAATAAGCTCTGTAGTACTTGGAAAATATGCTGAGGATCTCCCACCAAGTTTTCCGGAACATAAGGTGATATTAACGTCGCGAGCTCTAGATTCTTACGTCGAGCCATAGGCACAAGATTGTCCACAAAGCCCTCTAACTCTGCACGCACATTAAAGCTAATGCGTTGCAAATCTAGATCGCCAATTTCAAGGTGCAAGAAATCAGTCAACTCACCAAAAGAACGCTGTAAGTCCCGGCCTGAATGATACGCTGCGTCCAACTCAGTTAAAGTTTGTGAACTCAAGCCAGGATCGTCCAATGCCTCACCCACCATGTTCAGTAGGTTATTAATCGGCATTCGCATCTCTTGGGCGATATGATGTAAGAATCGAGTTTTAACTTTGGAGAGCGCAGACTCCTCTTCGAGGTTCGAAGAAGTCGAATGATAATCGGCATGGGCATCGGTGATATCTGTAAAAACAATCAGATCAACATTGCCATGATCCGTATTCTCGTAAGCAGTAAGGCTGTAGTCCAAGGTGAGTCTATTACCACTGGTGTGGGTAGCAAACAGCGGGCGCCCCCAGTAGTCATCATTGTTTTCACGAAAGTCTCGTAAATAGTTAGGAACGTGACCTGAATATTCCCTTGGGCAAAGAATAAAGCGATCGAATAATTCATCGATCACTGTTTTTTTGCTGATACCAAAAAGCTGTTCGGCGGCAGTATTAGCAAACACCACCACTCCCTCATGATTAAATAGCAAGGTAGGCGCCTTGAGGCTGCCAACAAACAACTTAAGGTTGGCCAGTTCCATCGGCACCGAATTTTGTTGAGATTCGCTCATTTCCACACTCTTTAGCCATTATTCCGCTTCATTTAAGTATAGATAGAGTTTCTGAGTGGGAAGGATTAATTAGCGCCAAAAAGAAAAAAGGCCTAAACGAAACCCGTTTAGGCCTTTTCATCAATCACTTAGATTAGGCTACTTAAGCTTTCTGCCCTTGTTAGCGGCAATGCGCAGGCGTAGTGCATTTAATTTGATAAAGCCTTCGGCATCCTTTTGATTGTAAGCACCTGCATCATCCTCAAATGTTGCGATGCTTTCATCAAATAGCGATAGATCGGAGCGACGCCCCACCACGCTTACATGCCCTTTATAAAGCTTAACGCGCACTTCACCGCTTACGTAGATTTGAGTTTCGTCGATCAGCTTTTGTAACGCCTCACGCTCTGGAGACCACCAGTAACCATTATAGATCAGTTCAGCATACTTAGGCATGATGCTGTCTTTTAAGTGAGCTGTTTCGCGGTCAAGGGTAAGGGATTCAATCGCGCGGTGAGCAGGCAACATAATGGTGCCGCCAGGCGTTTCGTAACAGCCGCGGGATTTCATACCCACATAGCGGTTTTCAACGATATCCAAGCGACCAACGCCGTGTTCGCCACCTACTTTGTTGAGGTAAGCTAGCACTTCGGCTGGCGACATTGACTTGCCATCAATAGCCACGATATCGCCTTTCTCGTAGGTAAGTTCCAAGTAAGTTGGCTCGTCGGGTGCGTTTTCTGGGGCGACAGACCAACGCCACATATCTTCCTCGGCTTCAAACCAAGGATCTTCCAGAGGACCACCCTCATAAGAGATATGAAGTAGGTTAGCATCCATGGAATACGGGGACTTTTTGCCACGCTTCATTTCAACGGGAATACCGTGCTGCTCAGCATACTCCAATAAAGATTCACGGGAGCTTAGATCCCAATCACGCCAAGGAGCGATAACCTGAATGCCAGGGGTCAACGCATAAGCGCCCAACTCGAAACGAACTTGGTCATTACCTTTACCAGTAGCTCCATGAGAGATCGCGCAAGCACCTGTTTCTTCGGCAATTTCGACCAATCGCTTAGCGATCAGTGGACGCGCAATCGATGTACCAAGCAGGTATTCACCTTCGTAAATAGTATTGGCTCGAAACATGGGGAATACATAATCGCGAACAAATTCTTCGCGCAGATCTTCGATGTAGATTTCTTTAACGCCCATGGCCTCTGCTTTGGCGCGGGCTGGCTCTACTTCTTCACCTTGACCAATATCAGCGGTGAAAGTCACCACTTCACATTGATAGGTTTCTTGGAGCCATTTAACGATGATGGAGGTGTCTAAGCCACCGGAATAGGCCAGAACGACCTTGTTGATATCTGACATCGCATATATTCCTATTGTTCGAATTAAGCTGCGGAGATTACGAGGGCCGGTATTTTACACGGATCATGCTGCCACCGCACTAATTGAGCGGCGGCAAGTTACTGAAGAACGGAGATGAATACTGTTTTAGGTCAATGGGTTTAGGATGTACGCTTT
>JAKSAW010000043.1 GCA_022361455.1 Pseudomonadales bacterium | reverse complement strand
TAGGGCGTCGTTAGTCCAGCAAACAGGCCCAACGCCATGGTAACCTTGATTACACACGGGATAACATAAGCCAGCGTCTTGCTCCATGCCATCGTGACAAGTATGTATAGGAACACCAACGCCTCGACCATAAGATAGGGCGTCGTTAGTCCAGCAAACAGGCCCAACGCCATGGTAACCTTGATTACACACGGGATAACATAAGCCAGCGTCTAGCTCTCTTCCGTTTCCGCAATCGTTTGGTACGGTCCCCACACCGCGACCATAGGATGCTTGGTCTAACCAACAAACAGGGCCCACGCCGGTGTAACCGGAATTACAGTAGGGGTAACATAAGCCAGCGTCGTTTTCTTTTCCTGCTGGACATTCACCGGTCCAAATATTGGAGGGGATAGTGCCAGCACCGCGGCCATAGGATAGTGGTTGGTTGCTCCAGCAGACCGGGCCAACACCGTGGTATCCGCTACGACATACGGGATAACATAAGCCAGCATCCAATTCTCTGCCGGCGCCACAGCCTGTTGGAACAGTACCCACGCCACGGCCGTAAGATGCTTCTTCACGCCAGCAAACCGGACCAACACCATTGTAGTTTTCGGCGCATTGGGTATAACAAAGTCCAGCATCATATTCTTGATCAGAAGCACAAGACATAGGAATTCCAACTCCACGACCATAGGCAACTTTGGGTGGTTCGGGGTTTTCAATGTCGCACTCATCGCTAATTTTAATTAGGCTGCCGGCGACATTAAGATGTGAGCTTTCACCACCGACTGCCGTAATACCATTAACTTCTAGTGCCATGCATGCGAACGAAGGCAGCTCTATATGGGTAATGGGTGCTGCAATTTGTTCCATAACGTTGGCAAGCGCTTGGTCTACCAATTGCTCTGCGAGAGCATTGATCGAATCGCTTAGCCAGTCACCTTCTCCAATCTTAATTCCCATGATGTCAGCTTCCGGTGAAGCGGGGAAAACGATACCTAGCGATGCGCTAGTTGATGCGTCTATAGAAACGGGTACCTTGGCATTTACTCTTACACTCACGTCATGGCTAAATTCAAGGTCACCCTCTTGCTTTGATTCACTGACAATCTCAAGGCCGTAAACTGATAGTGTTGCGGCTGCACTGTCATTAATGTTATCAATTTGAATAACAGCAGGCGCAATGATGTTAACCAATATTCGCTGTGAGGCACCTTCAGGTCCTAAGTCTGCAGCTCGAGGAAGTCCAAATTGTATTTGGTCACCTACGATATTCATCTGTGTTAGACCTACAGAATGTGCCGACGCTAATGTCTGGTTGAGCAAGTTAGCATTTAAGGAAATGGCAAATTGACCACCATTTAAATTCGCTTCTGGAAGGGGATCTTCAGTGTAAAGTGTTCCTGCTAATGGTTGTGGTATTTCGGGATTTGGCGTGCTCGGAATAACGCCGCCAGCTAGAGAAGCGTAAAGGGAGCTATCGGAGGTAGTAAGATCTGATAGTTTGATGGCAATGGCTAAATCATGATTATTAACACCGTCATTTATTCTAATCATGTAGCTATCTTGAATAATACCGGCAAGCATTTCGGGAATTGCAGTATTTAACTCATTCTCTACCCCGTTCGCTATAGTGCCTGTATGCATGTTGGCAATGCCGCTAATGATCGCTGACAAAATTGCCTGCGTGACGACATCGGTATTGTCAATGGCGACATTTCCTACCGAGATATCGAAGTTTGATAGTTCAACGGTTGGGCTTTGATCTTCCACTCCGAGTTCTATATCTCCGCTAAAATCCAAAGGTCCAACATTGGCTCCAATATTAATTAAGGTCGGTGGTAAGAAACCATTGTGTAATCTTAGAGTTATTTCTACTCTGGAGTTAGTAATCGTACCTTCAATATTGGCATTGCCTCCATCGGTAAAGTTCATACTGAACTCGCTACCTAGAATGTCGACTGTACGAACAAAGCCATCGCCACCATAGGTTTCACCAAATAGTCCCAGCCAGGTGTCATCGTAAAGCATGTAGTTGGCAACAAGTGGATTTAAATCTAGCTCATTTAGCGCGCGGGCAATTTCAACCATGGCTACATCTAAAGCTTCTGTTGTAACTCTTACAGTCATCGATGGATCATATTCATTTCCTAATGCTGCATAGTGAGTTGTACTAGTGTGGCCTAAAGTATCTGTGGCCTCATAGGTATAGATTTCTGCTTCCGGCACATCCACTGTAAAACGTTGATCTTCATTAAATGTGATTGCAATATCGTTAACGGTTGCTGCTGTCACTCCCATTACATCATCTGCGAGACCGTTGATGGTTGCAGTGTTACCAGAAATTTCGGCATCCAAAACAATTATGGCTGGACCCTCAGTATCGTAGATAAAATTGGTTGACGGTCCGGTAGGCGGTTCTACTTGGAAGGTGTTGTATCCTTCAACGAAAAAATCAGCAAAGTCATTACTGTTGGCAGTTGCTTCCGTAGTGCCAGCGGTAAAGAATGCTTCAATGGCATGACCATTTAGGGTCATGGGTGGCAACGCATCAGGTTCTTCTTGATAGGTGATCTTAAAAGTGGGTGGCGAGGTGTGAACGGAATCTTTTGCTGGTTCTGCGATGTCGTAGGTGTTTTTACAGCCTACGAGCCCGAACATCAGAAGTACCAGCAATACTTGGCGAATGCTACTTGCGTCCATAGTGATTATATCCTGTGAATTATTAGTTTTATGACTTTGGATTGGGCGAGCGATCTGCTTTAATTGACGACTACGTAAATGCCAAATGTTTACCGCAAGATTAAGTCGATGATGATTCTACCCTGTGTAGGCTTCAGAGCCGCTAGACGAAAGTAGGATTGACATCCTTTGCTGAACATGGTGTGGAGTTAATTTAAGGAAGTAAATATGACAGGGATTATTGAAGAAATATTCATTGCCCAACTTGCTGGTCAGGAGCTGATTGCGCAGCAAAGCGCCCAATTAGTTGCGGGTAAAGGGATTGTTGGTGATCGTTACTATCTAGGTGAGGGTACTTTTTCTGAACGTTTGAAGGGGCTGCCCGACGTGGAAGTTACCCTGATAGAAAAAGAAGAGGTAGATGCATTCAATATTGTTGCGCAACGTTCTCTTGAAGCCAAAGACTTTCGTCGTAATATCGTCACGAAAGGTTATCGATTGAATGATTTGGTGGATCGCACTTTCTTGATTGGTAATGTTACCTTGAAAGGAATTCGTTTATGCGAGCCATGTGCCCATCTAGCTGGCATTCTAGGGAACGATATTATGGATCATATGATTCATAAGGCTGGGTTGCGAGCTCAGATCGTAACGAGTGGGGATATCGCTCCTGGTGATAAAATTTCTTTGTTAGAGAATTAACTCTATTTCACAATGCTTAGGAGTGTAAATGTCTAACGATCTTTACAAGGCGCCGGAATCGAATATCGATTCTATGACTGAAGAAGATAAAACTTTTTATGTGGTGTCGATTCAAAAGTTCACTCTGCTTTTCTTTGCCACTATGGGCCTTTATTCGGTTTACTGGTTCTACAAAAACTGGGCACTCTATAAAATTGCTTATAGCGCTGATGTCTGGCCAATCCCTCGAGGGATATTTTCGATATTTTTTGCTCATAGGCTGTATGGCGCAATTGATGCAGAGTTGAAGACGAGAGAAATTCAGTATCAATGGAATCCTGACATGTTGGCTACTGGCTATGTGATCATAACTATTTTTTCTCATGTCATGGATCGATTGGCGGAAGCGGGTAGATTTATGCCAATGGCTGAGTATCTATCGTTTCTAATGATTCCTGTGGTTTATTGGCTTTTATATAAAGTACAATTAGCGATTAATGTTGTCGAAGGCGATGTTAAGGGTCAGTACAATAATCGCTATACGGGACTCAACATTTTTTGGATAGGCCTTGGATTGTTTCTATGGTCTGGTATCGTGCTGATGGTTCTGGATGAGGTAGGGGTCGATATTCTTCCTGTATAGATAATACTCTTGATTAAGGCAGCATTTTAAGCGAGGCACCTGTCGAGTGTGTGGAAAAATATCTTACTGTAAAGCGAAGCTAGGCCCATTTGCGGAGTTTTTGATGGTCCCAAGTGAGCGAATTCATTCAATGGATATACCTGAACCTATAGGCCACTTTTATTATCATAGCCGAGTGCAAGATGTCGAAGACCAAGTCGAAAAGGTTGATGGGCATTATCGCAGCCAAGCGAAAATTCAATTAGCGGTTTTGAAGTCTTTAATTAAGTCTTAGTAACATTGATAGCGTTTCTATAGCCGCAAAATGATAGCACCATCAATAATTGCATAATCGGCTTTTTTCTTGATATGCATGCCCTCTTTAAGTGCTAGGAATCCTTTGGCGCTGATAGGCAAGCCTTTTTTCTTGCCGGTTAGCTTCCCAGATCTGAGCTTTTCCGCTCTTACATATTCATTCGCAAAATGCTTTCCGGCTCTCGGTGCTGGGTCATGAATAATCAGTGTATTCTTTCCCTGGTGGCCAACGAGCGTTACCCAATGGCCTCCTGTTCTTACAAAGTCTATATGGTTGGCTGCTCGTTTGTACCATCCGATATTTAGCCAAACGGCAGACTTTGCAGAGATGCCTTCTTTGAGCCAATTGATATCTGGAGCTTTTTCACCGCTGCTGTATTTCTTTTGATGTATCCTCCAACCTTTGTAAGTAAGCGTGCGGTAGTTACCAAATAGCTCTCTGCTAATTTTATGGATTCCCTTGAGCATGCCCTTGGTGCCGGTACCATTTTTAAGGCTAGTGTTCATATAAGGTTTACTGGCTAGTTTCTTGATCAAGTCCGCTTGGGAATCCTTGCTCTTAGAAAGCCATATGATTGAATTAGACACCGCGGTAGGGCCACAGAATTGCTGGCCATTCCCGAAACTAGCACCCTTAATTTCTGTTTGCGTAAAGTCTGGTATCTTGTTGATGTATCTTGTATTTGCGTTCGCGAATGGAGTGAAAACACAAATCCAGAGGACAATTAACTTATACTTCATCGTAGTCGAACCTTACTCCGCAGCTAGTTTTCTTGCTTCAACGAACGCTTGGTAAAGATCTATCTTACCCCAACCAAATACACTATCTTTTTTCCCTTTCGATTGATAGCTACTGCTAGAGCGAATCATGATGTCGATAACTTGCTCTCTGGTAAGTGACGGAGCGGCAGACCAAACTAGCGCGAACATACCCGCTGAAGTGGAAACGCTTTCTGAAGATGCATCGGTATGATCGACCACAAAGTCGTTTTCAGGGCCACCATGTGCAGCTTCACCTAGTATAAACTTACCGCCGGTTTCCGCAGTATCTGCCAAGCCGGTAGTGCTAATAGTGGTTGTTAAATTAGCTGGAAAAACGATTTTTACAATATCTTTTAACAGCGGGGCAGAGGTTCCAGCAGCAGAAATAAAGATCTTATCGAAAGCATTAAAGTAATCGATCGCTCGTTCAATTTCGTGGATATGAATTACAGTGCCCATTGAACTGCTAATGATTCGGATATCGGGGTTTTCTGCTAAATCAAGAATGGACTCAGTGACACCTTGAAATTGGGTGGGTAAAAACCAGAAGACAAAAGGTGATGAACGAACACTCAATAAATTTACATGGGGAGAAACGTAATAAACCCGTTCGCTTTGTCGGGTACCATGTTCAAAAATACTTTTGATGAGAGGTGTTATACCGTAAAGGTCATAAGCTCGGGGGTGTGGTCCATCAGATGTTGCAGCATCAAGACTAAATGGCCGGTAATAACCAATTGCGTCGAAGTAACCTTGACCTTGTGAAAGAAAATCCATTTTATCTGCAACAACACCATTATCGATAACCGCGACTCCGATATTAGGCGTACCATAGTGACCAAATTCTTCATAAATCTTATCGATATTGTGCCTTTCCATAATATCTGCCGACTTGCTATTGATATTCCGAATATACTCCGGGTAGCTTAAGTCGAAATCGTTCGGGTCATAAAAGCCAGGATTTACTTCCTCCTTCAAATCCTCTTCGTCGCTATCGTCACGAGGATTAGCAAGTGCTCGTGCCTGCATTTCAAGGGCACTATCAAAAATATCTTCTTCATCGATTGGCGCTAAATACTTGGGTTCTACAAAATGTACATTATCTAGATCACGAATTTCGCCCAGTACGCTGCAGTCGATGATTTCTACATTCAAAATAGAGAGACGGTTTTCCCTTCCAGCAATCATCAATGCATCGCCGTAGTTTTCTAATAAGTAGTTTTCTAGGTCGTCTAACGCTTGAGTATTTTTCTCATTTTCTCTTGGAATAAAATCAGTGCCAATTGAAATTAAACTGTTGTTAGCTTCGATGGCATCACAGATCACATCATCTGATTGCTTATTCCAATCGGCAAAAATCTTGATATCGTCTAGTGGATTTTGCACGCCACGAGCAGAGGATTCTGCAGTACCTCCATCATGAAAAGGATCCTTACATCCTGATAAATTAATAGAAATAATTATGAATAGCAGACAAGCTGACTTGGCTATCAGTTTTGGCATGATGGCTTTCTCGTATTTTTATTTTTTTATAAGGCGTACAAATTAGAAATTAAAACGCTGCAAGCCCGAGTTTAGTTATTCATTTCGCTTTTACCAGGTCCGAAATTAATAACCTTGAGCAAATTGTGAACGCAGTACTGCTATTGGCTGGTAACGAGAAATATAAAGGGCAAAAAAAAGCCCGAGATAAACTCGGGCAAATATCAGAGTACGAGACTGATTAAATAATAAGGTAATAGCTTATCGATTAATAAAAACCGAAATGCTCATCATCCATCTGCATTAATGGCTTGGTACCTGCCATCATTGTTTCGGCATAGCCTTTGGCTTTAGGTAACATGCGTTCGAAATAAAACTCAGCAGTTTGAATCTTGGCTTTTAAGAAGTCCGCATCACCTTCGCCTGTAGCCAATTTCTCATGGGCCTTTTGCGCCATCATCGCCCAGAAGTAAGCCATCATAATAAAGCCGCTATACATCAAATAATCCACTGATGCTGCGCCCACTTCTTCAGGATTTTTACGCGCTTTTAAGGCGATGCGAAGGGTGTACTGCTGCCAGCTAGTCACGTAGCGGAACAGGCTCCAAATCATACCGTTCATTTCTTTCTTATGAGGGTTGCTAGAAATTGGGCCATTGTCTTTACAGAACTTTAAGATTTCAACGGTGAACACTTTGAAAGAAGCCGCTTTGCCTAAAAGAATCTTACGACCTAATAAGTCCAATGCTTGAATGCCGGTGGTGCCTTCATAAAGTGTTGCGATCTTGGTATCGCGAACGATTTGTTCCATACCCCATTCTTTAATAAAGCCATGGCCGCCAAATACTTGCACACCTAGGTTGGCTGATTCGTAACCCATTTCAGT
Organism: Pseudomonadales bacterium; assembly: GCA_022361455.1. Classification (GTDB taxonomy): domain Bacteria; phylum Pseudomonadota; class Gammaproteobacteria; order Pseudomonadales; family Ketobacteraceae. The sequence goes on along the minus strand of JAKSAW010000043.1, from coordinate 8,794 downwards.
TAAGAATGCTTTTAGAACCGGAGTTAATAAGCCAAGTAGATCATCTGCTTCGGCCTTTTCCTTCTCGGTTTCCGCATACATCATTTTGTCAGCTAGCTTGGCTGCATAATAAAGCATGGCGCGGCCGCCTTCGGCGATAGACTTTTGTGTAAGCAGCATGCGACGTACGTCAGGATGTACAATTAGGCGGTCAGCAACTGATTCAGGATCTTTCTTACCGCTGAGAGCTCGCATAGAGCGTCGTTCTTTTGCATATTCCAATGCACCTTGGAATGATAATTCTGCAGCACCAATGCCTTGGATAGAGGTGCCTACGCGGGCTGTGTTCATAAAGGTAAACATGCACTCTAAGCCTTTGTTCACTGGCCCAATTAAATAACCTTCAGCGCCGTCAAAGTTCATGACACAAGTAGCCGAAGCCTTAATACCCATTTTTTCTTCAAGGGAGCCACAACTAACGTTGTTGAAATCACCAATGCCGCCGTCGCTATTTACTTTGAATTTAGGAACGATAAATAAAGAAATGCCACGGGTGCCGGCAGGCGCATCAGGTAGACGTGCTAGTACGATATGGATAATGTTATCTGTTAGATCATGATCACCAGAGGAAATGAAGATTTTGGTACCCGTGATCGCATAGCTACCGTTAGCGTTCGGCTCTGCTTTGGTTTTTACCTGGCCTAAGTCAGTACCACATTGGGGTTCGGTTAAGCACATGGTGCCAGCCCATTCACCAGAAGTTAGCGGTAGCAGATAGGTTTGCTTTTGCTCTTCGGTACCGTGCATGTAGATAGTGTTCATCGCACCAAGACTAAGGCCTGGGTACATGTTCCAGGACCAGTTTGCAGTACCCATCATTTCGGATTTAACAACGCCCAAGGATAGTGGAAGGCCTTGTCCGCCATATTCCACTGGGTGAGATAACGATTGCCAACCACCTTGTACATATTGATCGTAGGCTTCTTTAAAACCCGATGGCGTGGTTACTTTGCCATCTTCCAATTTACAACCTTCTCTATCACCGGATTGGTTTAAAGGGGATAAGATGTTTTCTGAAAATTTTGCGCACTCATTCAAGATCGCGTCGATCAAGTCAGGTGTGGCCTCTTCGCCACCAGGAACGGTTTTATAGTGGCTTTGGAAATCTAAAACATCGTTCATCAAGAATTGGGTATCTTTCAAAGGAGCTTTATAAGTCGGCATAGTTGCACCTTACAGCGGTTGTGGGCGAAAGCCTCGCCACGAGTTAATTTATACATCTGCTCTACGAGCCAGTTGTTGCAATGTTTAACCTGTACTCTAACTTTCAGTACTCTGCGTCTTTGCACTAAATGGGTGTGCAAAAAATAAACAAACAAATGTTTGAATGAGGCCATAGTTTCCAGGTTTTAAGCCTAGCTTCATTGGCTTAAACTGCTAGAGAAAGTGACGTGAAAGTCAATCTAATAGGCTTAGGGCTGTGTTTTTATAAAAAAGTCTATTAAAAACAAAGATATAAATAGATCAGGAGGTGTTATGAGTGATTTGGCAAATCAAGCCTGCGAAGCCTGTCGGGCCGATGCTCCCAAAGTGAGTGATGAAGAACTAGCTGAATTGATCAAAGAGATACCTGAGTGGGCGGCCCCCGTGAAGGATGGTGTATTGCAGTTAGAACGGGTTTATACCTTCAAAAACTTTAAACAGGCCATCGCATTCACTAATGCGGTAGGCGATTTAGCTGAAGAGGCAGGCCACCATCCGGCGTTATTAACCGAGTGGGGCAAGGTGACTGTGAGCTGGTGGACTCATAAGATTAAAGGTCTACACAAGAACGACTTTATTCTCGCCGCTCGCACGGACCAGCTGTATTCACCAGAGAGTAAAGGCTGAGAATTTAGCTAGCTTTTGAAGCGCCACTAGAAGGGTTTGACGCAAGCTTTTGGTGGTGCTCTAGCCACTCAGTGAAATCTTTTTCCGGCATGGGGCGTGCGATATGGTAACCCTGAGCATAATCGCAACCTTTCTCTGCCAAGTGATTGAGTGTCTCCTGGTTTTCTATTCCTTCTGCTACCACCATAAGCCCTAAGTTATGGGCCATTTGTAGCGTAGTATCCACAATCACCTGGTCGTCTTGGCTGTTAGCCATATCCATGACAAAAGCACGGTCGATTTTCAGTTCTTTAACCGGCAAGCGCTTTAAGTAAGAGAGAGACGAATATCCAGTACCGAAATCATCGATAGACAAGCGAATACCTGTTCTGCTTAATGCGTTCAGCATTTCGAGTGCTTCTTCTGGATTAATCATCACCGCAGTTTCTGTTAGTTCCAAAATAATATCTTTGGTAGTAATGCTACGATTTTCTGCAAGCTGCAGAATCGTCGATTGAAACAATCTGTCCTGCAGGTTGCGTGCAGAGATATTAATAGATAACGCGATGTCGAATCCTTTTTCTTTGAAACGATCTAATGCAGCGAAAGCATTTTCGCAAATCCAATAAGTTAAAGGTTGAATCACACCGGTTCGCTCAGCTAGGGGTATAAACTCGTCGGGCGGAATAAAACCATGTTCGCTATGAATCCAACGAATTAATACTTCCGCTCCAATTACTTGATTGGTTTTCAAATTTATTTGTGGTTGGAAATAAAGTTGTAAACCATCGCTTTCTATAGCTGCTTTTAATTCGGCAATTAAAGAAAGCCTTTTCGCGCTATAGGGGTCAATATCCGCAGAGTAGATGGCTATTTTGTTGTTTTGGACGCTCGCACCCTCTAAAGCAATGTGAGCGTTTCTTAATAGTGAATCGGTGGATTCGCCGTGTTCTGGGTAGGTTGAAATACCGATGGTTGATTCAACATCTAGTATCATGCCTTGGTATTCGAAAGGGCGTTCGAATGCTTGTAGCACTATTTCTGCTTGTTCAAGTGCACCCTGGTCATTAGAGATCTTAAGTGCGAAACCAAAGGTTACGCCTTCAACATTTGCCAATGTATGAGTATGACTATCCGTTACCTCAAAACAAATGGCATTTTTAAAATTACCGATTAAATCGCTTAAACGGTGAGTGACGAGTTTTAAAATGGCGTCACCGGTGCTGTGCCCCAAGGTTTTATTAAATTCATGAAAGTTGTCTAGAGAAATTAAGAATAAACCGACGTTACCAGATTTATATTCTTCTTTGAAAAAGCAATCCAAGCTTCGTCGTAGTAATGCTCGGTTTGGCAGCCCGGTTGAGCGGCTGTGTAGTGCTCGATGCATTAGCTGAGATTCCATATCTTGCAGCTTCACCACCGCTTTATGTTGCTCTTGGAGTGCTTGATACTTTTCCTTGCGCTCGTAATTAATTTGATCTGCTAGTGCAAACGACAGTAGTAACACTTCACAGGTGCAGCCTATTTGCAAACTGTGACGAGTAAAGCCATTGCTGGGTAACCAACCCATCAATAATCCTAAGAAGCAGAGCACACCCAGGATAAATGCCGTCCACGCTAGTAAGAAAAAGCCCGCCTGCCGCGAACCTCGATACCACATCATGGCGGAGATAATCAGCACGGTGATACAACAGATTCCAACATATAAAACAACCAGTAAGCTGAGTAACTGTTTGCTCACTAAAATGGATAAAGAAAGCGCTGTACCGAGTGCAATTAGTACGTTGAAGACATTGTCGAAGCGCCGGTTTTCTTGCCGTAAGTTGGTAAAGCTCTTAAAGAAGAAACAGCCTGCGACTGTGCCGATGGTACAAACAAAGGGAATTATTAGCGTGTTTACTTGCGGAGATTCAGGCCATAAATAGAGGTAGCCATAACCACTGAGGGACAAGTAAGCCAACGTACTCAGAGTAATATAAACAATATAATATAAGTAAGGTTTGGCGCGGATGCTGACGTAGAGAAAGCCATTATAAAGAATCATCGCGAACAAGGTGCCATAGAACAATCCGAAGATGTAGTTCTGGGAACCATCGTTCATGAGGAATTGTTCCTGCGACCATAATCGTAATGGCGCTTGTACTGAACCGCCTTTACGCGCCACATTGATAAAATAAACTTTGGACTCGTCAGGTTTCAAGGTGACCGGAAATACGAAATGGCGATGGGCAATTTGTCGCGTTTTCATGGCTATGTCGTAGCCAATGTCATTGAATTTATAGGTGCCATCATCATTAAGCTGATATAGAGCGGCACGTTGTAGTGGAGGGAATGGCAGTTCTATCAACCACGTTTTGCTGTGCACATCTTCCATCGTTGGTGAGTAGTGGATTTTAAAACCTACCCAGAAAGAAGAATCACTATGGCCGAAATTTAGGGTTTTACCCTCGCTAGAGTTTAGCTGCTGCTTGTGCTTGCCGAGGATGTCTTCGATCCTCAAGTTATCCTGCTTGTCTTCAAGCCAGACGGTTTGATCGATCGATATTTGTTTGGTGTTTTCAGTGATTTTATGGGCGACAATAGGAAAATCCCCAAATCCGAAGCTGGGACTAGTCACGCAGCATAGCGTAACTACAGCGGCAATAAATGCTTTTTTGCATTCGCTTAGGCGCTGTAAGTGTTTGTAAAAATAGCAAAAAAATAGCAACTTAGGAATCAAACCATTATCGCAAAGTGGTAAAAAAACACGTCATATTTTCAGTATAGACAAAGGCTTTGGTTACATTGTAATCGCAGGGTAAAAAGTTGATTAACTTATTAAAAAGTGACTGGGGCATGGAAATAGGTCGAATTCTGAGCTTTGAAATTTGGGGTATTTAGTTGGACGCGGTGGTGGTTTATCCCGGCTGAGGTGTCACTAATTTCAGCTACAAGAGTACAAATCTGGACTATAGTTAATAGGTATATCTTTAAAGCAAAGCGTAATAAAACCAATAACAAATAGGGATTGCCTGCGGTAGGGCAGAGTGGAAATAGGGGGTACCTATGGGAATCGCGAAAAACGTTTCTCGCGTGGCTAACCAAACGTATAGCCACACCCGTCGCATCATGCCCGATCAACCTTGGTGGGATAACCTAGAAACTAGCTTCCATAAATTTCCTGATGACTTTGAATTAGATTTTGGTACCCAGCTATTAGTGGATGGCACTATCGCTGTGGATGTTGCCCTAAGAACATTGGCTGCTGGCATTGTATCGGGACTTGCTTTACCCCTTAGTGCGAATCCATTGCAGTTAGTAGAAGACTTCAAAGACAGTGAAATCTATCGAGAGAAGGCTACAGCGGCTGATCCAGATGCTTTTTTTAAGCGGCCATTGCGCGATAGTGTGGAGGTCAAGTCAAAGCCTGCCTCTGGTTGGGTAGATTTCCATCCCAAGGATGGCACTTGTGAAATGCTGTATTTCGACAGCCCTTTCCAACCCGTGAATCCTAATTTGCGGGATCGCTATCGAAAAAATAAACGCAATCTAAAAGCAGTGGCTCAGTATTGGCGTCACGACAGTGGGCCAAAGCCAACTATATGTGTGATTCATGGTTTTATGGCCGATCCCTATTGGCTTAATCGAGCATTTTTAGCCTTGCCTTGGTTTTATGATCAGGGCTACGATATTTTGCTCTATACCTTGCCTCACCACGGTACTCGTCGCGGTACCTTTGCGCCTTTTAGTGGTCATGGATACTTTGCTGGCGGTATATCAAATATTAATGAAACCGTGGCTCATTCTGTGTATGACTTCCGAATCTTTATGGATTATTTGGAATCACAAGGGGTAAGCAAAATTGGTGTTACTGGTATTAGTTTAGGAGGGTATACCTCAGCCATTTTGGCTGCAGTAGAGGAGCGCCTGTATTTTTCGATCCCTAATGTGCCTGTGGTGAGCTTATTTGATTTAATGTTGCAGTGGTTCCCTGCGAGTGCCGTGTTAAAAACTGGATTGAGATTAAGTGGTATCAGCATCAAAGAAGCACGGCATATGTTGGCAGTGCACTGCCCACTGACCTATCAGCCGAAAATCCCTAAAGAGCGATTAATGATTATTGGCGGCGCTGGCGATCGCCTTGCACCACCAAAACACTCACGACTACTATGGGACCACTGGGATCGTTGCCGTATTCATTGGTTTCCAGGCAATCACGTGATCCACTTTGATCGTGGCAAATATCTCAAAGAAATATCACTGTTTTTAAAACAGATAGAGTTTAATCGTAAGTAACGGCTATTTGTTTTTGTGCATGTCATTCCAAATGAACACGCCTATGCCCGCTACAAATACAAGGCATGCACCAATAGTAATAATACCCGCGATAACGGTGTCGTCCATATACATGGTTAAACCCTCGCTTAACTGGAAATTTGAGCTTTAACCATAATCCCGTTGTTCCTTAATTCTATTGAACTAGATCAATAGTTCGCCCTGTTGCGGTGACTTTTCTATAAACCCCGCTGCCATTCCTCGCGCAGGTGTATTCTATCGGGAGTGTGAATAGCGGCGCGAACTTGGGCTAGTAAGTCAGGTTTGTCTTTGCCTAGTACGCCTTTGAGAACTAAATAATTTGACGCGTGATCGCTGCGAAAAATAGTTTTGTCGAGTTCGAGGTTTTCCAACAACAATTCCAGCTCTTGAAATAAGCGTTCTTGAGTGGGTGTTTGGTACTGACCGTTAAAACCTGCAGCAAACGAAATTTTTCCCCGCCCAAACCGTTTAAAATCATTACAGGGCTTTTCATACCCGCTTGTTTGATTTTTTGCAGGGCTTTCCCTTTTCTCCGGTTTCACCCCCCCCCTGCACTCACACTGACTTTTTGGGCAGTGCCTGCAACTGTGTAAATTGTTAATGCTGTAGGACGATCTATACCTAAATACATTGATAATGCTAGCCGCAATATTTGGAGCTATTTCGTTGCATTCTGCGGAGCTTAGATTCGAATTTAGATGTGTTCGCAATGGCTTGCTAATTGCAGTTGTTCAGGTATTGTAAATTGTGGGGACAATAGTCATGCCTTCCTTAGATCGTCAACTGCTATTGATTACGGGTTTGATTGCTTTATCCGTGGTGTTTGCTGTTGGTGTAGGAGAGTATTTATTACACTTTGATCCCCACAGGCGGTATCTCGGTGAACACTATGAATTTATGTTTGGTGCTTCGCGTGAAAAAGCGTTGATTGGCCATGTATTGGTCTCTTTGTTCTCGCCGATTTATATCGTCGGCTTTTTGCATATTCATATGGCTATCCGCTCGAGTTCCGTTAATTTGTCTGCTTTGGCATCAGTCGTTGGTATTTATGGAATGGTAATCGGATCACAATGGATGTCTTCTAGAATGTCACTGTTCGAGCTTGTTAATCAGGGTCCGTCTAATCGTCTTATTGAAGATTATCAAGAGAATTATGAGCCTCTAATGGTGGTGATGTGTGTTTCTATAGTGCTGCATTCTATTATTTTAGCTTTTTTGATTGTGGGTGGAAGAACGATATATCCTAAATGGGTATTTGTGTTCACCCCTGCCATGCTTGGTTTTTCATGCCTTTATTTAAATAAATACATTCCATGCCTGGGATTGTATTTTGTGCCCGCTGCGCTAAATATCGGTTTCGGAATATTTTATATTATTTCAATTTATATAGTGCTGACTAAAATCGGAAATAATGAAATCTAAAATACCCATGATTATGGCTTTAATACCCTTGGCTGTTATTGGGTTTGTTGAAGCTAATGGTGTGGATAGTAATACGAATAATGATTCTCAAGATGTTAAATATTACGTGCCTGTGACTCATAAAAGCTATGCGCGATATATTGTGCTTTGATGTGCTATTTGATTCTTGCAGCAAGATCTTGTTGATTTTGTTCAGCTGTTTTTATTTGGCTGGTTGAAGCTCAATTGAGATGAATTCAATCGGGTATAAAATATATATTTGTAGTTAGTTTGTGTTAGCCATATATTATTTGGGGATGTTAGGTGTCCTATATTTTTTTAGGATCTTGACAAAATGATTTTCAAGACTGCCATAATCAGATTGGCGTAAAGAGACTTTTGTGAATGGATATAAACCAAATTAGATATTTCCTAGCTTTATCCGATACTCTCAATTTTACGAGAGCTGCGGAGCAATGCTTTGTTTCTCAACCCGCATTAACTCAAGCAATAAAACGGTTGGAGGATGAGCTAGGAGGAAGTCTAATTTACCGAGATGGTCGAGATACTCGGTTAACGGCTTTAGGGCGAGTTATAAGGGGGCATTTCGAAAGTATTGATAAAACTAGAAAATTAGTAAAGGAAACAGCAGAATCCTTCATAAATGGTGATCAGCAAGAGTTGCATATCGGGCTGATGTGTACGGTAGGGCCCTGTATATTAAGAGAGTTTCTCGCTAAGTTTCAATCTGATAATCCTGGTGTGATGCTTTTGTTGCATGATGTGAGACAAGAAGATATACCCGATCTAATTAGATCGGGGGCATTGGATGGGGCTTTTGGTGCATATAATGAACAGTCTGGTGGGCGTTTAAAGCAATACCAATTATATGTTGAGCGAATGATGGTCGCTTTTCCTGAGGGGCACGCTTTCGAGAGTGAGCGAGAAGTTCCCCTTTCTTCGATTGCTGATCAACCTTATATAGATAGATTGAATTGTGACTTTCGTGATGAATTTATTGATTATTGCGAAAAAAACTCATTGGAGTTAAGTGTAGTCTTCCGTAGCCAACGCGAAGACTGGGTTCATAATTTTGTACGAAAGGGTGATGGTGTGACGATTGTGCCCGAATACTCAGTGCTCCCGCCTATTATCAGTCGGCCTGTTTCTGCTCCGTCTTTAGATAGAAATATAGGCTTTAGTTTTTCTGAAAGCTCTATGGTTTCAGAGATATTTACAGAGTTTCTAG
>JAKSAW010000044.1 GCA_022361455.1 Pseudomonadales bacterium | reverse complement strand
TTCTTGATGTCACCCTTGCCTGGTGCCGTTAACAAGGCTTGTGATCCGCCAGTACAAGCTACATGTTGATCAAGACCAGCTTCATCACGCCAAACACCGGTGTTATCAACAACAATGGCATCGTCTATACCGTATTCTGTGTAATCAACTTCAGAAGGGCTGTTGGCATAGATAACTTTCACATAGTTACCATTAATGATTAGCGCATCATGCTCTTGATCGACCGAAATGGTGCCACGGAAAGGACCGTGTACTGAGTCACGTCGCAACAAGCTGGCACGCTTTTGAAGATCGTTTTCAGCCTTACCTTTACGCACTACGATAGCTCGTAGTCGCAGCGCATCACCGCCACCGGCTTTTTCCACAAGCAGTCGCGCAACCAAACGACCAATACGACCAAATCCGTATAGAACTACGTCGCGAGGTTTGAACTGAGGTGAACGATCTGCACTAAGGGCATCGCTCAGTTCAGCTTTTAAAAATTCTTCTAAAGATTGACCATTACCATCGCGCTTGTATTTAGTGGCCAACTTGCCCAAATCGATTCGAGAAGGATAAAGCTCCATGGCGGAGATCGCTTCAAGAATTGGATAGGTTTCCTCGACAGCCAGAGGCTCGTTTGCCAACTGACGTACGAATTTATGTGCCTTGAGAATATCAATCACTGACTGATTGACTAATTGACGTGAGTAAATGGAGGTTACGACACTCTTATCACGGTAAAGCTTGCCGATCATCGGGATCATCGACTCCGCCAATGCTTCACGATTCATCCAAGATTCAAGATGCTGTTTAACTTTATCTGTCACCGGTAGATACCTTTGTAACTGTAAGAACTGTTATGGCTCGGACTACACTCTCAGGATTACACTCTATTGGTGCATTTATGCAGCATACTTGCTGCCCCACGCCCAGCCAAAAACCAGTTGATTGCGATCTTCCCCAAACGCTCTGGGGTACCCTTTCCTCAATGTGGGGCGCATATTATCTTTACTTCGCGGGCATTTATCAAATCTTGGGCAAATAATAGAGAAAATAGCTTTACCACAATGCGTTACCGATCCGTCACTTTCCGTTAATGACAATTAAGAGTTTCTACCTTATGCTTAATAAATCGTTTCAAATACATGAGCTTATATCTTTGGTATCCCCAGAAAATGAGCAAACCCCTAACGGACTATGGCGGGTAGTGATTAAATAGGTATGAAAACACGCGACAGGATCCTGCTAACCAGCTTGGATCTATTCAACCTGTGTGGTGAACCCAATGTCACGACGATTGATATTGCCAATGAAATGGATATCAGTC
>JAKSAW010000045.1 GCA_022361455.1 Pseudomonadales bacterium | reverse complement strand
GTCAGGACCAAGCCTGCCGGTCTGAGACCCCGCGCCATACCTCAGGATACTGTGTGAAGCGCCGTCGGGACAGAGTGAATCGCTCCGGTCGCCGGGATCTGCGGCTTCGAAGCTAGCGATCTTCCTCGTAGAGCGTGCAGGACATGGCCTTGATCACCAGGAACACCGCCCGGCCGGGGCTCAGCCCCAGCTCGGCCACCGCCTCGCGCGTAACCTCGACGACGACCTCCGGCACCCCCTCGGCCAGGCTCGTGTGAACCAGCTCGAAGCCGTCCATCGATTGCACGGCAACGACCTGGCCCGCCAGAACGTTGCGCGCCGAGATCTCCTGGGGCTGCTTGGTCGCAACGAGCACGTCGCGCGCCGGGATGCCGACGAAGCGGGCATGCCGGGGCCCGGGCGAGGGAAGACCGAGGCTGAGCGTCAGATCGCTCGGGGGATCCCCCAGGTGCACGACCGTGCGGCGCTCATCGGAGCTAACCGTCGTGCACGGGAGGACGTTCTCGAATCCGCCTTCATCGGCGATCGGAAAGACCGACGGATCGACGAGCACCTCACGCGGGGCGCCACGCGCGATCACGGCACCGTCGCGGAGCACGACGAGGTCGTCGCAGAGAGTCTGAACGTCGATCGGATCGTGGGAGACCAAGAGCATCGGCACGTCGAGCTCGTCGCGGACACGACGCAAGAAAGGAAGGACTTTCTGCCTCAGCGGGTGGTCGAGCCCGGCCAGAGGCTCGTCGAGAAGGATCAGGTCGGGAGCCGAGCACAGCGCGCGCCCGAGCGCGACGCGCTGACGCTCGCCCCCCGACAGCGTCCCGACATCGCGATCGAGAAGCGAGGCCAGCTCGAGCAGCTCGACGATGCTGTCCATCAAGCCTTCGTGACCGCCGCCGTTTCGAAGCGCGCGGCGCGCGCCGGATCGCAGATTGAACGCGACCGTGCGACGCGGGAACAGCAGCGAGTCCTGTGGTACGTAGCCAACTCCACGACGCTCGGGCGGGAGGAAGACTTTCGCGTCCGAGTCCTGCCACACACGCTCGCCGAGCTGCACGCGACCTCGGCAAGCCGGCCTCAGACCGGCGACGCTCTCCAGCAGGCTCGTCTTGCCGCAGCCCGACGCACCGAAG
>JAKSAW010000046.1 GCA_022361455.1 Pseudomonadales bacterium | reverse complement strand
TCACGAAAACAGTCCGCGAATAACGGGGCGAAGTATGACTCTGCTGTATGACACTTTCGTGACATACTTTTGAACCACTTAACTCCATCATTTACGTACATATTCTTCAATTTATTTCAGAATTGTTGAGCCCTTATGACAGGCTAAGCCAATATTAGAACATTCGGGCGTATAATGGTGCAAAAAGTACTGATTTGGCTACAAAAAAGTGCATCCATTCGTAAAAAAATACGACATTAGATCATCTTTTGACCACCTGTTAAATACAGAGTACTAAATGTTGTGAAAAGCCTAGCCATTTACTGCTAATTTTTACCTGAGAATAAAAAACGTAAGAAAATAATTAGAGGGGTAATTATGAAAGGCACTGTCCATTATGAAGTTAAAAAGTTTTGCGCAATTCTCACCATTGATAATCCTCCAGTAAACCCTTTAAGTTCAGGAGTAAGGCAAGGGCTTTTTGACTTGATCGAGCGCGCGCAGCAGGATGAACAAATAGGCACCATCATCATTACCGGTGCGGGTAATTCTTTTATCGCCGGTGCCGATATTTCGGAATTTAGCGGCAAAATGGAAGGTGCTCCACTGCCGGCTGTTTTAAACCGTATGGAAAGCAGCACCAAACCCATTATTGCGGCAATTAATGGTTCCGCCCTTGGGGGCGGTTTAGAAACTGCTTTATGCTGTGATTATCGTATTTGCAACCAACAAGCCTTGTTTGGGCTTCCTGAGGTCAAACTGGGCCTCTTACCTGGTGCGGGTGGTACCCAACGCTTACCGCGCTTAATCGGCGCAGAAGCGGCATTAGATATCATGCTTTCGGCAAGACATGTAAAACCCAGTGAAGCACTCACGCTCGGTATTATCGATGCAGTTGCAGAAGATGATCTCATGGAGGCTGCATTCGCCTTCGCAGAAGATCTTAAAAATAGGGAATACCCATTACGAAAAATCCGTGATTTAAGTGAGCATCAACAGCAAGACAAAAATAAACCCGGCATTTTTGACGCAGCGAGACGCTTAGCCGAAAAAACTGCCAGAGGCCAAAGAGCGCCCGGCTGGATTATCGAATGTGTAGAAGCCGCAGTGAATATTGATGATTTCGACAAGGGAATAGCCAAAGAAGCGGAAAATTTCTTTAAATGCTTTAAAAGCTCGCAGCGCAAAGCACTCATTCACGTATTTTTTAACGAACGTAATGCGGCAAAAATTCCAGACATTCCGAAAGAAACGCCAAGACGAGACATCAAAAAAGCAGCTGTCATCGGCGCAGGCACCATGGGCGGCGGCATTGCTATGTGCTTTGCAAATGCAGGCATTGAAGTCACACTGCTAGATGCAGATCAAGAGGGATTAGATAAAGGCCTTGCGAAGATTCAAAAAAACTATGAACTGTCTCTGGCCAAAGGCAAGCTCAAGCAATCGTCCTATGAACAGCGCTTAAGCCTTATAAAGAGCTCTTTGGACTACCAAGAACTGGCTGATGCAGATGTTATTATCGAGGCTGTGTTTGAGAACCTAGCACTCAAAAAGAAAATTTTTGAGCAACTCGATTCAGTAGCAAAATCCGGAGCAATACTAGCTACCAATACCTCTGCGCTCAATATCGATGAGATTGCTCAAGTGACCTCCCGTCCAGAGGACGTTATCGGTATGCATTTTTTCAGCCCTGCCAACGTCATGCCATTGTTAGAGGTAGTTCGTGGCGCTGAAACCGCCAAGGGTGTAATTGCGACCGCTATGAGCCTTGGCAAAAAACTCAAGAAAGTATCGGTGCTTGCTGGCAACTGCCCAGGCTTTATTGGCAACAGGATGTTATTCAAATATATGGAACAGGCCAGCCAACTTTTATTGGAGGGTGCTCTGCCACAAGATATTGATGGTGCCCTGCAAGAATTTGGTATGGCCATGGGGCCATTTGCCATGCACGATTTAGTGGGACTCGACTTAGGTTGGCGAGAAAGGAAAAAATCCGGTCAGTCTAGAGATATCGATAAAGTTGCTGACGCGCTCTGCGAAGCAGAGCGTTTCGGGCAAAAAAATGGCAGAGGTTTTTATCGCTATGATGAAAACTCCCGCCAGCCAATCCCGGATGATATCGTAACCAGCACCATCGAAAAGGTGGCTAGCGAACTCGGAATTGAACGTCGTTCCATTAGCTCTGATGAAATCGTGCAGCGCTGTATTTATGCCTTAATCAACGAAGGTGCAAAAATACTAGAAGAGAGTATTGCTATTCGCAGCAGCGATATCGATATTATCTATATCTACGGGTATGGATTTCCTGCTTATAGAGGCGGCCCCATGTTTTACGGCGATAAGGTGGGCGCAAAGCAACTGATAGAAGATTTTACTGCACTAGAAGAACAAACCGGGCAAACCTGGGAGGCAGCAAATTTGATCAAACAACTAGCAGAACAAGATGGTTCCCTTACCAAATGGCAGAGAACGTCCGTTTAGGATGTAGCTTTGGATAGGTGTTTTTAGGAGAGGATCAACCTCTCCTAAATTTTTATCTCACATATTTAGTAACAGGCCAGCTATTGCTGGGTCCATTCCAAAAAGGCTGCACGCTCTTGCGGAGAGGCTTGCTGCCAAGAAAATTTCAGCATATGCAACGGGGACAGCTCTCCTCCAGACGCTTTCGCTGTTGTCGCTCCATTCTCTGCGGTGGGTGATGAGGTAACCACAGCCCCATCCGCTGAGGCTGGCTTGGTAGCTTGCTGCTTCTTAACGTAATCACTAACAAAGATCTGCTCTTGCTCAGATTCAAAACGCAAACGAGATAAGATGCTTCGAGGGGTAGTGTATTCAACAACCAAATCCTGCGCTTTGCCGGTGCTGGTATCCATAAGCGAAAAAACAGGCTTTTGCGAAAACTCTCGGGAAGCTTCCATTTTTTTTACTTCTTTATGGTCGAATTGGTAAGTTTTACCCGCCTCTAAGTTGACCGTAAGTTTCACAGGATTGGATGTTATTTTCTCATAATCATCCGCTGTGATCTCAAAAAGGTCTCCATATGTAACAACAATTACATGCTCTCCGGGTGCTAACGAATAGCTATGAACTTGACCAATAAAGGCAACATCAGTTTTTCGTCCATCAATGGACTCTATCAATACAGTTTCCTTCGATTTTAAAACTGCCGCTTGTTCGTTACCCTCATACCAAACATGATGCTGCTTAGTCGCACAACCACTGGCAACTAGTGCAGATATCACCACTAACTTCATAAAAATCCAACGCATGTTACTCTCCTAAAAACGACAGGGCTCAAATAGTATGACTATTTGGTGACAATTTTCTTGCAGAGGCTACCCATTATCTAGCCGATAATCAATTTGATTCCAACGAACACCAAGATAACCGCAAAGCAACGCTTGAGCGTGGTGGCCGGCAAGCGATGTGCTAACTTGGCGCCAACCTGTGAAAAAATGATGCTGGTAATACCAATGCCCAACAAAGCCGGCAGATAAATATAGCCGACACTGAAAGATGGCAATGTTTGCACTCCCCAGCCCGCCAAAACAAATCCAATGGCTCCAGCAATAGCAATCGGCATCCCACCAGCACTAGAGGTACCCACCGCTTCCTGCATTTTGACATTACATAATGTTAAAAACGGAACCGTTAGCGATCCACCACCAATGCCAAACACCGCTGATGCAACGCCTATAACGCCGCCGGACGCCATTAAACCTACCTGATTTGGCAACCCTCGGCGGGCATTAGGCGCTAATCCTAACGCCATTTGCATAGCAATGAGCAGCGCAAATCCACCAAAAAGAATTTGCAAAATACGGCCATTTAAAAGATCCGCCACCTCCGCACCGGCAAAGGCACCAATGGCCAAACCAACAGCCAACGACTTAAATATATCCCAACGAACAGCGCCTTTAGCATGGTGCTGCTTAACAGACCCGAAGGAAGTGATAATAATGGTGGCCAGAGAGGTACCCACCGCCATATGCGTTAATACTTGTTCTGAAAATTGCAGTAACTGAAAGGTAAAAATAAGAACAGGAACAATAACAATGCCACCGCCGACGCCCAATAGGCCAGCGATCAATCCGGCAACAACGCCTAGAAGTGGAAATATGAGTAGCTCAAAGGGCACGATGGCGAGGTTATTCAGTTAACCTGAATAACCCATGCTCATGAGTCGCTTGTAACGCTCATCCAATAACTGATCCACAGGCTTACCTGATAAACGATCGATTGCCTGAATCAAAGCCGACTTAATAGATTGCGCGGTTTGATCATGATCGCGATGAGCACCACCGAGAGGCTCTTCGATAACGCGATCCACTAAGCCCAACTCGTATAAACGAGAAGCCGTTAGCCCCATAGCTTCTGCCGCTAGTGGAGCATGCTCAGCACTCTTCCACAGAATGGATGCACAACCTTCAGGGGAAATCACCGAATAGGTACTGAACTTCAGCATTAATAG
>JAKSAW010000047.1 GCA_022361455.1 Pseudomonadales bacterium | reverse complement strand
ATAAAGCTAAAGAAGCTGGTAATGACGCTGAAGTTGCTAAGATCCAAGATCAAATCGACAATCACGAAACTCACGTAGTACCAATCGTTGCAGACATCGACGCTGGTTTTGGTAACGCTGAAGCGACTTACCTAATGGCTAAGCAAATGATTGAAGCGGGTGCTTGTTGTTTACAAATTGAAAACCAAGTAGCAGATGAAAAACAATGTGGTCACCAAGACGGTAAAGTAACTGTACCTCACGCTGACTTCCACGCGAAGCTACGTGCACTACGTTACGCTTTCTTAGAGCTTGGTGTTGACGATGGTGTTATCGTTGCACGTACTGACTCTGAAGGTGCTGGCCTTACTAAAGAAATCGCTGTTGTAAATGAGCCTGGCGATTCTGGTGATATCTACAACTCTTACTTGGACGTTGAAGAAGTTGCTCCAGAAGACACTAATCCTGGCGACGTTCTAATCAGCCGTGACGGTAAGCTAGTTCGTCCTAAGCGTCTTCCCTCTGGTTTATACCAATTCCGTCAAGGTACTGGCCACGAGCGTTGTGTATTCGATTGTATCGGTGCTATCAATGCTGGTGCTGACCTTCTTTGGATCGAAACTGCAGTTCCTACTGTACACGAAATCAAAGGCATGATGGATGAAGTTCGTAAAGTTCACCCAGATGCGAAGCTTGTTTATAACAACTCTCCATCTTTCAACTGGACTCTAAACTTCCGTCAGCAAACTTTTGATGCATGGAAAGAAGAAGGTAAAGACGTATCTGCATACGATCGCGACAACCTTATGTCTGCTGAGTATGACGATTCAGAGCTATCTGCAGCTGCTGATGCTCGCGTTCAAACTTTCCAAGCTGATACAGCTCGTGAAGCGAACGTATTCCACCACCTAATCACCCTACCTACTTACCACACGACTGCGTTGTCTGTAGACAACCTAGCTAAAGAGTACTTCGGTGATAAGGCTATGTTCGGTTATGTTGAAGGCGTTCAACGTAAAGAGATCCGTCAGGGCATCGCTTGCGTTAAGCACCAAAACATGGCTGGTTCTGACCTAGGTGATGATCACAAAGAATACTACGCTGGTGATCGTGCACTTAAAGCTGGTGGTGCGAAAAACACTTCTAACCAATTCTCATAATCTGAGATTGGCTAGTTAAGCTTTCAACAAAAGCTTAATGTGTTCGGCTCTTTAATGAGCCAAAAAAGGCGACTCTCTTAATTGATTGTCGCCTTTTCTTTAACTAAGTAATATTTAACAACTTCTTAAATCAAAAAAGTGAGTGAAAGATGAGTGATATTCCAAGCTATCTACAAGATGCGAAAGACCTGTTATCTGAAAACGGTTTTGCGACTAGCGATGTTTGGTATCACGGCACCTCCTCTGCTCTTTTAGATTCGATCAAAGAAAATGGTTTAAAGCGTTCAGGCGACAAAGCCATGAAACAAGCGGCCAAAAGTACCATGGCGACTATCGGCAATAAGTACACTGAGTCGATCGAACCTGTATTTCTTACACAAAGCAAAGAACTAGCTTACTACTGGGCTCAACAGACAGTAAGGGAGCGAAGCGTACGCTTTGACGGCGAAGAGCACCCTGTTGTGTTGGCCATAAATCTACCAGAAGAAGAACGTGGCAAAGTACGTCCTGATGTTGGTGCCGCAAGCTTGCTTATGGTTAAGGAAGGTGAAGCCTTCTTAGCATACGTGACCAAGCTCTATGAAATCTGCAATACTGGAGAGCTAAACATCGATTTGATGAAAGCTGAGCGGAACGAGTACTTGAATAAACTAGGTATGGCATACTTCGATGCCGATATTGACGCTCAACATGTATCTCTAATTACGGAACAGAGCACTATAAACAGTGCTTAATGCTTCGATCCCCATGGAGCTTTTTCTAAAAACTCAAAAAACCTCCTGTTTCCGGTCTGTTGTCGACTTTGTTTACGATATGACCAAATGAAGCTTTTCTGAAACAACTAATTTATTGATAATAAAGAGTATTTTCGATTGGCTCACATTTTGCTTGTGAACTGCATCACGCTTTTTGTGATCTTTGATATCAATAGGTATTAGTTAAATTTCAGAAACTTAAATTGCAGGAGGCTATTTAATGAAAAAGCTACTATTAGGTGCAGCGATGGCACTATCCGCTGCTTCAGCTAATGCAGCGTTGATCAATGTTTATGAGTCTAACTCTAACATTTACAACATCGGACAAGCCCAATCCGTAATATCAAGCCCAGCTTCTGTATCAACGTACAATAGTGACACTATTTACTTTTCAGACTGGCCATCTCACCGAGCAGCTTATGGCGCTGATCCATTTCCTGGTGGGCACCGCACTACTTTCGTATTGCATGCCACCGGATTGATCGATACTAATCAATACAGCGCCCTCAGAGTTCGTCATGATGACGGTATTGATGTAAATATTGATGAAATCGATCTTTACACTTTTAACCGTAACACTGCATTAAGAAGCTCAGGTACTCTAACATTATCTGACTTTGGTATCGGTGGTGGATTAAAAGAGTTTGACTTACTCTTCTGGGAAAATCATGGTGCTGCCACTCTACTAGTTGAAGGTCTGAATAGTGCAGGCCAATGGGTAACAGCAAATATTGCTGATCCAGCTGACGTACCAGAGCCGGCGTCTATTGCTCTATTTGGTTTGGGTCTAGCTGGTCTAGGCTTTGCGCGTCGTAGACAGCAAGCTTAATTTTATCGTTTAGAGTAAGCCCGAATTAAAGCCGAGAGCATTGTGCTCTCGGCTTTTTTATTGGGAGTTTACGAGTAAATCTGAAAGCTCAGGAATACAAGAGCCGCAATTGGTACCACATTTTAGTTTTTCTCCTAAAGCGTCGACGGTGCTGACTCCATTGTTAATTTCTTCTTTAATTTGATTAACGCCGATTTGAAAGCAAGAACAAACAATGGCACCGGGATCTTTAGATGAATCTCCTGGAGCTCCTGCTAATAACGTAAAGCGCTGTTCTAGGTCGATGTGTTTTCCAAGTTGGCTTGCCAGCCAATGATGTTGAGCTATTTCTTGCTGTGGTTTTCCAACCAGTAATGCAACTCGTAATTTATTTTCAACAAACCCAAGTGTACGAAAACCTCCATCACCACCGTTGAGTACGACCCAATCGTCTATTTCAGAAAAAGTATCCGTTGCCCATTCTGACCAACCAACTTGTGATTCCTTATCGGAAAAATAATAGGCATTTCCGAGATCCAATGTGATCTTACTCCAATAATCTGTAGGCAATTTTTCCAACGCCTGAGTAGTCAACAGCAAGCCCTGCTCTTGACTGATATATTTGCTGATATTGACGGGGCTATGCTTAAATTCTGGCTGACCACACAATGGATCCACAACATCATAAACTAATGCGCCAGCACGACTATTAGAAGCAAACACACTATTCCAATGCATCGGGATAAATAGCTCACCCAAGCGTTGATCTGAGCTAATTTTCGCTTTCCCTAAGTAGCGATTATCTTGATTAGTACATTCTACCAAGTCTAGTTCCTGTATTCCTAAACGATCTGCATCATCCGGATGGATTTGAACGTATGGCTCACTGGTATGTGACAATAAACGCGACGCTTTTCCAGTTCGAGTCATGGTGTGCCACTGATCTCGAATGCGTCCAGTATTCATTACAAATTGATTTGGGTGAGGCAAAACTTTCGGCAATCGCGCCGTAATGGGAATAAACTTGGCTCTACCATTTTCCGTATAAAATTTTCCATCTTCAAATAGCCGTTTAGTCCCCTTATTTTTACTGGTTGTGATTGGCCATTGAGTTGGCTTTAAACGTTGATAGTCGGATTTATTAATATTTGCATATTGAGAAATATTGAAGGCTCTCTTGTGACTGTACTCTGATTTGAATCCTGAGAGCGCAGCATGCTCAGCAAATATTTGTGAGCCATCTTGATAATCAAACTCTTCAACAAATCCCAACTTTTTGGCGAAATCTGCGATAATCTGCCAATCGTGCTTTGCTTCTCCTGGCGATTTAGCAAAAGACTTTTGTAGGCTAATTGTTCTTTCCGAGTTGGTGACAGTGCCTTCTTTCTCACCCCACGTTGTGGCCGGAAAAACTACATCTGCAAGTCTTGTGGTATCTGTATCTGCCATACAATCGCTTACAGCAACCATATCGCAAGCTTCTAGTGCAGCTTTAATTTTGTTAGCGTTGGGCATACTGACGACTGGATTAGTGCCCATAATCCATATGGCTTTAACTTTACCCTCTAATACGGCATCAAATAAATCTACTGCCTTTAAACCTTCCTTAGTAGCCATTCGAGTCGCGTTCCAGAAGCTTTGGACCACTTCAATGTCTTCAGGCTCGAAGCTCATATGAGCAGCTAATTGATTAGCCAGCCCTCCTACTTCTCGCCCACCCATAGCATTAGGTTGGCCTGTTATCGAAAAGGGTGTGGCCCCCTCTCTTCCAATTTTTCCAGTAGCTAGATGGCAATTGATCAGCGCATTACCTTTATCAACGCCTGATGATGATTGATTAATTCCTTGAGAAAAAACTGATACGACCCTATCGTTCTCAGCGAAATAGCTGTAAGCCGCCAGTAGATCCATTTCACTGACATCGCATAATGAAGCGGCTACACCAACTGTCGGAGTTTGTTCTCGAGCAACTTTTAATGCTTCATCAAAGCCATCGCAATGATCCTGTAAAAATTTGCCATCTAATTTATTGTTATCAGCTAGGTAAACTAAAAGACCGTTGTAAAAGAAAGCATCTGTGCCAGCTTTAAGTGGTAAATGTAAATCGGCTATATCACAAGTAGCTGTTCGACGTGGATCCAGAACAACGATCTTGATATCCCGCTGTTTTTTTGCTTTAGCGATGCGTTGAAAAACGATAGGATGAGCATAGGCTGCGTTAGACCCAACGAAGAAAAGAACGTCCGCCATTTCCAAATCTTCATAACAACCTGGCACTGCATCCGCACCAAATGCACGCTTATGAGCTACCACCGCGGATGCCATACACAAACGAGAGTTAGTATCGATATTCGCGCTGCCAATAAACCCTTTCATTAACTTATTGGCAATGTAATAGTCTTCGGTTAGCAACTGGCCCGATAAATAAAATGCAACAGAGTCTGGCCCGTGCTGTTCAATCGTTTTTCTAAAATGATCTGCAACTTTGCTGAGCGCAGAATTCCAAGTGCTGGACTTCCCATCAACTATCGGTTGCAACAACCTTCCCTCTAGATCAATGGTTTCGTGTAAAGCAGACCCTTTGACGCAGAGTCGTCCTGCATTTGCTGGATGTTCTTGATCACCAGAAACCTTAACATGGGTGTCGGACTGACTAACGGTTACACCACAACCAACACCGCAGTATGGGCAAGTGGTATCCGTAGTGAATATTTCCTGGTTTTCCACAACGGGTATCAAATTCATATATTTAACTTTCAGCTTTTAGTCTTGGAGAGTGCTCTACGCAGCCAAGTATTCCTGTCCGAACAACAACATTGTATTCGCATTCGACAGTTCTGTTTTAGAACACATCAAATCTACATACCAATTACCCGATCGCACGTCGCCATAAAGTACCGCACCTACAATCTTTTGATCCTCAATTATAAGTTTGCGATAAATACCAGCTTTTTCATCGAGTAAAGTGATTTCGTTACTTGGGTCGTTGGCGTTAACTTTGCCTACGGAAAAGAGTTGAACACCAGATATTTTAAGTTTGGTAGCAATCGGCTTATCTAGAAAGCCATTGACTTCACGAATGTCGGGAGCACAGAGCTTATTCGCTAGGATCTTTGCGTGCTGCCACAAGGGTTCGACTAAACCAAAGGTTTGACCATCGATCTCAGCGCATTCACCAATTGCACTTATATTCGGATCGCAAGTTTGCATCAAAGGATCAACCTGAATCGCCCTAGTACCACCAAGGCCTATTTGCCAACCCAACTCAGCATTATGAGTAATACCTGTAGCAATAATGGCGATATCACAGTTCAGTTGTGAACCATTATTCAGTTTTACACTTTGAACGATGTTGTCACCTTGGAACGCTTCAACTTCTGTGCCCAGAGCGAAATGCAAACCCGCTAGTTCAAGTTTCTTTTGTAATAATTGGCTAGCAGTTTTATCTAGCTGTCTATTTAATATGTATTCGCTACGATGAATTACGGTTACCTTGATACCCCGTTGTGCTAACCCCCATGCCGCTTCTAGGCCTAGAAAACCACCTCCAACAACAATAGCAGACGCGCAAGAATCAGCGTGATCTAATATTTTTTGGGTATCTCCAACCGAACGAAAAGGATAGATATTGTTTAGGTCTTGGTTAGCTGCTGGGATTGTTGCGGCCCTGGATCCCGTTGCGAATACTAAATGGTCATATGAAAAATGATTACCCTTACTGGTAACCACTTCTTTAGATGCCCTATTAACATGCACTACTGCCTCTCCTTGGCGCAGCGTCACTTGGTTTTCAGTAAACCATTCTGGGCTCTTCTGAATGATTTCAGGAAACTGCGCATCACCTGCGAGCACAGAAGAGAGCATAATACGATTGTACGTGCCGCTAGATTCAGCACTGATCACG
Source organism: Pseudomonadales bacterium (assembly GCA_022361455.1). Taxonomy (GTDB): domain Bacteria; phylum Pseudomonadota; class Gammaproteobacteria; order Pseudomonadales; family Ketobacteraceae. The sequence goes on along the minus strand of JAKSAW010000047.1, from coordinate 36,430 downwards.
GTTATTTGGTAATTATGACCAGGAAACTTCGACAACTCGTCTAAAAACCGACCGGTCACCATTCCATTACCGATCACAACTAGGTTCTTTTTCATCACCACTAATCCACATCTATGGTAACTAACAGATAATGCCAATAGGCTTATTGCTATTACATTGCAGGGATCGGGCCAAGATTGATTGTTAAGGTGAATAGAGTCTTCTAATCGTTTTAAAGCTTAGATTAAAACGCTAAGGTTAACTTAAACTCCGTAAAATAATATTTGAAGTAGTTTTTACCCTTAAAGCTTTCCCAAAAATTGATTTCTGCCTTAAACGGAAAAAGGATCTTTCCTGCTTGCCAGGCGGGAACCCCATCCCAATTAAAACCAATTCTGTATTCCTCATCTCTAAAATCAGAGTTTTTCTCAAGAAACTGAGTCGATAAGCCAGATGGAGAGCTGTACTCGTCTTTTCCTTTTTCTTTTCTATAATAGGCGATATATATACGTGCTTGACGATTCATAAAACGATAGCCAAGTTCAATATCTAAAAGCGTATAGTCGCCAACATCCCGCTCTAATTTTTCTTTAAACGCAATTGGTGTGATCGGAAGATCGCTTACTGGTACCCGCATTTCCCTTTTGTCTTCTAGATTGATTCCGTACTCGATTTGAGCTGCTATATCCAGCTGAAAGGTTAAATCACGGAAGTAATCAAAACGAATGATAATGTCGTTGGCGCCATCATCGATAAGGGGCTGGAAGAGTTTATCTGGATCATAAACATCAGTTAATCCACCTAGGCGAATACCTGGAATGAACACCAAACTATCGTACTTACCATCATAGACTCTCCAGGCTGCTCCGATTATGGGAGCAAACACTCCATTTTCACAATTGCTATCGACGTCCTTGTAAGCAAATGCGCCATCAGGATCGGTGAATGAGGCAACTAAAACATCTCCAAAGCCATTTTGAGTTTTAATGGATGCGTCAGCACAAGTTTCACCAGCTAAAAACTGAATACCAATAGAGATATCATCGGTGATTCCATAACCCGCGGTGACTTCAAGAAGGTCTGTTTGATATCTAAGTGAAACGTCAGTGGTATCCCCAGGCAGGCCGAAGAAATCTAACGGTATTCCAGACAGGTCTTTGCCAAATTTTTCTTCATTGCCATCTTCATCATAAGATGAACTTACGCGGCCCTGATTAACGTTAAAGCTCACAGCAACTATACCTTTAGGTGCAATAAACTCAGTTGAATATTTTTGATATTCCTCCGTTGCTACAGCAGCCATACTAAAGATCGTGTAAAGCGTCAGCAGACAACACTTCAGTGCAAGCATATATGGTTTCGAGTGCCGATTAAAAGGAACTTCGTTAGAAATTTTAATCATGTAGGGATTAGTTCCTTTTAATATTGTTAGCTAGTGCTTCTCGTAACTTAGCGATCGTGACAGGCTTTGTGATGAGGTCATCCATTCCATGCGCTTTGCATTTCTCTAACACTTCTTCACGGCTATGAGCTGTTACTGCGATAATAGGCGTATCGTTGAGCGAATCTATTTCTCGCATATGTCTGCTAGACGTATAACCATCCATAACTGGCATTTCACAATCTAACAAAATGATATCGTAGGATTGGCTCTGACTAGCTTCTAAAGCTTCTTTGCCATTATCAAAACAGGTTGGCGCCACTTTGAGTTTCGATAACATTCCGCTCATGACTGATTGATTAACCGCATTATCATCAGCCACTAATGCTGTGACACCTTCAAACGTTGCTTCATTTGCAGCAACTTCGAAGGTTGTTGAAGTTGAAGCATCTGTACTTAGATTAAAGGGTATTTCAAACCAGAAGGTGGTGCCCTCTCCTGGAGTGCTTTCGATACCAATTTCACCGTCCATCAGTTCAACAAGCTCTTTACAAATAGAAAGCCCTAAGCCAGTACCACCAAATTGTCTTGTGGTAGAAGAATCTGCTTGCACAAACGGTGTAAATAATTTTTGTTGCTGCTCTTGTGAAATACCGATGCCTGTATCAATAACTTCAAACCGAATTCGAACATGGTTTTCGAACTGCTCTGTAAGTTTTTGATTAAGGGTGACGGAACCTTGTTTTGTGAACTTTAAAGCGTTACTTGTCAGGTTCATTAAGATTTGACAAATTCTTGTTGGGTCTCCTAGCACCTCAGGGATAGTGTCAATATCGTGATGTTTTTTAAGAACCACTGGGCCATCGGTTAGGCGACTTCCTATTACTGTAATAGTCTCATCTATAAGCGCTAAAGAATTAACCGGTATGGTTTCTAGCACAAGTTTCCCGGATTCAAATTTAGAAAGATCGAGCAAATCATTAATAATTGTCAGCAATGATTTGCCAGAGCTATGAATCGTCTTAACCATCTTACTTTGATCAGCATCGAGTTCTGATTGCTCTAATAATTCAACAATCCCAAGAACCCCATTCATTGGAGTACGTATCTCATGACTCATCTTCGCAAAGAACTCACCTTTTGCTTTTGTCTCGGCTCTAGCGGTGATTGCTTCTTTCTCTTTTTCAAATAGGTCATGTTGAGCTTTTTCTCTTTCCCGCCTCTCACGATTTATTCGGCTTCCTAGTACCATGGCGAGTAAAAACATCTCCATTGTCGTTCCCACCAGATGCACATACTCCATCCATTTGCTCCACTCCATTAAAGACATCAGTGCAGCAGAGAAAATCACGCTCGAAATTAACAAGGGTGACCAAGCCAACGTGAAGTACTTACCTTCGGGATTGCCTAGTCGCCACTGTTCGATACCAACGATTAGCATAAGCACACAGGCTATGATGGTGATCACTCGGATGAGTTCCATCATAGTTTTAAAAGGTGTAAAGGGAATAGCGATCAAGAAGCCGATAAAAACTAAAACAACGCCGAGAATCAAGTAGTATGATTTTTTGTCGTTTTGCTTCAAGCTTAGTATGTGAATAATAAATATGGCTCCGAGAATGGTGCACATTGCCGGCCCAATGAAAGACATTCTATCGTGCCACCATGGATCAAAGACGATATCGAAAAAACCTAGGAATCCGAAAGCCGAAGCTTGCCAGACAAATTGGGCGCCCACATATAAAACGTAATACAAATAGCCTTGTTCTTTTGTAATTACGTAAAGCACCAAATTATAGGCAAACATTGCAACCATAAAGCCAAAGAACAGGCTTAGAAATCCAAAGTCATGAGTGATGTGGGCAGTGAATTTACTTGCAGGCCAAACAAAGCTATCTAACCAAAAATGGGAATTAGACTGAGTCTTGATATAAATAAGAGTTTCATCACCTGGCGCCAAAGAAAAATTAAAGTATGGAATACGCGTACGTTCTGACCATTGCTGTTTAACATAATGATCACCAAGAGGGGGAATAGTGTATTCGATGATTCGATTAGTGCTCGGGTCTACCTGAAAGAACTCTATATAGTTCAGGTGGATATAGTCTATTTGCCAAACCCAAGATTTGGTGGAATTACTTTTATTGGTAAGCTTGGCTCTTAACCAAAGCGTATCGTCACTGTAATTAAAATCTATATATTCCCAACGATCCTTTACGCCACTTTGTTGCCAAATAAGATCTTGATTAAATAGTACATCACCTATCTCGATGGTGTGCTTGGCATCAAATAGATACTCAATATCGGATAGGGAAAGCTGCTGTTTATCTTCGGTTAGTTCAATGCTAGTTAAATTGATGCTGGCATTAGCGTTTATAGCGCTAAATGAGCAGAGCAATAACAAGATACGGATAAAATAAAACTTAAGCATAATGCTTTGATAGTGCCTAGTACTGCTTCTATAAATGGCTACGGGAATACATAAATTTAGATCACATCGTTTAAGAACAACCTTAATTTCAGTATAGATACAAATAACCAAACTGCATTTGTCTGACTAGACAGCAAACAGACCATTTAATTAGCGAATTAATCTGCCCACAACAAGATAATTATTCAGATTTCAACCAGGACGCGCTTGAAAGCTAATGTGGTTAGGTTGTGACGCCTATGATACGAGAGGATGTATACCTAACTCTAGGTAACAGTACGGAATTGGAATTATCTAGACTAGCGAAAGGGGCTAAGAAAGCCCCTTTTGAGATTGGAACGCGAATTAAGCAAGCTTCGAGAAAGCTTCAATCACCTCTTCTGGCGCTTGAACAAGCTCAATCAATACACCTTCGCCAGCAATAGGAAACTCATCATTAGATTTCGGGTGTAGGAACGTCACGTCGAAACCAGCCGCACCAGTACGGATACCGCCTGGGGCAAATCTCACGCCTTTTGCTGTTAACCAATCCACAGCTGTTGCTAAATCGTCTATCCAAAGACCTATGTGGTTTAACGGCGTTGCATGCACGGCGGGCTTCTTCTCAGGATCCATAGGCTGCATTAGGTCAACTTCTACTTTGAATGGACCTTTACCAATAGCGCAGATGTCTTCATCGACGTTTTCTCGCTCAGATTGAAAAGTACCGGTGATTTCAAGGCCCAGCATATCGACCCAAAGCTCCTTGAGCTTATCCTTAGAAAGACCGCCTATTGCGATTTGTTGAATACCTAGCACTTTAAATGGACGATCCATAATAACTCCAAATCAAATTAATAAACGCTTGAATACTACAGAAATTTATCTGATTTGATAAGCCGCTGCTCGGTAAGCAGATGTTGCAAAAGCCATCTGAAAGCCAAAGCACTATTGGTTTATATTTAATCAACCAATAGTTGTTCCTGTGAATACACGAATCTGACACCTATAAGTGTCGCTAGAGCAATTATGGTAGCGACCTCTTCCCTGTTATCCTCGAATAAAACTATAAGATATCGCATTGATCTGTTGTTTAGGGGGAAATTTGGTGATGTGTTTTCGAGGTCTTTTGGGCAATGCAAAAAGCATTATCTTAGCTGTCGCTCTTATTCTACTTTCAGGTTGTCGTATTCAAGGTACGGTTACCTTCGATGGCGAACCTGTTTCTGGACAGCAAATACTCCTATCCGGCGATGGCATTAGCATTAGCACCTTAACCGATAAACATGGCAACTACGAATTTGAGAATGTTAGCTCCGGTTACTACAGAGTTAGCCTAGTGGCCAACGGATCCACCAGCCTTTGGGTTCACAAGCCAACCAATAATGGCTCCATTAACAACATCGACTTCAATGTCGATAGCTTCACTCAAAGAGAAACTAGTAGTGGTAGTGTCATTGGCCAAGAAGATGAAAACGGTACCTTAGTTTGGCGAGGTATACCCTATGCCGAGGCGCCCATAGGCCCTCTTCGCTGGAAGGCCGCTCGACCCTATGTAGAGACTAGCAATGAAGATTATTTGGCAATCAAGTTTTCAAATGCGTGTCCGCAGTTGTCCCATCTCCTGATCGATACACCTATCACTATGCTTGGCGAAATTGTTGGGCAGGAAGATTGCTTGTACTTAAATTTGTGGTCACCCAATTTCGAAACACTACCGCAAGGCGATGAGGCCCGCCCGGTGATGGTGTGGATCCATGGCGGCGGAAACACGGCAGGCGAATCTTCGATATTTGATGGCAAGGTACTTGCGGAAAAATATGGCGTCATTGTCGTTACCATTAATTATCGTTTGGGTGTATTTGGGTTCTTTAGTCATCCTGCGATCCAAAGCAATAGCGAAACACTGTTAGATCAAGGCGCCAATTTTGCACTAACCGATCAAATTCAAGCATTAAAGTGGGTTCAGCAAAACATCAGTGTCTTTGGTGGTGATCCTAATCGCGTCATGATATTCGGAGAGTCAGCAGGTGCAGCTAACGTTGGCGCCTTGCTCGCCTCGCCACAAGCCAGCGGCTTATTTCACCGAGCAGTAATGCAAAGCAGCGGCTTTGGCTGGAACACGCAATATTCAGCCGAGGCTTGCACCAATGAGGGTGGCCACCAGGCAAGCTCCCATGAAATAGCAAAGGCCCTCGTCATAGCTGATGGGCTAGCTGGCTCTTCAGAAGATGCGGACGAGTATTTATCCGATATAGATATGAATGAACTCAATGATTACTTGCTTAGTAAGAGTCCAGAGGAAATCCTGACTCATTTTGATGGTTCAAGGTTTGGGATGTATCCCTACCCAACATTGATTCGAGATGGGATTACACTCCCCGACAGCAATCCTTATGAGCTATTTAGATCGGGCAACTATAACCAAGTGCCGATTATTTCAGGAACCAATCGCGACGAGCCCAAAATCTTTATGGCCTTTGACCCTGAATATGTTTTAGGTGGGCTTCCTGTGTTTGCACCAGACATGAACTATTTTGAGTTAGCCGCTTATTATAGTTCCAGCGTTTGGCGTGCAAATGCAGTCGATGAATTCGCTGCGGCAATTTCACAACATCAAGATAATTTTTACGCCTATCGCTTTGATTGGGATGAGGAGCCAAAAATTCTCTGGACTGATTTGTCGACGTTAATTGGAGCAGCACATTTTTTCGAGATTCCATTCGTGTTTGGTACGCCCGATATTTTCCCAGTAAAAATAGGCACACCGTTCTTGTTCACTAACTCCTCAAAAGAAGGCCGAAAAGCGCTAGCAGGAAGCATGTCATCCTATTGGGCTTCTTTTGCTTATACCGGAGATCCTGGATTAGGCATGCTGCAAGAACAATCGACCGAATGGCAGCCTTGGACCAATGATCCATCTAGCCCAAACTTTATCGTATTTGATAGTAAGGCTGATGGTGGTATCAAAATGATTCACACCCAAATAGCGCGGCAAGAAATTCAAGAGGAACTGCAAGCAGAAACAGGCTTTTCTAATCTTGAGCAAAAATGCGAAACTTACGACCGTAACTTTGGTCGAGATCAGTGGTATAGCTTAAACTGTCTGTAAAGGGCAAAAAAAGCCCGGCTGACAAACCGGGCTTTTCAGTTTTGGAACAGTTGTCTCGTGGCGTTGGTCCATTACGAGCCGATAATGCCACCATCTTTACGAGTAATTACCAAAGTACAATCGCGAGGAATGGTTGTTCCATCAGGTTCCGCTGGGAAGTTAGTGGAAGCAGGCGAACCATTGCCTGGATGCTGAATATTAATAAACGCAGTGCGCTGGTCTGGGGTGATGGTAAATCCAGTAATCTCATCACTATTAACGCCCACTAGCAAACGCTTAGCTTCTGGTTCATCTTTGGTGGTATCGAATACTACAAGCTGGTCTTGAAGACCATCTGGTTGACCACCATCAGTGCCGATGAATAGACGTCCGTAAGGATCTGCCCATGCTGCATCTGGATCAGTAAATACACCTTCTGTTTCGCGAGTTGAAGACGCAAGGATGTAGATGTCCCAAGTAAAGCTAGTACCCATGTAATCGTCGGAATCAACAGTGCGAATAATGTGACCATCGCTATTGGGTGCCTCTGGGTTCGCAGCATTTGGTTCAGTACGCTGACTGTTATTGGTAAGGGTCCAGAAAACTTCACCGTTTTTACCAATGGTTGTCCATTCTGGGCGATCCATTGGAGTTGCGCCCAAGAGATCTGCTGCAACGCGTGTATAAACGAGCAATTCCGCTTGAGAACTGAAGCGAGCAGCAAGCACAGGGTTATCAATGGTTAATTCTAACCACTCACCGGTGCCGTCTTCATCGAAGCGAGCAACATAAAGGCTACCATCGTCTAACGGGCTTTCACCATTTTTGATGGCTGTTTTCCAAGCTTGGTTGGAAACATACTTATAACAGTAATCGAAACGTTGATCGTCACCCATGTAAGCTGCAATGCGACCATCAGAGCTTTCTGCGATTGCGATAGCTTCATGCTTAACGCGGCCAAGTGCAGTGCGTTTAACTGGCTTTTGAGTTCCATCGAAAGGATCAATTTCAACAACCCAACCGAAACGATGTTGCTCGTTAGCATAGTCAGGATCAGTTAAATCGAAACGCTTGTCGAATAAGTGCCAACCGTAACCAAATCCATTCTCACTCAAACCATAACGATCTTGTTCTTCAGTGGGCGTGTAACTTCCATTAGCTCCAAAGTAGCCGTTAAAGTTTTCTTCACATGTTAAGTAGGTGCCCCAAGGGGTTGGTCCAGAACCACAGTTATTGACAGTGCCTAGTGGAATGTTGCCATTTGTATTTTGTAACAGTTCGGAATCTGCTGCAGGCCCTGAAAAAGCAACGGGTGTATTTACAGTAATACGGCGTGAGTGGACACTCTTAACCACTTTCCAACCACGACGGAAAGTGCGCTTGAGCTTAACAACGGAAACACCATGAATGTTTTGAGACAAGCGCACATCTTCAAGGCTTTCTGGTGATGGCTTACCTAGCGCGTGTGGATTTGTACCGTACTCATGATTGATACAAAGCATGCCCGCATCGTTGCGCATTGGATAATGCCCATAAGCAGTTTTGAAGCGTTGATCCATTGGGAAGAACCACATGCCATCGTGACCAAGGCCCGTTTGTAATGAAGCTTCGGCAGAAGTAGGACGGGTGTTAGGATCACCTGTATATTCAGTGGTAGCGCCTGGTTCGATTGGCGTTCCCCAAGGGATTAGTACTTGATATTCATAATCTTCAGAAATGGTTGGCATAGTTGTATCAACCACATCTTCGATAGCAACTGGCTTGAATCCAACCAGTTCTTTGTTTTTACCTTTGCCTTTTCCATAACCCCAACCCCAGCCAGCAACTGCGTTTGGAGCTAGAAATCCTGTCGCCGCAGCAGTTAAACTGCCAGCCATTACTTTGCGTCGACTTGTGTTTGCTTCAAGAACTGAACTGAAAGGTCTATTGCCAGATTTATTTGCTGGAATATTTTCTAATTCGTCGTGTATTTGTCCGTTATCTAAATCTTTAAATTGTTCTTCCATTCTTATTGGCCTCTCGTAGTAATAGATAGCTTGGGAAAACCGAACGAATTTTTGATCTAGTTTTTCCGCCCGATTTTCAGACTAATAACGGAATGTGATTCTTATATGACAAGATCAATGGATACTAAAAAAGTTATCTATATAAATATATTTAGGAGAAAGTTACGGCAAAATGCTTAGAACCTATTTAGACAAGCCCTATCTTTACTGAACCACAAAGTTTTTAGGCCTTTAAAGATTTGTTAAAAAACGAGCAGTAATTTTAAAAGTGATTACGTTTTGAATTCACTTTGCATTTAACTTTGATGCCTTGCTGCATAACATTTTCGGGTACACCGTTTAAATGTATGCATTGAACATGTAAGCCCATTGTCATAAAGCCATAAAATATAATTAACAAACCGGTCATTAATAGTTTCTAAACTCCAGCCTTCATAAAAAATGAGAGTGAGGTTGAAAATGAAGCATTTAATTAGTCACGGTATTCAAGCCATTTTATTAACCAGTCTTTTAACGGGCTGTGGTTTGTCCATGCACGGGTCAAATACCGGTGAAAATGCTACATTTTCGCCGAATGCTAAATCAGACAAAATAGAAACTACGCTTTATGAGCAACAATTAGAACTATTGCGCTCTAGCGGTGGCATTAATGGCGATCGTATAGAGGGGATGGATCCTGTACATGTCGTATACAACCCAGAGGCTCCAATCCCACCACAGTGTTATACCAAAACGGAAGGAACGCACAATCCTTGCTACGTTTGTCACCAAGATTCGATGTCTCAACGTGAAAACCAAATGGATGATGGCGCGCAACAACTAGCCTATAACTTTTCAGATGTCGGCGTAAAAAATCATTGGAAGAACCTTTTTGAAGATCGAAGTAAAGCCGTTGCCGCAATTAGTGATGATGAAATCCTGGAATGGGTCGATCAAGATAATTATTCAAGCCTAGGGGAAAACCTTAAAGCCTCCGGTTTTAAGGGATGGATTCCAGATCTGAAAGACCTCCAGCTAGGTGCAGGTGCGTTTAACGAACATGGATTCGCCTTAGATGGTAGTGGTTGGGTTGCATTTAACTACAAGCCGCTTCCCAGCACGTTTTGGCCAACCAATGGATCTACAGATGATGTCATGATTCGACTCCCTAAAATGTACAGAACCGATAAGACTGGTAGCTATTCAGAGAACATTTATCGAGCGAATCTAGCTGTCGTTGAAGCAAACCTTAAAGGCTTATCAGAAATATCATCTCTCCCTATCAATGAGAGCAAAGTGGGTAAAGATCTCGATGGAGATGGTGAGCTTTCAATCGCCAATCATGTTCTAGTCAAGGTTGGCTATCAAGGTGCGGCAGAAGGATACTATATGGATTCCTTCTTGTATCCAGAAGGTACCGAGTTCCTGCATACCGTGCGTTATCTTGGCATCAAAGATAATGGAGAAATAACAGTGTCAAAGCGCATGAAAGAGGTTCGCTACATCAAAAAATGGAAAGGTATGGCGAAACCGCTTTATGCCAGAGAGTATCAACTAGAAGGCTATGAAAAAGACTTAGGGCACCTTCCTCAATACAAGAGTGTTGGCGACTACGGATTAGATAACGATTTCGGTTGGTCAGTGCAAGGCTTCATTGAAGACAAAAACGGCGAACTAAGAACAGCAAGTTATGAAGAAAACCTATTCTGCATGGGCTGCCATGCCTCTATTGGCGCTACCATCGATAAAACCTTTAGTTTTCCCAGAAAAGTAGATGGTGCTAAGGGTTGGGGTTATATCAATCTAAAAGGTATGCCGGATGCGCCCAATATAGGTGAAGAAAAAGGCGAGATATTAACCTACTTAGAACGTGTCGGCGGTGGTGGTGAATTCCGCAGTAATCCTGAAATGCAACAGCGTTGGTTTGATAAATCAGGGACAACCGTTGATCTAAATAAAATATCAAAAGCAAAAGATGTTTATGATTTAATCGCGCCTTCTGTTGAGCGCGCACTTGAATTAAATAAAGCCTATAAAGTAATCGTTGATGAACAAGATTTTATTTATGGTCGTGATGCTACGGTTACACCTCCTGAGAACGTTCTTAAAGAAGTAGATATGGCGACTGCCCCTACTCTACCACCTGAAAAGTTTTTTAAATGGGACATTCGTTTAGATTGGTCTTCTACCAAAAACAAAAGCGCGGATTATTTGAGCAGAAATAATTAAGTTTTTTGAAAGTTAAATTAAATTCTTATTACTGAAGAAAAAAATGCGAAAAACTTTTATGGTTTCGTCACTTTTTTTTAACTAAAAAAAGTCAGGATTTGATCGCTGCCATTGATTTGCAGCAAATAATCACCGCTTTTTAAACAAAATGGTTAATCTACGAGAGAGAGCTTTAATGAATAATTTAAAATTTGCGGTTGGTGCACTAGCGCTAGCTGTTGCCCAAGGGGTTTCTGCGGGAAGCGAACCTTATTTTACTCCATTAACTTCTTCCGCTGTTGTTGGTTCTGCAAACGACGCTAACGAAGTTAACTCTCCTTTTGTTACACCTGCTGGAGTTACTATTTCAAATTTAACCAGCTTGCAAGAAGCTGAGTCTAAAGTGTTAAACTCTGTACAGCGCGTTCCAGGTCTTGGCGCTGGCGCTTCAATGTTCGATATGTTGGCTTTCGACATTGTTGGTAAATTTATCTACATCCCTCATGAAACCTATATGGGTGCTGGCTTGTCTCGCTACAACATGCAAAAAGACAAGGTTGAGCTTCTTTTCGCTGGTGATCAACGTGGTCCCTCTGAAAACGATTGGAGCAACGACTTTGGTGCATTCGACCCAGCTCGCTTTACTCCTAACAAAACTATTTGGTTAGCCGAAGAATGGTCTGGTCTTGGTCGTGTTGTAGAAGTAATGGATCCCTGGATGTACGCTCCTGAAGATCCTACTTCTGGTAAAGATACTGCGTGGCGCGTTCTTGATTCAATTCCTCGCGTATCTCACGAAGGTATTGCTTTCTCTAAGCAAGACTGGAATAAAACCATCTACTTCGTAGATGAAGACCGTTCTGGTTCTATCTACAAAATGGTTTTAAACAATAAAGGTGACTACGCTGCGGGCGGCCAAGTATTTGTATTGGTTGTTGATACTTTCGTTGCTGAAGGTGGTGATCCAGCACAACGTTTTGATCGCGCTCCTAACATTGGCTTGACGCGTACTGGTGTTGCTACTTGGGTTCCTATTACTGATGAAAATGGTAACGACCTTCCTGGTGTAACTAATCCTTACAACAACTCAGAAACCTCCTCCAGCCGTCCTGGCCGCGTTTCTGCTGACGACGTAGATGGTACTCCTTACGGCCGCCCAGAAGACGTTGAAGTTTCTAAGCTTGCTAACGGTAACGAAGTTTTATACTTCGCTGCTACTTCTGAGCAAACTGTTTACTCAGTAGAGATGACTTCTGACACTACTGCTAACGTACGTGTTTTCGCTAGTGAGTTCTCTACTCCTAAGAACGTTGGCTTCGACAACACCACCGGCGTACTTAACTCTCCTGACAACCTAGCTCAAGACGCGCTTGGCAACATCTACATCATCGAAGATGCGCCAAACAGAAGCGACACAGGTGGTGACACTTGGTTTGTTCGCGACACTGACAACGACGGTGTAGCTGAGTCAATCGACCACTTCTTAAGCTTAGGCGTACGTGGTGCGGAAGCAACGGGTATGATCTTCAACCCAACTAAGCCACTTGAGTTTGTAATCGCTGTTCAACATCCAGCGTCTACTGACTTAGATAACGTACCTGGTGGTTTCGGCGATGCGATCTGGAACGTTAAGATCGATGGTGCTGAACTAGACCAAGATATCCTTAAAGCGATCGAGAAAGCTGGTCGTTGGTAGGATTAAAGCTGAGAGCCAATTAACGGTTTATATAACGTAAAGGCAATAGCTTAAGGGCCCCATTAGGGGCCCTTTTTTGATTCTGATTCTTGGTACTTTGAAGGTCCATTCACTGCTGCTCTCTTCTAGCCAGTACCTCATTCCAAAAACCTTTCTGAGCTAGTTCATTCTTTTGCGAAGTGAACACACTATCAAAGGTCCTAGCGAAATTTCTTAGTGACTGGCTTACAGGAGCAGTCGGGTAATTGATATAAACAGGTTTACGTTCTCTAACCGCTTTTTCTAAATGAGTATCTTTTAAAATACCCGCGCCAAAACGAATCTCAACACCGAGATGTTTTCCACAAACTGCCGACAATTTTTTGTGAACTGTATGTGCTTCTTTATTATCTAGTACTTCATTCACAAGCAGCACCAAAGATTTCACTTCATACTCGTTGGCCAACACTTTTACCAGTGCATAGCCATCGGTAATCGCGGTTGGTTCTGGTGTGGTAACTAGCATGACTTCATCAGCAACAGAAGAAAAGAACAGCACGCTATCTGTCATCCCTGCGCCAGTATCGATGATCAGCACATCAAACCGCGAAGACAAGCGCTCCATAGCATCGGCAAGGCTGGCAAGTTGTGACATCGACAGCCGCTCGAGTCGCAATACACCAGAGCTTGCAGGAAGAATTTTCAAGCCATCAGGAGCATCAACCAAAATGTCTGTTAGCTGCATCCGATTTTCAATCACATCAGCTAAAGTATGTTCGCAGGAATAGCCAAACAGGATATCAACGTTTGCTAACCCTAAATCGGCATCAAAGATTAGTACACGTTTACCCTGATTAGCGAGTGCTAATCCGAAATTTACGGCCATGTTAGTTTTGCCAACACCGCCCTTTCCGCTGGTGATTGCTATCGTTTTCATCCGAGTAACTCGTTGCGTTCATCGGCAGTGACTGCCGATGATGATGTTTCAGTTTCTGAGACACTAAACTTCACACAATTTCTTCCCGATTGTTTCGCTTCATAAAGTGCTTTATCAGCTTGTTTGTAAAGTTCATCTACTGTGGTGATTAGCTTGGGATCATTCATAGCGATCCCCATGCTGATAGTCACGCTTAGTGCCTTGTCGTCGACTTTTACTTTGTGTTCTTCCACATGTTTGCGAATACGCTCTGCTAAAAAGCCGGCGTCTAAGCGAAATGTATTGGGTACGATTATCGCGAATTCCTCTCCACCCACTCTTGATACTGTGTCGGTGCTTCGCAATAGGTTTTTAATAGTGGTCGCTACCGACTTAAGGACTAGATCACCAACGTCATGACCGTAGGTATCGTTAAAGTTTTTGAAATGGTCTATATCTAACAATACTAAACCACAGGGTCGTTGATCACGTCTGCTTCGATCTAGTTCTGATTCCATCGTGCGTTCAAAGTAACGCCGGTTATATACTTTGGTAAGACCATCTTCTAAAGTGGTGCGAGAGAGTTCATCCAGAAGCTTTTGGATGATGGCTGTTTTATCGAACTGGGAGGTGCTTTGAATTCTTTCAATTTGGCGTTCATTCAGGCCAATAGCGCTGAACGCATCTTCTAATTCTAAATCGGACCAATAGGCGACGCCATCGCCGCATTTTGCCTTGATGGACTCAACGCTCAGAGGCTGTTCGCTTTCGGAATCTCCACCGAGTACTGCCTCGAGGAACTGTGAAGTTTCTTGCTCCATTGGATAAACAATAATCTATTGGTTTATCAACAAGTAAAGCACCCAATGGAGCGGTTAACAAGGCGATCTTATACAAGCGGCAGTAACATCATCACTAGCCCAACTACAGCAACCATCCACACTAATGACCTTAAACCTGGTACTCCCCACATATAGCTAGGTAGGTAAGCATAACGGGCAACGGTAAACACGACTGCGCCAGTCATAGCTTGATCTGCAGCACCACCTTTGATTAAGTTTAATAAGGCAAAGGTAATAAAAAACGGCAGGCTTTCTTTCAAATTAGTTAGGGCTCGATCAGCACGCGCGCCCATAACACCTAATGATGGCGCATCGTCCCTCGGCCCTAGGCCAATCCGAACTGCATCATCTTTGGAAATACCAGTTTCTGTAAATCGTAAATAGGACACCAACATCAGATTAAAGAAATACAATCCAAAAACAGCCAATATCCATGTGATCATGTGTGTTCCCCCGTTAATTAAAATTGAGTCGGTCTTAATTGTGCATCGACACCACCATCTACGAGCATCAATGAACCCACCATATATTCAGCGTCATCGCTTAAAAGAAATAAGATCGGCTTAGCTATCATATCGGGACTAGCCATTTTGCCGATAGGTGTCATTTGTAAGAATTGTTGCATGGCTGCGCCATAGCGTTCATCAGAAAAGGCTTGGTTTGTTAGCGGAGTCTCGGTTATCCCAGGGGCCACTACGTTAATGCGAATCCCTTTACGAATCGCCGCTGCGGCGTTCTGGCGAATCCATTTAATGACAGCAAATTTTGACGCTGCATATACTTTTGCTCCCTCAGCAGCAGAGCAAAACTCTAGGGTTGCTTCTTCGTTATTTTCGCTCATGCAACTCACTAGCTCAGTATCTAAACCCGGCAAAATCGCTGAGTTGGAAGAAACTGCTACCACTGCGCCGCGTTTTTTCTCCAGCAATGGCTGTAGGCCTTTTATTAACTCAGTAGTGCCATAATAATTAAGCGCCGCTATCGCAGCCACCGGCTCAAAATGAGGGCCAACTCCCGCGCAGGTAACCAAACCATCTATACCGTTTTCAGCTATTTCTTTGACCTTCTCAATCGCATCAGAACGGCCATCAGGTTTAGAAAGATCAGCCTCAATATCACCATTATGTAAATCGATCAAAATCACACTGTGGCCTGCTTCGAGAAGCTTGGCTTTTACAGCAGCACCGATTCCTGTCGAGCCTCCGGTAATTACGTAGGTCTTGCTCATCATCCCTTCCATTGAAGAATTTCAATAGTTTGCAAGTTACCAACCATTCAGTCTGTATTCAAGCCGCAAGCACCAAATATCGCAACATATTTGCAATATTGTTGCAAATTAGACTAAAATCCATTGGATACAATAATTTCGGGATAACGTTTTAGCTTATGAGCGTCACTAGCAAAGGCGGCATGACCAACAATAGAAATAAATCACGCCGTGGCCGCAATCCATCCATCGATATAGAAAAGATCGAGAACGCAGTGCGTGAGATCGGTGGCACCCAGAAAGACCTTTCTATGAAAGAAGTGGCCGATTTCCTGGGCGTGAATGTTACCACACTTTCCCGACATATTGGCGGAATAGATGGCCTGCGCCGCATTCGAGCCGGGTTATCTCACAACGACCTAGATGAGTTGCCCTCACCTGAAGGACGCACCTGGAAGAGCTGGCTAGTTGTATTGAGCGACTACTATCGCAAAGCGCTAATTGATCACCCTGACTTACTGGATTTCGTGCAAGCAGCATTAGATCCAGACTTCGAGAACCTAGAGAAAGAAGCCAGCATTTTAGTTAAATACGGTTTCGAGCCTCGCGCTGCGTTGCTAGCCCACAGTTTCCTAATCACCACCATCACTGGTTATGTCCATCAAGAATTACAGACATTGACTGAGGCATCATCGGGCTATACCCCCTATTACACCCGCCTCTTTCAAAACCTTGATGCAAATCCAGAAAAGCTTCCGACACTTCGAAGCGTCAATTTAAGCCAGAAAGATATGGATCGCGACCTTAACTTCAAGGCCATCATTACCTATGCCATAGCAGGTATTGCATCCCAACCTGGTGCGCCAGAGGAAAGCGATCAGGTGTTTTAGATCAAGCTTTTTGGTCGTTATCGTCATTTGTGGCAAAATAGACCCGTTGTAAAATTCACCAGCATATCATCAGCAAAAAGTAAGAATATTCGATGTCCACAGCTGCTAAACCAAAAGCACGTACTACTAAAACTAAAGCCTCTGCACTCTCAAAAGACCGGATCGTGAAAGCCGCCTATCAACTGGCTAAAAAAGATCCCGTGAATGCGTTGAGTATGCGAAAAATCGCCACCAAGCTAAAAGTCACTCCAATGGCGATCTATAAGTACTTTGAAGACAAGGACGAACTTACCGCTGCTGTCATCGACCTCCATATGCTTAAAAGCAACTTAATTCCTGATGATGTCGATCCAAGCGATTGGCGCTCCTGGATTAAAGCTGCCTTTCTTAAAATGTGGGACGCCTATAATGAAGCCCCCAGCATGCTGCAGTACATGACTCAAGCAGGCACTCTTGGCCCAGCTGTATTGAGTTGGCAAAATGAATGTCTAAAAGTTTTGCTCAATGCGGGACTGACTCCAAAGCAGGCACTAACGGCCACTGCGGCTATGGCTGAACTAGCCACGGGATCAAGCATTCTTATGCCCATAAGAAAGCAAGGCGTGGAGAAAACCTTCCCCACCATTTGGCAGGCACTTCAGGAGGGTAAAGTCCCCGAATTGAGCGATCTGAACGGTGAGACTGATATTATCGAATATCCTTGGCTTATGATGTGTGGACAAGCGATGCTTGAAGATATGCAAGATAGCCGTAAAGCATTTTCAGAAGAAATTGAGCTCATTCTCGAAAGCTTAGCGTTGCAGATCAAAAACAATTAACTATCAATTAATAACTACAGCTGCCCCAATATTTTATCCATAGCCCATGAAGCATTCAGAGCTGTTCTACCTGTGGATGGATGATCTTTTTCGTCTAGCAAAGCGCCTCTGATATTGAGCGCATGGTAGTACTGTATGTTGGCTGGATTTTCGATAAAGACTTCTACTTCACCAATTTTATTCTTCAAATTAACAGGACGCTCTAAAAAAACTGAGAACGAAATTTTGCCCCTGCTACCAATGATTTCCACTTCATCAATACGCTCAAACGCCGCAAAATTCCAAAAGCCAGACGCTGTTACCCCACCTGGATGCAACCAAGCCCCAGACAAAGAATCTTTAGCGGTATATAAACCCTGCTGATTAACAGCTTGACCAGAAGCTTCTTGAATATCCCCCAATAGAAAGCTGAATAAGTCCAGTCCATGACTCGCTAAGTCTTCAAAATAGCCACCCTTGGCGATGATCGCTTCGGTACGCCAATTAGGCTTTCTATCTATATCGAGATTGTTCGCAGGTTTAGCGAAATTCCATGATAGATGTCTAACATCGCCAATTAGACCTGCATCTAACCAACGTTTTACCTTTAGAAATCTGGGTAAACTCCGACGATAGTAAGCAACAAAAAGTGGGACCTTTTGATCTTCAAAGGCATCAACTAACTGTTTGGCGTCGGTATATCTGTGAGCTATAGGTTTCTCAACACAACAGGGTTTGCTTTTAGAAAGTGCATGTAGCGCATATTTACAGTGGCTATCGGGCGGTGTAGCGACATAAACCGCATCAACAGATTCAACTAACTCGTGAATGTCTAAGGTGAAATTCGGTATATGGTGACGTGTTGAATAGTCTTTTACCCTATCAACGTCGCGCCCCATTACCATTGAGACATTAAATCCATCTACTTTTTGATAAGCAGGCGTACTTTTCAGTTCAGTAACACTTCCACAACCTACTACACCCCATGTAACTTCCTTTGGTGGATGATCGGAGGCTGAGGTTATAACATCCGCTGGCATTCAATTAAGTTCCACAATAAGTTTGGTAGTATCGATCACCATCTCCTGGTTCATCTTGGTAGAGATGAGTTTTACTTAGCACAGTATAGGGAGATCTTAAGACTTCTAAAAATTCGTCAATAGCATCTGTACTCAATGACTGTATTGCATTCTCAAGAATGGCTTCTACGTGATGATTTCTTGGAATGACAACCGGGTTCTTGAGTCGCATAAACGCCTGGGCTTGTTTTCTCGCTTCCTCTGATTCGCCTATTGTCTGCTGCCAGCGTGACAACCAATCACCGAAAGTTGCTTTTAGATTTTCTGTTAACGTTGTTGAAGTTAATGAATAAGTTAGCTGATCAAAGGATTTAGTGTAATCAAGTCCATTGTCTTTTAAGATCGTCAGTAATTCATTCACCAATTGTTTAGTGATTTCATTACTTTCTTTAAAACCCAACTTACTTGCCATCATCGTTAGGTAAGCATGCTCAAATTTTGTAGGGAAAGATTCAAAAATAGCTCGAAGCTGGTCAATTGCCTTTTCAGTATCATCATCAATCAAGGGAATAAAGTTCTCAGCAAAGCGTGACATATTCCATTGTACAATTGCTGGTTGATTGCCGAAGGCATAGCGTCCTTGATGATCAATGGAGCTGAAAACAGTTTTGGGCGAGTACTTACCCATAAATGCACAAGGACCATAATCGATGGTCTCACCGCTTATCGTTGTATTGTCGGTATTCATCACACCATGAATGAATCCAACTCGCATCCATTCCACGATTAAAGCGATTTGTTTATCCAGCGCTTTTTCTATCAGTGCTAAATAGCGTATAGGGCCTTGGGCATCGATTTCTGGGAAATGTCGCTGAATTACGAACTCTGCTAAGGCTTTAATAGCATCATAATTACCCCGAGCAGCAAAATATTCGAAACTTCCCACTCGAATATGGCTTGCAGCTACTCGCGTAACCACTGCACCGGCAGATTCAGTATCTCTATAAACAGGTTCCCCGGTTAAAACCACCGCTAAACAACGTGTAGTAGGTACGCCTAAGGCATGCATTGCTTCACTAACTATATACTCGCGAATAGCTGGTCCTAACGCACACCGACCATCACCACCGCGCGAAAATTGTGATGTGCCAGACCCCTTTAGTTGGATATCTACTACACGGCCACTAGTGACTTTAATGTCGCCCAGCAAATGGGCTCTACCATCTCCGAGTTGAGGTGAGAACTGACCAAATTGGTGTCCTGCATATGCCATAGATAAAGGCAAGGCACCTTCTGGTATCTCGTTACCAGCAAAGATAGGTGCTAAGTTTTTCTCTGGAATGCTTCCGTCTATGCCTAACTCTTCAGCTAAGAACTTATTCCACAAAAATAAACTGGGTTTATGCACCGGTGTTGGATTGTTGAGGTGATAAAAATCGTCGCCCAATAAGCTAAAACTATTTATAAATTTCATGGATACCCTAAAAGCATACTGAAGATACGTAATGCTAGAAATATACCATGGCTTTGCTTTTGCTTGGAAACGCTTTTAACGCACACTCAAAGGAAGTGGAATTCTGTGTTTTTGTAGGTAATTCGCCGATAACTGCCAATCTTCATAATATGTACCAAAAGCCTGATCCCAAAGTGAAAATAACGCTCCATGATTCACTAGATAGCCCCTTGGGCAATGATGTAATTTGTGGGCATGATTATCCATAAAAATGAACCTTAACCAACCAATATTAAAGGTGTGATTAGCGTGATGGGTAGCCTGGAGCATCAAGACTAGTGCATAAACGATCAACGTTGTGTAAAGATCTAATCCCAGCAGTACACTGATAATCGCTAAAGGAACTTGAAAGCCAGTGACCGCGGTGTCGAAAAATGAACTGATATTGCCACGTAAAAAATCAAGTACTTCGACTGAATGATGGGTTACATGTTTTTTTTGAAACCACTTATGAAGTCTAGACTTACCCTTACCGTGATTTAATTCTCTGTGTATCCAGTAATAACAAAAATCTGTAAGACAAACGGCAGCAATTATTAATAACCAAGTCGGCAATGCTCCACTCTTTATGTCGGTGTTAATCGTGATTGCTTCACCAAGAATACTATTGAGTAAAGCCCAAGCAATAAAGACTACAAGGCTTCCACTCAGCACACCTTTTAAGAAAACTAAGCTAAGCCCTTCTGACCAAGCTTTAAAGGTTCGTTTCGGTAGATCAACTGCAGGACTTCGCTCTTCAAGAAGTACGATAAATATCAGGTTAACTACGCTTAGAGCCAGAAATGAACCAACGAGCAACCACCAATTAGGTGCATTCAGTAACAGCAATAAACTAAAAATCAAAGAAGGTCCTAGGTGTACTGCATTTCCTAACATAAAGGAATGCTTAGTTTCACTTGGAACGCCAGTTTTCTTGACTTTAACCGAGAACCTACTGTTATTCGATAAAACGCCAAAATGTCCCCATTCTCTGACTTTTACGGTTACTGCACACATAATGACTCCCAATTAATTTAACCATAAAACTTCTTACTGACCTTTTAAAATAATTGGTCAGTAAGAAGATGAGGCAATTTTGAGCATATTTCACTCAATGTCAACTCTATGGAAGTAGCGAATTGTAAAGTGCTGGTTTAGTCTTTAATTGACCACGCGGAAACCAAGCCTTTAACTAGACAGGAAATTGACCTATGCATCTGATTCTTTGGTAAAAATGGATTTCCGACACTGGTTCCCTGAGCAACCCCAAAGGCACTACTTAACAAAAGTTTGGCTGCGTCTAGGGAACTTAGGTTGTAGGGCTCCAAATCAATTTCATTGTTAGCAAGTGCTTCTTCTATCACTCGACGTAGAAGCGCAATAGATTTCTTGGTGTGGGAACGTTTGACCTCTAAAGCAAAATCCGAATTGGAATTGAGAAGTCTACTCATCGGTTTTGGTTTAAACAAAGCTAGCTCAAAGGAATCGGACAACATCAAAGTGAGCTTTTCACCAAGCTCTAGTGGCTGCTGCCGAACATTCCTCATGGCTTCCAAAGGTTCGCTCAAAGAGTGAAGCATTACTTGCCGAAGTAAGTCGTCTTTACTTGGATAATAGAAATAAATGGCCGCTTTAGAAACACCAATGGATTTGGCAATTTCAGTAATAGATACCTTGTCATGGGGCTTTTCACTACAAGCTTTAACAGCCGCATTCAATATCTCATTTTGCCTTTCTTCAGGTGGCTTGCGTGTTCTCATGATCTAGGGTGCTTTAAAAGAAAAGGTTACTTCAACTAATAGTTTAACAGACTTTGCTGACGCCGTAGCTGGAGGAAATAATCGGCTAAGCTTTATGGATAATCACGATTCCAGTTAGCGGTTATACAAGCCTGTACTTTTCCGGAATACGGACTAGTCACTTTAAAAACTAACAAAAAAGAATAAGATCAAAAATGAGCAATGGGCGGAAATCTCTCCTCTTTAAATCGATCGTACTAATAGCTTGTTTGACTGTATCTGTTACTAGTAGTGCCTTTGATATGGCCCAGCCTAGAATCAGCGGTTTTATAAGTGCTGGTGCTACTCACAACGACAATGATTTGGCACGACACCGATCCTAATTGATTACAAACCCTCAACAATAATCACCTACATTGAAGAAAGCTCCTTGAACCCCTCGATGCGTGTCGTATTCACGGTTGCTAACCGTGATCAGTCTAGCTCCAAAAGCAAGGCTAACCCCGTATCCCTGACTAATTAACTGTGTACTGAAGTACACATATCTACTAATTTTGTCTAACCAGAAGAACAAACACAATAATCCGCTATGATTAAAGGTATGAACTCTTAATGGCAGTAAGGCGTCTTTTACCGAGCCTAACCAGTAACAGAACTCTCTTTGATCGTGATATTTGCTTATTTTGTAGTGGAGCGAAGATGTCAATTTACCCTCAAAGCCAAAATTACCTGTGTATTCACGCTGCACAATTCACAAAAACAGCACTTTCTGACTGTTTTGAACCACAAAGTCCTAATTATCCTTATGAAGCACGGCTTTTGGCACTATAATCCCGTTCCTAATTGAGAACTAGATAAAAGCAAATCGATTGATTCTAAGCCTCTGAAATCATTCAGTAATATATTGATGAGCAAAAGATGCAATACAGCCAACTTACAAACTGTCAGATTAGCGAGAAACGTTGATGACCTATCAGCGAAAGCTTTCCGCAACCGATAAAACGTTTTTAGCACAGCTAGAGGGCCAAGGCTTAGAACATCCGATTCAACGTATCAACCAGTTCGTTGTTGAGGGTGAAGGTGAGTTAGACGTCGATTCTTTTCAGCAAGCTGTAGCCAAAGTTGCAGCCTCTTACCCTGGTTTGCGCGTGGTCCTAAAGGGTGCTTTAGGCAAAACCAAATGGGTTGCTGACGGCCCTGTCCCCCCAGTTACGCTTATTGAAGATCATAATTGGGATGGTAGTCATTCTGATACACCGTTTCATAACAGAATATTGGATCTTAAAACAGGCCCTACCAGCGAAGTTGTATTGCTTCCAGGTTCCCCGGCGAGAGTGGTTTTTCGCACTCATCATGCCGCTATGGATGGCCACGCTACCAAGGTTTTTATTCGGGAGACGTTTAAAGCGCTCCGTGGCGAACCATTAGATAGCGATCAAACCACATTAACCGAGCTGGATATTGCGGCACAAACCGAAATGCCCCCCTTTGAACCGGGATTAAAACCTTCCAGATCCTGCTTGTCTTTTGATGGACAGGCCGATGGAAAAGGTTTCGGCTTTACCTGGAAGCGCAAACGGCTAGACGGTAAGTATAAGAACGCTACAGCCATGGCGCTGTATGAAATGGCAAGCATCATGCGAGAGAACAGCCAAACCCCAGGTGATGCTCGCTTTCAGCTTTCAATTAATCTGCGCAGACATCTTGATACCCCAGATATCGTAGGAAACTTCACTAATTTTTCCACGGTTGATGTAGCAGCTGATGACAGAGAACTTGATGTTAGAAAGAAAATGCTCAAGATCATTAAGCAAAAACGTGATTTAAGGTACGGCTCACCTGCCCTACTAAACGTATTTCGCTGGGTACCAATGAAGTTAGTAAGCCATTTAACCAATAAAGCCTGTTACGATACCCCCGAGATTAACAGAATCCAGGTTTCTGGTATTGTGTCTAGCCTTAGCGGGATGGATAATTATTACAGTGACCAATTCAAAGCGACATCGGTTTTTGCTATTCCCATTCCAGTGCACACGGTGAATTTTTTCTTCTCATTATGGGAATGCGACGACTGCATCGATATTGCATTAGGAATGCCGAACGTAATGGCTACGAATGGCCGGCTTGATAAATGCTTCGATCAGGTAGTCAACGCGTTGACTGCTCGAGGCAACCAAAGTAAGCCAACGACATAATTAATCATTTCCAAATGACAAATAAAAACAAAGGTTCACCAAATGAATGAAAAAGACTTTTACTTGAAGATCGACGAAGCGCTAGGCGCAGATCCGGGAACAGTAACCGGCCAAGAGAAGCTGGACGATACGGATACCTTTGACTCAATCGCCATGATGGAAATTTTAGTTTTTCTCGATGAAGACTTTGAGATCGAGATGACACCTGAAAAAATCATTGAACATGGAACAGTTCAGGCTTTATTTCAAAAGCTCTTCCCTTAACTACCTAACCGGTCCTTTCAAGCTATTGGCTAAATGCGCCTAACGAATAATTATGAAAAAAATCGCTATAAAGGGTATTGAATACCATGTGCCAGACAAGACCCTTAACAACGATGAGCTTGTAGCTGGCCATGATGACTGGACATCTGAAAAGATATTTAGCAAAACGGGCATAGCTGAAAGAAGATTGGCCGCTGAAGACGAAACGGCTGGAGATTTAGCGGAAAAAGCCACGCTTAAATTATTTGAATCCGGTGTTTGCAAAGCAGAAGATATTCAATTCATTCTTCTATGTACAGAATCGCCCGATTACTTTCTACCCTGTACCGCAACACTGCTACAGGATCGACTAAACATCCCCAAAACTGCAGGTGCATTAGATTTTAACTTGGGGTGTTCTGGTTTTGTATATGGTTTATCTTTAGCTAAAGGACTAATCGAATCAGGCCAAGTAGACAACGTCCTACTAATTACCTCAGACACCTACTCCAAGTTTATAGAGTCCGATGATATTGGCGTTCGGGCAATATTTGGAGACGCAGCAGCGGCAACCTTTCTTGAAGCTGAAGACACAGATCAAGAGTTAATTGGGCCATTTGTTTTTGGCAGTAATGGGGCTGGATACGATAAGATCATCGTTGAGGCCGGTGGCGCCCGTCACCCGAATCCGGACGAACAATTCCAACGAAAGCTACTTATGAATGGTCCTGAGGTATTTTCTTTTACTATTAGCACCGTTCCTAGAACCGTTAAAAAACTACTAAGCGATGCCAACTTGACGCTGGATGATGTCGATAAGTTTATCTATCACCAAGCCAATACTTATATGTTGGAACACCTGCGCAAGAAATCCAAAATCGATGAAGATAAGTTTTGTGTGGATATGGAAGATATCGGTAACACTGTGTCAGCCACTATCCCTATAGCTTTGAAGCGCGCCTTAGATCGTAATGAAATAAAATCGGGAGATCGGGTAATGCTAGTAGGCTTTGGTGTTGGCCTGTCTTGGGCTGGCACCTTATGTACAATTCCTTAGCAAATATCCCGGTATCTTTAAGCTGATTCTTTTCTCCATTCGCGCGGCGACATACCCGTCCAGTTCTTAAAAGCCGCGCGGAAGTTTGAGGTTTCCTGGTAGCCCAACTTAAAGGCTATTTGCTCGATTTGTAGGTGCGTTTCGGTTAGGTAGTAGTATGCCGTTTCTTCCCTCACCTGCCTTAGTAGATCCCTATAGGTATAACCTTCCTTTGCTAGCCTGCGTCGTAGCGTTCTTTGAGTAATGTTCATGCAACTAGCTATTTCTTGGTTGGTTGGAGATGACTCCAGATAGAGCCTGATTAAGTCCACCACCTGCGTGGACAAGCTAGCTTCTTGTTGTTGCTCTGCTAGTTTTAATTCACACTCCTGTAGCGTGGTTTGCTCATCAATAGGATTTGCACTAAGCAATTGTGCGCTTGTAAATTTCTTACGTATCAAAAATTGGTTGCGATCTGCATCAAACTTGATTTTTTTAGTTATTTCCTTGGGCACCCTTGAAAAATAGTCTGGTTCAGCAAAAGCAAAGGTATAAAGATCTGCTGAAATATCATTACCAGTTAAGAGCTTAAGCACTGGTATACTGGCCGCAAAAAATGCTTCCACTATGATCTGGTTTAAATCCGGGAACACGGATAAACCCTGTATTTCGAAAGCCAATGTCATCTCTTGTTCGAAACATTTGAAATCTATCAATGGAAAGGCAATAGAAGAATAGCGCTCAATAAGTTTTGCAGCACTATGAACATTCTTGCTGCTCATAATAGCTCTACTTAACAAACCAAAGCTGTTTACGCTGAATCGTTTACCAACTTCTAACCCAATGCCAGATTCGTTAGTTTGCCTAATAGCCTCACTTATAAACCGATAAAGCTGATCTTCGCTAATGCTATGTTTTATCGGTGTGAAACTGTCTCGTTCAATATTTGCAGCTAAATAGAGTGCCGCTGTTGACCCATTCTTTTCCTGCACGAAGTTTTCTACGTGTGGTAGGAAGTAGCCTGGTATACCTGTTTTTATCATTGTTGACCCAGTCTTTAGGTGGCCCCGATTCCCCCTTTTTTAACCGAATCTCGACTGTGTTTCAAACAATTTGCAGTAGAAAATGGACATACATTGCTGATGGAGGTCCTATGTTTGAATTTAGTTTTCTCGATAGATCAAAATCCCCTGATATTTATCAAGCCCTATCCTCGTTTGACCTGCCTCAAATAAGACACTTCCAAAGAACAGTCAACAAACCCAACTTAGACCATATTCCGGGCGGCAATGGCATTCCCATCCTGGGTCATGTTTATTGGTTCCTCAATGATTTACATGGCTTCATGAACCGGCAATACGCTAAGAATGGCCTCGTATTCAAGATTAAATCTCCGCTGCTAGAAGGTATCTATTTACTTGGGCCAGACGCGAATCGACTGGTCTTTCAAAATGAGGAAAAGATGTTTTCAAACTTTCTTGCTTGGGACAATACCTTCAAGAATTTATTCGATAACAACCTTTTGGAACGCGACTTCAGCGATCACAAACAACAACGCAAAATTTTGCAACAGGCATTCAAAAGGCCAGCTATTGAAGGGCATATTGCCCTAATGAATCCATCGATTAAAAATGGCCTTGAACAATGGCCATCAAGAAAAACGATACCAGCGATGGATTACGTAAAAAAGCAACTGTTAAATACCGGTGCAAAAGTATTTCTTGGCTTAGAAATTGGGCGAAAGACAGACAAGATTAATCAGGCGTTCGTTGATATTGTCGCTGCAACAGCAGACCCTTTCCGACGCAAGGAAATCTGGTTCTCCCCATACGCAAAGGGCGTTCGCGCTAGCAAATTCTTAAGTAAATTTATAATGAAAAACATCCCAGAAAGGCGTCGTTCTGGCGGCAGGGACATTTTCTCAGCTTTGTGTCAGATGAGAGATGAGGATGGTAACTATTTAAGCGACGAAGATATCCGCAATCATATCATCTTTGTTCTATTCGCAGCTCATGACACAACGACTAGTGCCCTTAGCGCAATTCTCTATGAGCTAGCCTCCAATCAAGCTTGGCAAGATGAGCTTCGCCGTGAAATGTTTAATTTAAACAAAGCAGAGTTGGAATTTGACGATATCGATCAATTAGTTAAAACCGGTTGGACTATTAAAGAGGCTCTACGTATGTACCCTGCTTTGGCAATTATGCCAAGGTATGCCCTACAGGAGTTTGAATTTGAGGGTGTCAGAATACCTGCAAACACGATTGTGTTAGTGTCGTCGTTGTTCACTCATTACATGCCAGAGTACTGGAGCAACCCGAAAACTTTCGATCCTTTACGCTTCTCACCCGAACGAGCCGAAGATAAAAAAGACTTTTTCCAATACATTCCATTTGGTGGTGGTGCTCATAAGTGCCTTGGTCTGCACTTTGCGGATATCCAAGGAAAGCTATTTCTTTTTCACCTGCTCATGAACTTTAAAGTTAGCAAAAGTCCTAAGATGCAGGAATATAAATATAATAATGTACCGCTTACGTTTCCGACCGATGGTTTACCATTAAGGTTTGAAAGAATTTAATGGTATTGAAACTATAAAGTGGCTGCTTAGGCTTTCTAAGCTTCTACAAACGATGGTTTATGTCCGCTTTTGCATGTGAGTTCAATTGAACAATGCAACGCTATTTTTAAACATATAGCGGAGACATTGAAATGACACGCAGACCAAGAACATCGTACACGGCTGAACAAAATATCTCTGCTGTGGGACCTATATAAAAAAGGCGAGTCACTACATACTATTGCAAGCCTATTTGATCATCATCATCCTGTTGTAGCAGGTATCATAGGGCGCTCGGGCGGCATTATGCCTCCTGAGCGAACAAGATCTTCAAGGGTTCCAAGCATAGAAGAGCGTGAAGAGATATCTCGAAGTATCGCTTTAGACCTCTCAGTGAGAGAAATAGCAAGAACCCTTAATAGATCACCTTCGACAATATCTCGTGAAATCAATCGAAACGGAGGATATGCTTGTTCCGGATCTAAAACTGTATATTTCTATTTTAAAAGGATTAATAAAAGCTACTCAATATTAAGTACGTCTAATAATCGTTCGCTTTCTTGCCTTAATACATTCATCATTAAATCGAATTCAATATTTGTTGCTTCATTTTTTGCTTTATTCTCCAAAACTTGGCAACAATGATATAACTTTTCTGCACCGATGTTTCCAGATACGCCTTTTAATTCATGTGCAGCTGATACTATGTCGTCAACTTGAGAGTTAGCAATAGCGCCCCCAATGGCATCGATCCGATCATCTAGCCCCTCTCTATACAGTGAAATTATTTTCTTACATAATTGTTTCTTATTACGTAATCGCTTTAAAAACGCCTTCTTATTCCATATCATCAAGTTATTCAGATCACCTTCAACTGATTGAGTGTGTATATTTTCCATCAGTTTGACAGATTTACTACTAGGCGACCCCAACCATTCAGCTAATGTTTTATACAAAAGATCGGGATCTATGGGTTTTGAAAGATAATCATTCATACCGAAATTCAAACAGCGCTGCCGGTCTCCCTTCATAGCATTTGCTGTAATGGCAATAATTGGAATATTTGTATAATACGGTCCACAGATTCCATTGCGGATTTTCTCTGTAGTTTGAAAGCCGTCAAGCTCAGGCATTTGACAATCCATCAATATCAATTCATAAGCGCTGTTATTACTATCAGAGCTCAGTTTTTTGAGAACCTCCATGCCGTTGTCAACCACGTCACATTGAAATGGTGTATCCTCCAAAAAACCTATTATTACCTGCTGATTAATTTTATTATCTTCCGCTAAAAGTATTCGAGCCGAATCCATCGTATCTAATACTTTCTCGAAAGAGTCTTCATTGGATAGACTCAATGAACGTTCATTATCCCGAAAAACATCGATAACCTCACTTTTAGTAATAGGAAGACATATTTGCTTGCTAGCTAAAGTTTGCAAAAACTCGTTTGCGATTGCTAACGGAGCAAGCGTAACAAAGCGAATACCTGGACGCTTTAGATCACGCATCATATACTGGATCATATCACCACTGTCTTCGACACATTCATTGCAAACAAAAACTACCAGCTCGTTTTCAAGATGATATTCCCTGAGATAATTCTCCAATGATCCACATGAACTAAATGTCAGGGTTTTGATGTCCAAAGACTCAAATATTCTCAAAAGTATTTCTTCACACTTTTCATCCTTAATGAGCAGTAAAGATAAAAACATATTACCATCAAACTGATCTACATATTCCGCTTCACTATGGCTTTTTTCAAAGTCAAGAGTGAACTTAAAAGTACTGCCAGCACCAAGTTTACTGTTAACGTATATTTCTCCATTCATCATCTCAATAAGAGGTTTTATTATTGCCAAACCTAAGCCAGTTCCTCCATATTTGCGTGTCATGGTCCCATCAATCTGCTGGAAACTATTAAACAGGAGAGGTAGCTTTTCTTTTCTCATGCCAATTCCAGTATCGATTACTTGGCAAGTCAAATTATAATCTGTATCGTTTTTATCCTTAGTAAATTTTACAATGACCTGGATACTTCCAATTTCAGTAAACTTAACAGCATTACTAATTAGATTGGAAAGAACTTGTCTAAGTTTTGTTGGATCTCCTCGAACCGTATCAACGGTAATTTCTGATGCATCGATATAAAAATTTAGGCCCTTTTCAATAGCTCTAACAGCATGAGCATGGCAAACATCTTCTATTAGTTGAAGAAGATTGAAATCGATGGATTCTATCTCAACCTTCTTCGCTTCGATTTTGGAAAAGTCAAGAACATCATTGACCATAGCGAGTAATGTTTTTCCACTTTCCTGTGCGATTGCTAGCTTTTTCATTTGTGCTTGAGTCAAAGAGGTTTTAGATAATAAAGATAACATACCCAACACACCATTGATGGGGGTACGTAGTTCATGACTCATCTTAGCCAAAAATTCACTTTTGACATGATTGGCTCTATCAGCTTCATCTCGAGCGAGAAGCAGGGCGTCTTCAAATGCTTTTCGTTCGCGAATATCTCTAAATGTTACAACTGCACCAACAGCTAACCCGTCTTTTATAATTGGCGTACTAGTATACTCTACGGGAATGCTAGATAGATCCTTGTGCCAAAGCACTTCTGAATCCACTCGTTGAATACACTTGGTGTGATAAGCTTTTAGAATGTTGCTTGATTCTATTGGGTAAGGACTACCGTCGGGGTAGCTGTGATGTAATTCGCGATGCATTGACTTACCGATCAATTCATTGGGATGATATCCGAGCATCTCCGCGGCTGCAGGGTTTACGAAAGTGATGCGCCCACTCGGGTCAAGCCCACAAATACCCTCTCCTGCAGATGTCAGTAATTGTTTAACCAGCGCATCACTCCTCTCCAATTCATCCGTTTGCTGGCTTACAAGAACCTCAAGTTCTTTTTTTATTTCTCGTATCTTTAGTTCATTCTTTTTAATCTCTGTCACATCTTGTGCGGTACCATAGACCACTAGCGTCTCGTTAGCTTTGCTCGCATACCCTTTTCCTAGGAACATCTTTTCTATATTTCCGGCCAAGAGTACTCGAAACTCTTCATGAAAGCTGTCTTGAAATATTATTGTTCTCTGTACAGCGTTAATTACTCTTTCCCGATCTTTAGGGTGTATACGAGAACAGAAATCTGCAAACTCTGGTGTTTTATCTATTTCAATATCTAAAAGCTTGTACAACTCACGCGACCAAAGCATTTTCATATTGGAAACTGTCAGTTCCCAACTACCTAGCTGAGCTAGCGTTTGAGCCTCAAGTAGACTATTTTCCATCTTTTTAAGTTCTTGTTGAGCAAGAACTTGTGAAGATATATCCTGAAAAATCCCAAAAACGTTTCTGGAATCATTTTCAGTAACAGGCCGAGACTTTTTCCTGGCAACGATGTATTTGCAACCTAAGCTAGAATCCAGGACTTTAAATTCAATCGAGTTTGAATTATCCGATGGTCTATTTATAAACTGGGTAAATCGAGCTCTATCGTCACTATAAACTCGACTTAAAAAGTCCTCTTTCGATACTAAATTAGACTTACTGCCATCTAGCCCAAAGATTTCCCTAGCTCCCTTAGTCATGATAAACTGTGAATCCGATTCACTCCATTCCCAACCTCCTAATAGCGCAATATGCTCAGACTCTTTGAATATCCAATTGTTGTACTCAAGTTCTTCAATTAGCTTCTTCTCCAAAGTCATGTCATGTAAGACACCTGTAAAGTAACGCTTCCCATCAACTTCCACTTCACTTATACCGAGGCGAGCAAAAAAATATGTTCCATCACTTTTACGAGCGACTACTTCTCTTCCAATACCAATTACCTTCGGTTCCCTAGTTTGTAAATAGGTTTTTATATAATCGTCATGATTGGTTGCGACTTCCTCAGGCATTAACATGTTTATATTGGAGCCTAACAGTTGAGTATTACTATATCCAAACATGCTAAGAGTTGAATTATTAACGCGCTGAATAATGCCGTTCTCATCAATAGTTAAAATAGCGTCCAATACACCATTTAGTGTTGAATCAAGCATGGCTTCAGATTGCTCAATCTTGTCATCGATTGATTGAGTCAGGCGGACTAAAGCTAGATAGCTAAGTATGGTTACAACTAAAACACTGAAGAAAACTAGGATAATAATAAAAGCAATATCATCGAATGCCTCCAGAGCTTTTTTTTCTTCCATCTCAACAACGAAAGCTAACTGCATTTCAGGATCCCAGATCCATGCGCCAATAACCTTTTTTCTCTTGTAATTTAAATAAGGAGTCGAAGTAGAGCCATTCCCTTGGTACTGAGTGCCATTCCAAATAGGATTAATTTCATCAGAACGTAATTTTATTTCTCCATGGTGATCTCGGAGAGAAGATATACCGTGTGATTCTGACGAAATTCGTCTGTTCTTATCCAATAAGTAGACCTCCTCGCCTTCCTCGTCATTAATTGAATTTAATAATTCGTATAGGCTATCAAATGGATCAAGCCTTACAGCGAGTACTGCAATGGGCATATAGGCAGCATTTCTTATTGGAACCGCCACAAACATGGTTGGATAATTATCTATTAGTAGTCCATTTAAATTTCTGAGTGGTACATCTGAAGGTATAGGTGGGATGAAAGCCCACGAACCTGATATCACTTTGTGGAAGCGAGCTTGTTCCAGTTCAGCGATTAGATTGAGCTTTCCTAGGTTTTCATCTCGCATTGATCCAACACTTATGCCTTTTGGTGAGATCAAGAAAAATCCCCTCGCCTGACTTTCTTCAATCATTACTTCAAGCCGTTTTCGTAATCTCTCTTGAGCTTCACTCTTAATAAGAGTCTGCGGTGTTTCTTCTAGGCCTAATAGCTCTTGAGCTAATTGAATTATTTCCGGATTAGTAGCTTGCGCATTGAGATTTTTGAGAATATCAGAGAGCCATACATCACGAATAGAGTTGTACATTGAGTGAGAAATTGTCTTTAAGGAGTTTTCATGAACTGACAAGATGCGCTGCTTGACATGCCCTAAACCTAGATAAAGAAAACACAGCGCAATTACAGCAACTGCTGAAGGTAAAACATAGCGTTTGAAAAACGCTACCATTAAACGCTGTTTATTCTTCTCTTTTTGAGAATCGATAAACTTGCTTTTTAACATGCCAATGAATAAAGCTGTACAGCATACAACAACCAATGATATCAGCCGATTGATATTGGTCTTCCAAACGTCCGTTCCTGCGGGAGCAAGATATAGCCCTAATAGAATTAAAAGAGACGAAGTTACTGCTGTTATAGTGAGTAAACGAATACCTGGGTATATAGACGAAGCCAAAACGGCTATTACGTAGAGCACCCCGCTAGCAATCCCTAGTGGGGTGGCGATATCTAGAGCAAATACACCAAGCATCACGGCCGTTACTAATGCGATCGGATAAATTGGTGAGTTTTGCCTTTGATTGACGATCGTACTACCAATCATAAGTCGAGAACCAATAGCTTAAATGATAAAGTACTAAAACCTTGGATTTGATCCTTGATATCTAAATGTTAAGCTAGTGTTCCATACACGCGTTATCACTAAGGCTATTTAAATATAGTCGTATTTTCTGTTTGGGTAATCTGAACAATGCTGTCGCATGCGACTTTCTAATACCGTCTAGAAATATGAAACTATAAATTTATAACCATATTGTCGGAGGCCCACTCTCAGCAAGTTACGTACTAAGATTGAAAACCATAATTAAATCGGCTTGCTAGGCTTGTATTCAAACGCGATCTAAGTTCGACCGCTAATTATAAGGTTGTCATACTAGCTCGCATACTACTATCTTCAGGCAAGCCTACTCCGCTTCTCCAGCTTAAAGTGAAAAGATCTTTGCATGTTTCCCATGTCCAAGATCTGGAGAAAATGCGATTCATATCTATAATTTTAAGTTATCTTCGATAGTACTCACATCTACATGATAACCATGATTATTAAAAAACAGCATGTTGTTTTTATTAGTCTTTTATTCTGGTTGATGGGCTCCCCATGCCGTGCAGCTTTCGAAACTCTACCTCCAAACATAATACATAAGCATCAAAATAATGTTGAGGTCAAATATGCAGCATGGTTGGAGGATTCAGACAATGCACTGGACGAATCTAACGTTAGTTCTCAGTTTCATCGATTCAAAATCGAAGAATCTGGAAATCTAAGCTTCGGTATCAGCCATTCGGATTTTTGGATCGCAGTTAAAGTAATCCTTCAAGAAGATCAATCTATCGATAAGGTGCAAAGGTATCTACTAGAAGTGAAGTTCCCGCTACTCGCGATCGCCCAAATTTATCAGTTTCACAACTCCAGGGTGATTCCGGATATTGATCTAGGTTATGACAATCCAATAAACAATAGAATAATCAAGCATCAGAACCCTCTATTTCCAATAGAGCTAAAGAACAATCAAGAATACCTATTACTTATGAAAGTGGCTGCACCCGGAGGCTCCGTACAAGCTCCAATGAGAATCTGGGAAAACGATGCATTTATTGAATCAGACTCACTATTAAACTACTTATTAGGGGGTTTCTTTGGGACTTTGTTCGCGATGGTGGTTTATAACGGGTTTCTCTATGTAAATTTAAGAATTAGTACATATTTTTTCTACGTGACTTATATTTCACTCAGTGCTCTCGCCTATCTTGCTCTAAATGGGCAAGGGTTTCTTTACCTATGGCCAGATACTCCATCGTTTAATGGCATTTCCGCGCCATTTCTATGTGTGCTTACGACTATATCTGGTTTACTTTTCTTTAAGAGTTTTATTAGGATCTCCGGTAGAAATCCACGAATTCAAAATTATACCAATATGCTCTTAGCCATAGGGCTGGCAATAAGTATAGCAATCTACGCCTCTCATCAGCTATTGGGTATTTATGCGGTTATTTACATATCAATTGTCAGCATTTCTGTTATTGTGTTGTCGTTTTATCTCTGGCGTAACGGCTCCAGGCAAGCAGGATTTTTTCTATTGGCATGGTTATTATTTGTAATTGGTGTCCTTTGCTTTCTCGCTGTATTGCTGGGTCTACTTCCTAATAACCTATTAACTCGACATAGCCTGCAATTAGGGAGTATGACCGAAGCATTTCTGCTTTCGTTTGCCTTAGCAGATTCGATCAATCAAGCAAAAAAAGAAAAGTATCAAGCCTTACAAAAAGAACATATTGCTACAAAACAATTGAAAAAAGCAGAGGCTCAGCTTGATTATCGAGCACTACATAGCCGTACAACAGGATTACCGAACCGGACACTTCTACGACAACGTTTAAGCCAGCTCATCAATGCTAACATCATTGATGAGCTGTACTTAATTTTAGTCTCGTTAGATAATTTTCATGAGATCAACAAAACGTTAGGGCATCGTACAGGTGATGTGATTTTAAAAAAACTGACCTCTCGGATGAATGGGCTGATTAAAGGATACGATAATCATATAGAGCTAGAAGAGAAAGCAGACGCCTATGACTTAGCACACATCGAAGGTGTCATTTTTGCATTCGTGCTTCGTCAAGGTCAAAATCCTATATTTGATCAAGCCGAATCTTTTTTGAGAAGCTTTGATATGCCTGTTGTCCATCAAGATCTCTCGCTTGACATAGAGGCCCGAATTGGAATAGCCAAATACCCAGACCACGGCCCAGATCCTGACCAACTGCTCAAGAATTCACATATCGCGCTGGAGTTCGCCTTATCTAAGAACGAAAAAATTGCATTCTACGCCCCAGAAGAGAATCTTTACAATGAACAACGCCTAACAAGAATTTCAGAATTAAAATTGGCGATTCAAACTAATCGCCTAGCGTTGTATTTCCAACCGCAATTGGATCTAAGGTCTGAATCTATAAAAAGTGCTGAGGCCCTCATTCGTTGGCAACACCCTGAGCGAGGATTCATTCCGCCAGATCATTTTATCCCATTGGCGGAAAGAACAGGATTAATACACCCGCTCACTTATTACGTTTGCGATCAAGGGTTCAGCTTTCTAAAAAAAATCCTACCTTCAAATAGAGACTTTAGATTGTCGGTTAATATCTCTGCTAAAAATCTACAAGACAAGCTGTTTCGTTCCAAAATACTGGAGCTGCTTAAAAAACATCAGGTACCACCAGCGAATATAGTCTTGGAGTTGACCGAAACAGCGGTGATGACTAATCCAGAAGACGCGCTCGAAATGATTGGTCAATTAAGTCAAACAGGTATTGATCTTTCAATTGATGATTTCGGAACAGGTTATTCATCATTAGCATATTTAAAACGCCTTCCAGTTAAAGAATTAAAAATTGATCGCACTTTCGTTATGGATATGAATAAGAATAATGATGATCAGATAATAGTTGAAACCACACTTCGTATGGCACAAAACCTCGGCCTGAGCGTGGTCGCTGAAGGAATTGAGAATGATGAAACACTAATACATCTAAAGAATCTGGGATGTGACACGGCACAAGGTTATCACATTGCACGCCCCATGCCAGAGGACGCTTTTCTACTATGGTTAAATAACTCGGACGAAGCGAAGAAATACAAATAAATTATCGTGTAAAGCTTTTCCTAAAGGTTACCTGGTAAAGCTCGTTGAGAATGGTTTTATGGAATTTTTCACATATACCCCATAAGATAGATAGTCATTTATTTTTGTACTGTCTAAAATAAGAACAACCAACATATAGATAGCGTATGTGTATAAATATAGGGATATAAACTCAATGACATCTCGCT
>JAKSAW010000359.1 GCA_022361455.1 Pseudomonadales bacterium | reverse complement strand
GTCCGACACCTTGATCAAAATTGGTGAAGATGGGGAGGCTGCATAATGAGTATGTTCCAAAACTTAATGGGTTGGGTAGATGCTCGCTTCCCTGCCACAAAAATGTACGAGGAGCACTTAAGCAAGTATTACGCTCCTAAAAATTTCAACTTCTTGTACTTCTTTGGTTCGCTTTCGCTTCTAGTGTTGGTTAACCAATTGTTAACTGGTATCTGGTTAACCATGCTTTACAATCCTTCTGCTGAAGGCGCGTTTATGTCAGTAGAGCTGAACATGATGCGTGATGTTGAGTACGGCTGGTTATTGCGTTACCTGCATTCTACTGGTGCATCGGCGTTCTTCGTTGTGGTTTACATGCACATGTTCCGTGGTTTGATGTATGGATCTTATCGAGCTCCTCGAGAGCTAGTATGGATCTTCGGTATGACCATCTACCTCGCACTTATGGCAGAAGGCTTCTTGGGTTATTTACTTCCTTGGGGGCAAATGTCCTACTGGGGGGCTCAGGTAATCGTATCCTTATTCGGTGCGATACCGGTAATAGGTGATGGCCTAATGGAGTGGATCCGCGGTGATTACCTGATTTCTGGTATCACATTGAATCGATTCTTCGCGCTTCACGTTGTGGCTCTGCCAATCGTTATTCTTGCTTTGGTTGTAATGCACATTATCGCGCTTCACGAAGTGGGATCTAACAACCCTGACGGCATTGAAATCAAGCAGAACAAAGATGAGAACGGCATTCCTAAAGACGGGATTCCTTTCCACCCTTATTATACCGTTCACGATATTCAAGCTGTGGTTATTTTCTTGATAGTGTTCTCCGTTGTGGTGTTCTTCTTCCCTGATGGGGGGGGGTATTTCCTAGAGAAGCCCAACTTTGAACCTGCTAACCCACTGAAAACTCCGGATCACATTGCGCCGGTTTGGTATTACACTCCTTTCTATGCGATTCTCCGTGCAGTACCTGATAAGCTATTCGGTGTAATTGCGATGGGTGCAGCGATTGCAATCCTATTCGTGCTTCCTTGGTTAGATCGAAGTCCCGTTAAGTCCATTCGCTATAAAGGCATTATCAGTAAGTTGATGCTAGTTGGTTTTGTAGTGAGCTTCATCATCCTTGGTATTTGTGGTGTGAAGAACCCTGATACAATCGTTGGCTTCTTGCCAATCGAAATGACTTACCGTTTGTTAGGTCAGATATGTACAGTGTTCTATTTCGCGTATTTTGTTTTGATGCCCTTCTGGACGTCAAAAGAAACCACTAAGCCAGTACCAGAAAGGGTAAGGATGTCGCACTGATGAAACAGATAATTATTGCTTTAGTAGCCTTGTGTATACCTGCCCTAAGTGTTGCGGCAGGTGGCGGAAATAATCCGTACGTCGTGCATGCGCCCATCAATATGGATGACAAAGTGTCGCTTCAAAAGGGTGCGCAAATTTATGTGAACAACTGCTTGGGCTGTCATTCAGCTCAATACATGCGTTATGAGCGAGTAGCAGATGATTTGGGTATCCCTCATGATGTTATGATGG
The DNA here is from genome assembly GCA_022361455.1 of Pseudomonadales bacterium. Classification (GTDB taxonomy): domain Bacteria; phylum Pseudomonadota; class Gammaproteobacteria; order Pseudomonadales; family Ketobacteraceae. The sequence continues at coordinate 23,520 of JAKSAW010000359.1, read as the reverse complement.
AAAACCTGGTGTTCACTACAGATAAAATTGGTGAAACAATGCAGTCTGCAATTCCTGCTGATCTTGCTAAGAAGTGGTTTGGAGGAGTTCCTCCAGATCTTACCCTTCAAGCGAGAGTTCGAGGTGCAGATTGGATCTACTCTTACCTAGTCAACTTTACTATGGATGAGTCTCGTCCATGGGGCGTTAATAACAATGTTTTTAAAGATGTTGGTATGCCACACGTTTTGCAGAATATGCAGGATGAGTTAAGTGAAGAGGAATTCAAAGAGCGCATGGCTGACCTGACTAACTTCATGGTTTACATGTCTGAACCCATTCGAGCTGAGCGCGAAAGACTGGGTGCTTGGGTCATCGCATTCTTGGTTTTCCTCATGTTGCCTATGGCGTACATGTTGAATAGAGAATATTGGAAAGACATTCATTAATTTCTATTAACTAATGTCGAAAGTTTGAAGGGTGGCTCTGATTTGCTGAGCTGCCCTTTTTGTCTTAAAAATTAAGTGAAAATGATAGTATCCAGCATGCTGGAATGACTCATCAAAGGGGAGTAACTTCATGGGTGTAGTGGCAAAGCGTTCTTCTATGACCTTTTATTCAGATGGCAAAGATCATTACAGCCATCGTGTTCGTATTGTGTTAGCTGAAAAAGGTGTAGCCGTTGAGGTTATCGATGTGGATGCCAGCAACAAACCGGAAGATCTTGCTTCTTTGAACCCATATAACGAGCTTCCAACTTTAGTGGATAGAGAGCTCTATTTATATGAGCCAAATGTGATGATGGAATATCTTGATGAGCGTTTCCCTCATCCGCCGTTGTTGCCTGTTTATCCTGTTGAGCGTGCGCGCAGCCGTTTATGGTTGCATCGTATTCAGCGAGACTGGTGTAATAAGATCGATACCTTGGCTGCGGGTGTTGAGAAAGAAGCGACCCTTGCGAAGTATCGAAAAGAGCTTCAAGAGAGCTTTATCACTATCGATCCCATCTTCTCAGAAAAGCCATTTTTCATGAGCGAAGACTATACTTTGGTTGATTGTACAGTTGCAGCAATCTTTTGGCGTTTGCCACAACTAGGAATTGAACTACCTAAAGCAAAAGCTGGCAATATACTTGCCTACATGGATCGTTTGTTCGAGCGTGATGCCTTTCAGGCGAGTTTGTCCGACGCTGAGCGGGAAATGCGTTAATCTCTATGACTGATGACACGATGACTCCCAGTCGCCCATACTTAGTGAGGGGACTGTATGAGTGGATTGTCGACAATAACTGCACTCCGTATTTGTTGGTGAATGCGGATTACCCTGCTGTGACTGTGCCCAACGAATACATTAAAGATGGCAAGATCATTCTGAATGTCATTCCCAGCGCAGTTCGTCACTTTCATGTGGATAATGAATTTATTCAGTTTTCTGCCCGCTTTAGTGGAAAAGCTCAAGAAATTTATATTCCTATTGGTGCAGTGCTGGCCATTTATGCGAAGGAAAATGGTCGAGGTATGTTTTTTGAAGCGGATGAAATACCGCCTTCCACTGAGTCGGGAAATGGTGGCGACGGTGATGAGCCACCACCAACACCTCCTACTGGTTCGGGTAGACCAAGTTTGAAAGTAGTTAAGTAGCTTCAAATTAAAAATAAAAAAGCCGCTCTATTGAGCGGCTTTTTTATTGTATGGGGTATGCGGGACTCTAGTTATGAGGTGTACTCAATGATCTTCACGATTTTCTTAACACCGTAGACCTGTCTCACAATATCGACAGCCCAATTGGCCTCAGTTTCTGAAAGCAGTCCCATTAAATAAACCACGCCATTCTCCACTACAGTGACAGTTCTGGATGCAGGGAAGTCTTTGGTAGCAATCATGTGAGCTCTAATTTTTGTAGCTATCCAGCTATCATTGGCTCTATTGCCTAAGGTGAGGGGTTCGGCAAGAGTCATCTCATTATGCACTTTCCTTACTTCGCGAACTTTACCCGCAATTTTGCTAGCGCTATCCAGCATATCTTGGGAAGGAACTTGGCCAACCATTAATACAATGCGATTGTAACTTGTTATTCCGACGTTGGCTTTTCCGAAGCGCTGGTCTGCATTTAAAAGATTGGCTTTCACTTTTACTTCTATGTTTTGGTCTTCCACATAAGTGCCGAAGGTTCTAGTGTTCTTGGGCTCATCAATATGACCGGGCTCACTAGTTGAGGCGATTATGCTGGCACAACCTTGAAGCAGAGTGCTCAGGCAGATCAGAATCATGACCAAAAGGTTGGTTGGCTTCATCGCTGGGGAAATGTGTAGCTTTGATTTTTTCATAAGTCTTTTATCTATCCATTGATTAACATGGCGTTTATAGCGCGCCGTTATTCCTTTGACTCATTCCATGCCAAAAAGTTGTCCATCAATTAAATCGCAAAGCATATGAATGATGGATAGGTGGATTTCATGGATACGAGGTAACGAATCTGAAGTAATTCGAATTTCCATATCTTCTGGGTAAAGCAAGCGAGCAACATCGCCGCCGTCTTTTCCGGTGATTGCTAATATTGTCATCTCACGGTCATGAGCTGCTTGTACGGCCTGTACCATATTGGCTGATTTTCCTGAGGTGGTGATCGCTAACAAAAGGTCATTGGGCTGGCCGATAGCCCTAATTTGTTTCGAGAAAACATCGTTATAGCTGTAGTCTTCGGCAATGGCTGTGAGCGTGTTGGAATCAGCTGTCAATGATATAGCTGGTAAAGCGGGGCGCTCCCTTTCAAAGCGGTTTAGCATCTTGGCGGTGAATATTGCAGCGTTGCTAGCAGACCCGCCATTGCCGCAGCTGATGACCTTTCCATCTGACAGCAATGAGTGAACAAGCAGTTCGCCTGCTTGCGCTATAAGCGGTGTTAAATCTTCCTTCGCTTGAAACAGCGCTTCTATACGATCATCGAACAGCGAGCTCACTCGTTCTTCAAGCATAGTAAATCCTAATGCTGGTGGGTTAAACGGGATTATACGTAGAATTTTGTTTGAGAGAAAAGCTGTTGCTGTTGATTACCGAAGCTAATTAATAAAAAGCGTTTTTAATCCACTCTATCTTGGGTTCACTGCAATGGCTTTGGGTAATACCCACAGCGTCAAATCTGCATGCTATATCATGACTGTTAAATCGGCTCAGCAAGTAGTGTGATGCCGCTTTGATGACTTTTCTTTGTTTGGCCCTAGTAATAGATTCTAGTGGTGGGCAATAATCGGCATTAGTTCTGAATCTCACTTCCACGAACACCAGGGAGTCTCCGTCGATCATGATCAGGTCGATTTCACCCATTTTGCAATGGTAATTTGCTTCTCTAAAGCTGAGCCCTTGGCTCTCTAGGTAGCGTCTCGCTAGTTGCTCCATTTGCTGGCCGTATTCCCGCCGTTGGTTGGGGGAAGCTGCCTTTGATTGGCGTTGCGGCCGGTTCAGCGGTTTCTGGGGTGGATTGGTCTGAATTAATCGCGGGCTCTGCTCCTTCGCCGTCGATATCTTGGGTTTCTTCGCCATCAGGTTCCTTGGTTCGTGTTATTTTCGGTACAACCATGGCAATACCGCTTTTGAACTGGGCCCAGGATAGAGCTCGCTCAATAGTATTTTGGCTGTTCAAAGATAAAGACCCTGTTGCCCCAAAGAATTTCGAATCTTCAACGGCGGTTAGCAATTGAATGCGCGAGTGCAGACGATAGGCGTCAACCCCGAGTGCGTGGAAGCGGTGGTAGCGGTGGTCTGCTTTAGGCCAGGCTTCTTCGAGCATTGTTTTGGCCTTGCTTGCTTCACCGAATACCCAGGGGATGTCGCAAAACTCGATACCATTTAGATCCTTGTTAAGATCCTTGTTGTTTTTACCTTCATAGATCCGTGACGACGCAATCAGAGGCACATCGGCGGCATAATGAAAATCAAATAAAGGTTTTATTTGTCTTGCCTGCTTTGGAGACGCAAATACAAATACAAAGTCTACATCTTGGCGACGTCTAGGTTGGAATTCAGGTTTGTGACCGATGATGCGTCGCAATTCTCGAGAGCGTTGCTGGCTTTGCTCAATTAGCAGCATCTGCTTAATTGCGTTGGATATGGAATTACTTTTCGAGTAGGCCGCACTCGCGAGCACTCTGCCATCAAGTGAATGCCAATGTTCCGCAAATGCGTTAAATACTCGCTCGCCCCATTCTCCATCTGGATACAGCACGCCGGCATTTTCGAATTCACGGCTCCAGGCGCGTTCGGCTGCTTGGCGTGCCTCTTCTTCAGCGGATAAGCCAAATTGGAATAAATTCGTTGGGTTTTCAATGTTGGGGGTACCGTAGTTAAGAGCGATCGTGGCAACAGGCAAGCTTTCTCTCTGCTGTAAGAGTTTTACGTTCTCTTTCTGAAGCGGGCCAATGATTAGTTCTGCGCCTTCATCGACCGCTTTTTGGTAATTGGCTTGGAATGTGTCTACGGAAGACGAATCATAAAAACGAATCAATAGTGGCGATTCTTCTGTTTGCTGAAGCTGCTTGCGTGTTTCCATCGCTGCGTAGTGTGCAGCCATAAAGCCGTTTCGAATCGCTCTTGCAGCTGGCCAGAAGCGGCCCTTAGTTGGGAGAAGCACTGCGATCTTGTTGGGGCGCTGCTGGAGTAGTTCGGTGAGTATTGCTAACGCATGCGGCATTTCTATCGCTGCTGGGTGTGTAGGGTAGCGAGTTTGCCAATCTTTTAATTGGCGAATTTGGTTATCCATATCATCTTGGTAGGCTTTGTAAAGCCAGCCTAACTCAAACCAGCCGCGAGTTTCCGGGTGTGCCGCATCCCGAGATAACACTTCCAGCATTTCGGTAGGAATGGCCGTTAAATCTTGCCAAATCGCTTCTTGGTTACTGCTACGCAATTCTTCATCCAGCATTGGCGCTACGAATATACGCTCTTGGGCGGCACGAAAAAAATCACCGTTATACTCATAAGCCACGGCTCTGAGTAGACTGATTTCGTTTTGCTTCTCTAGTGGTAGGCTTGGGGTAATTGTTAACAGTTGCAGTTGGTCGGTGGCTAGTAATTGTTGTGCTAATTCGGTGTTTTGATTGATTAGCGCCAAGCGTGCAGTCTCAAGAACAAAGTCAGCTTTTAACAGGTTGGGAAGCACTGAGGGATCAATAGAATCTAATACGCGTTGTGCCTCGCCATATTTATTTTCTAGTCGTAGTTGCTTAATGGCTTTTAGCATCAGCAGCTCTGCCTGTGGCGATGGAAGGCTTTGCGCTTGCTCCAGCATATGGGCGATGGGATCTTTAGGTGTAGTATCGACAGGCTGGTTTTGAACGCGGCCGTTGTCGCAGCCAACAAGAGCCATTACTATCAAGGCAATTAACAGCGTTTTATTTATCATTACTGAGGTTCGATAATCTATGGGTCAACAAGGAATTTTCTATATTGTAGCGACACCCATAGGGAATCTCGACGATATTAGTCAGCGTGCACTGAAAATTTTACAAGAAGTTGATGTTATTGCCGCTGAAGACACCCGCCACACTCGAAAATTGCTCGACGCCTATCAGATTTCTACAAAGATGGTTTCATTGCATGAGCACAATGAGACCGAACGTGCACAAATGTTGATCGATAAAATGTTGGCTGGTGATAATGTCGCCTTGGTATCTGATGCGGGTACACCGCTTATTAGTGATCCTGGGTATGTGATCGTGAATCAAGCTCGACAGCAATCCATCCAGGTTGTTCCTATTCCCGGCGCTTGTGCAGCGATTGCTGCGTTAAGTGCAGGCGGTCTACCAACTGATCGCTTCTTGTTTGCGGGATTTCTGCCGCAGAAGAGTGGCCCGAGACAGCAAAGCGTTGCTGAGCTCATGAAGCAAGCTGCAACCACTGTGCTCTATGAATCTCCGCGTCGTATTATTGATTTGCTTGAAGCGATTCAAGCTGTGGATGCCCAGCGGTCGGTTTGTTTGGCAAAGGAACTCACCAAATCTTTCGAGCGCTTTTTGCCTGGCACTCCTGGTGAGTTGATTGAAGTCTTGCAACAAGATCCTGATTTGCAGCGAGGGGAGTGGGTTGTCCTGATTGCGCCGCCTGAAAAGCAGCGCGAATCCTCTCTTGGTGCGGAAATACTCGAAGCAGTGGAAATTGCGGCTGATGCCTTGCCTCTAAAGAAGGCATGCGAAGTGGTAGCTAAAATTACCGGTCACAAAAAGAACCAGCTTTATCAGGCTGTGCTGGAATATCGAGAAAAGTAGCGCTAGAAAATCTTGCGTTAGTGAGCATTTACCGCTAACTTTTGCAGCAATAAAGTCGGCCAGGCAATCGCTGCTTTGTGCTTTCGGGCGCAAAGGAGAGGAAAGTCCGGGCTCCAAAGGGTACGGCGCCAGGTAACTCCTGGGGGGCGAAAGCCTACGGAAAGTGCAGCAGAAAGGAAACCGCCTCATCCGTCTTCGGGCAGATGCGGTAAGGGTGAAAAGGTGCGGTAAGAGCGCACCGCGCAACTGGTAACAGTTGTGGCGATGGTAAACCCCACTCGGAGCAAGACCAAATAGGAACTCATTGGTGTGACCCGCACTGAGTTCGGGTAGGTTGCTTGAGATTTATGGTGACGCAAGTCCTAGATGAATGATTGTCCACGACAGAACCCGGCTTATCGGCTGACTTTATTATCTCTCCTTTATCACGGATTTCTTTCCAGGGGCTCTGTGGCGAAAAATTAAACAGAAAACTATCTATTAACCAGTTTTTTTATTTCAAAATAATCTCACTCTTAAGAAACTACTTTAAGTTGTCTTCTTTAAGGTTCTGAAAGCCCTCGTTATTTTCCCGGTTTGTCTCTCCGCTTTGTCGATTCGATTCACGTAACTTGTTGTTTTTTCGTGGCATATCACGGTTTTTGGCCCTGCCCATTCCTTGACAATAAGGTCTTGCGATCCCTATAGTGTGAAAAAGTGGTGCAAAGTGGGTAAAAGTGGATTTAATTGGAAATATAAGCCCAAAAAGTGGAGTTCGGTGGGTCCTTTTGGGGCTAATAAACTTAGGCGATTTGTCCTTAAGGCAAATACTAAACAAGGTTAAGTAAGTAGGGTAATAGGTCGTGTTTCGAGGCGTGAATGCAATCAATCTGGATGCGAAGGGCAGGATGGCTATGCCAACCCGCTATCGTGATTCGTTGCAAGAACGTTGCGATGGTCAGATGGTGGCCACCATCGATACCGAAGAAAAGTGCCTGCTTCTTTACCCAATTGCTGACTGGATGGAGATTGAGCGCAAGATCGAAGCCTTGCCCAGCTTTAATAAGGCGGCTCGTCGTGTACAACGTTTGCTGATTGGTCACGCCACCGATGTGGAAATGGATAGTAATGGTCGGTTAGTAGTGCCACCGGTGCTACGAACTTATGCTGAGCTAGATAAAAAAATCATGCTGGTAGGCCAGGGTAAAAAATTCGAAATTTGGTCTGAAGAGCTATGGAACAGTAAACGAGATTCCTGGCTTGAAGAAGACAATCTGGGAGACGAGGCTCTTCCAGATGAAATGATGACGCTGTCGTTGTAGGGCCGGTTATGTCTGAGCATATATCGGTACTGCTCCACGAAGCCGTGGACGCCTTGGTCGTGGATCCTGATGGGTTCTATATCGATGGAACCTTTGGTAGGGGTGGGCATAGTCGAGAAATTCTGAGTCGATTGAGTGAGAAAGGTCGCTTGATGGCGTTTGATAAAGATCCTGAAGCAATTCGTGTTGCTGACGAATTAGCGCAGCAGGATGCTCGATTTGAAATTGTGCACGGGTCCTTTGCAACGATGCAAACAGCGTTAGACCACATCAGTAAGAAAGAGGCTAAGGAATGGCGTGGCAACATCACCGGCGTGATGTTGGATCTAGGCGTTTCTTCCCCTCAAATTGATGATGCTGAGCGAGGCTTTAGTTTTTCTAAAGACGGCCCGTTAGACATGCGCATGGATAATACGGAAGGTCAGTCCGCTGCAGACTGGTTAGCAGAAGCTGATGCCAAAGATATTGCGTTTGTGCTTAAAGAGTATGGTGAAGAGAAATTCGCAAAACGTATCGCTAACGCCATTGTAAAGCATCGTGAAACGGGTTCGCTAAACACCACCTTTGAGCTAGCAGAGCTGATCGATTCGGCTGTTCCCGTGAAAGACAAATTTAAGCACCCGGCAACTCGCTCGTTTCAAGGTATTCGGATCTTTATTAATGGCGAGCTAGATGACTTAACTGCTGCATTGGATGACAGTCTCGAAGTATTAAAAGTATCCGGTCGTTTGGTGGTTATAAGTTTCCATTCTTTGGAAGATCGTTTAGCAAAACGGTTTATGCAAAAGCAAGCTAAAGGTGATGCGCCAAAAGGTTTGCCGCTGCGGGAGGATCAAATTAATCGTCGCCTGAAATTGATTGGTAAGGCGATTAAACCCTCCGAGAAAGAAGTTGAAGAAAATGTTCGTTCCCGAAGTGCAGTGATGCGTGTTGCAGAGAAGTTGATGTGATATGGCAAAGTCGAAATCGAATGTTGAAGAAAAAAATATATCTACTGATGGCAGTGTTGTTAGTTCTCCAAAAGCTTGGCTTTTAGTGGGAATGGCGGCGTTGTTTATGTTGGTGTCTGCGTTTGGGGTGATTTATTCAACTTATCAAACGCGAAAGCTGATTGCAGAGTTTCAATACTTGCAAAATCAGCGTAATGAGCTGCAAACCGAGTGGGGACAACTATTGCTAGAGCAAAGCACCTGGGGATCCTTTAATCGGGTTGAGCGATTGGCTAGTAAAAAATTGAATATGAAAGTACCGGAGCCACAGCAAGTGGTAATGATAAGCCAATAAATATGAAAGCTAAAAAAGACATACAGGTTAACGAAGCACAAATGGGTGTTTCTTCTTGGCGCTTCTATTTGGTGGCTGCCATGATGCTGTGTGTCGGTTTGGGTGTGGCTTCTCGTGTTGTTTATTTGCAAGTGGTTGATCGTGATTTTTTGCAAGTGCAAGGCGATAAGCGTGTTTTGAGAAGTGAAAAAATTCCGGCTTATCGTGGCATCATTCAAGATCGCAATGAAGAGCCATTAGCAGTAAGTACACCTGTTACAACCGTTTGGGCGAATCCGCAGAAACTCATTGCCAGCCAAAGCCAGTTTCCATTACTTGCGAAAAAACTTAACACCACTGAGAGTAGATTGCGCGATCGCGTTCTGAGAAATCAAGACAAACAGTTTATTTATCTACGTCGCCACATGTCGCCACATAAAGCGGCAGAAGTGTTGGGGCTAAAAATGCCAGGAGTGCATGGTCTCACAGAATATCGACGTTACTTTCCTGCAGGGGAAGTGGCCGCTCATATCGTAGGTTTTGTGGATATTGATGAAAACGGTCAAGAAGGTATTGAATTAGCTTACGATGAATTGCTCCAAGGTCACCCTGGTAAGAAACGGGTTGTTAAAGATCTGCATGGTCGAGTAGTTAAAGATATTGGTTTAATTAAGAATGCAGAACCTGGTCAGAATTTATCGCTAAGTATCGATCTGCGAGCGCAATATCTTGCCTACAAAGAGCTGTTGACCGCAGTCAAAGAATATAAGGCCAGCGCCGGCACAGTGGTTGCCGTGGATATTGATACTGGGGAAATTTTAGCAATGGCTAATCAGCCATCTTATAACCCCAATAATCGATCTAGAAAGGATGTGCCTAATTTTAGAAATCGTGTAGTGACAGATGTTTTTGAACCGGGATCAACTGTAAAACCATTTACAGTGGCTGCTGCTTTGGAAAGCGGTAAGTGGAAAGCGGATAGTTATATCAATACAAGTCCTGGATTCTTGAAAGTTGGCAGTAAACGTATTCGTGACATGAGCAATTATGGCGTTATTCCGGTGACCACCGTAATAACAAAGTCCAGTAATGTGGGCGCGAGCAAATTAGCGCTTTCACTAGAGCCAGACGCGGTTGCGGATACGTTTAGACGTGTTGGGCTAGGTGAAGCAACGGGAATCGGTTTTCCAGGAGAAAGTATTGGCATTATGCCTTTTAAGGAGCGTTGGCGTCCCATTGAAGTAGCCACCCTTTCCTATGGATATGGGTTATCAGTCACCACGCTTCAGTTAGCGCAGGCATATGCAGTAATCGGATCAGGCGGCATTAAAAGGCCGCTTTCTTTGTTAAAGCTGGAGAAGCCAGAAGAAGGTGTTCGAGTGCTTAGCGAGTCAGTCGCCAGCGATGTGTTAACTATGTTGGAAACGGTAACAGCAAAAGGCGGTACAGCGAAAAAAGCAAGAGTGCCTGGTTATCGCGTAGCAGGCAAAACTGGCACTGTGCATAAGCTGTCTGCAATGGGCTACGAAGATCATCGCTATCTCGCATTGTTTGCTGGTGTTGCTCCGGTGGACGATCCACAAATTGCATTGGTGGTGGTAATTGATGATCCCAAGGGGGATGAGTATTACGGCGGTCAAGTGGCTGCACCTGTATTTTCGAGAGTGATGTCCGGTTTACTTCGGGTAAAGAACGTGCCTCCTGATCGAGCACCAGAGCAGTGGGTGCAAGTGAATAAGAAACCAGAGCCCAATATTTGAGATTGGAATGACTAAATCCAATGGCTAAATCAAGTAACAATGGTGACGGTGAAGATACAAAGCAAGTGAAACCAAGAAAACTGAAAAGCTTTCTACCGATAACGTTAAGTGATGATCTGAAGAAAATGGAAGTGAGCAATTTGCAAGTCGATAGTCGCAAAGTGCAGCCGGGAGACCTGTTTATGGCCTACCCAGGTGTACATAGTGACGGCCGGCAGTTTGCACAGCAAGCTGTTGCTGCTGGTGCTCGTTGTGTATTGGCTGAAACTGCTTCTAATTCAGAACAAAAAGCTTGGTTAAAGGATTTGAACTGCCCGCTGCTTGAAATGGATGGGTTGGTGGAAGCTGTTGGGGATATCGCTTCAAGCTTTTATGGTCATCCTTCGCAACAACTTGATGTAATAGCGGTGACAGGAACCAATGGCAAAACCAGTGTCACCCAGTTAGTTGCTCAAGCATTAGTTGCTTTAGGTGATAAGGCTGCAGTGGTTGGAACCTTGGGTAATGGGTTTCCTGGTGAATTAGTTGATACTGCGAATACCACGCCCGGCGCATTGGAGCTTCAAGCCGCCTTGCATGAATATAAAAAGCAGGGGGCGTCGGTGGTCGCTATGGAAGCATCATCTCATGGCTTAGAGCAAGGTCGATTGCAGGGCACTGCCATTAATATTGCAGCCGTCACTAATTTAAGCCGTGATCATCTTGATTACCATGGCAGCATGAAAGCTTATCAAAAAGCTAAAGAAATATTGGTGCGTTGGCAAGGTCTACAGCATGTAGTGCTCAATGCTGACGATGAGCGCGTTATGGCGATGAAAAAGAGAGTCGCTGATAACGTTAATGTGATGACTTTTTCACTGCTTGATAGCTCGGCTGATATTTTTGCAGATCAAATCACTTTTAGTGGCCAGGGTGTTGAATTCTGGCTGCATTATGCGGGTGAGTCAGTAGCAATAAGTACGCCCTTGGTGGGCGAATTTAATATTGCAAACGTGCTTGTTGTGTGTGGTGTCTTGATCGCTAAGGGGTATGGGTTAAAAGAAATCCGAAAAGCTGCCGCAACATTATTACCAATTCACGGTCGTATGGAATTAGTAAGTATTGCTGAGGATGAAGCCGTCCAAGTTAGCTCGAAAAGTCTTCCAACCATCGTTGTTGATTATGCGCATACGCCGGATGCTTTAGATAAAGCCCTTACAACGCTACGTAAACATTGTGAAGGGGAGTTGTGGTGTGTGTTTGGTTGTGGTGGGGATCGTGATGAAGGTAAGCGCCCATTAATGGGGGAAGTAGTTTCACGAATTGCTGACCGTATTGTGTTAACCAATGACAATCCTCGAACGGAAAAGCCTGAAACAATACTGAAAGCGGTTGAATCTGGTTTTGAGCTAGATGCTGATTACTATGTTCAAAAAGATCGCAAAGCCGCTATTGCTGATGCTGTGATGCGAGCTGCTGCAAAAGATTGGGTGCTAGTGGCTGGCAAGGGTCATGAAGATTATCAAGAGATCGATGGTGTGAAGCATCCATTTAGCGATATTAAAGTAGCACGCAAAGCATTAATGAAACGTTTTTCAGATCCGGAGTCTTTATGCGATTAGCAGAAGCGGCCAAAGCCATTAACGGTGAATTAAAAGGAACGGATGTAGCGTTCGCTTCGGTAAGCACGGATACGCGAACGCTTGCCAAAGGTGATTTGTTTGTTGCTTTGAAAGGACCAAATTTCAATGGCCATACTTATGTAAAAACTGCTGAAGAATTGGGTGCCTCTGCTTTAATGGTGAGTGAAAAAGTTGATTCTGATTTGCCCACGATCATTGTGGAGAACACATTGCATGGTTTGGGTGCTTTGGCTGCTGCTTGGAAAAGCCAGTTTGATATACCTACTGTAGCAGTGACCGGTAGCTGTGGAAAAACATCCGTCAAAGAAATGGTAGCCACTATTATGTCGTTGAGCGGAGAAACCCTGGCAACTAAAGGTAATTACAATAATGAAATTGGTGTGCCATTAACGCTTTTGTCTATCAATGAAAAACATCGCTATGCGGTTATTGAATTAGGCGCGAATCATATTGGTGAAATTGCTTATACGGTGTCTTTGGTAAAACCCAATGTGGCCACCATCACTAATGCTGGTTCTGCTCATATTGAGGGCTTTGGATCAGCTGAAAATGTAGCACGGGCCAAGGGTGAAATTTACCAAGGCTTAGTGGCAAATGGTAAAGCGATCATTAACTTTGATGACAAGTATAGTGAGTATTGGCAACAAACAGCGTCAGGCTACGAGCAATTTGGTTTTTCTTTAGAAGATCAAGATGCGGCCTATTATGGTTCCGATATTAGTGTAAATAGCGCGGGCCAATATCGGTTTACTTTAAATACCCCAAGGGGGTCTATTGAAATACAGTTGCCTATTTTAGGTAAGCATAGTGTTTTAAATGCAATTACTGCAGCATCTGTGGCGGGTTTGATGGGGGCGGAGCTAAGCCAAATCAAGTCTGGACTGGAGTCCTTGGAAGCCATTAAAGGTCGCTTGTATCCGATCGATTTGGGTGATCAGGTAGTTATTGATGATTCATATAATGCCAACCCCGTTTCTATAAAGGCGGCTGCGGGTATGTTGGGCGATTTAGATACTGTTACTTGTATGGTCTTAGGTGATATGGCTGAGTTAGGTGCACATGCGCCTTCGATGCATCGAGAAGTGGGAGAGTTTGTTGCATTGCAAGGAATCAATTACTTGATTGCTAAAGGTAAGCATGCAGCGGACTACTTGGTTGGGTTTAATCAATTTAAAGGCGATGACCAAGTTTGTGTGCGCTTCGATGAGTTTGCAGAGATCGTCACTTACTTAGAATCAGAAAAGCCGAAAACAATATTAGTGAAGGGTTCTCGCAGTGCAGGCATGGAGCAAGTGGTGCAGCAACTATGCGAACCTAAGAATAACGAGCAAGGGGTCGATTGATGCTACTTTGGTTAGCCGAGTATTTGGCGCAATACGCATCAGTATTTAACGTTTTTCAGTATCTCACTTTTAGAGGTATTTTGGGTGTGCTTACCGCTTTGGTGATCGCATTTATTGTCGGCCCTTACATGATCGAAAAATTAAGCTATCACCAAATTGGGCAAGCTATTCGCGATGATGGGCCTCAAAGCCATTTGAGTAAGGCGGGAACACCTACGATGGGTGGTGCGCTAATATTGGTGGCGATTTCGGTAAGCACTCTGTTATGGGCAGATTTATCGAACCGCTACGTGTGGGTGGTTCTGATTGTAACGCTTGTATTTGGCGCTGTTGGCTGGGTGGACGATTATCGCAAAGTCGTGCAGAAGAACTCTCGTGGTTTGCCCGCTAAGTGGAAGTACTTTTGGCAATCAATAGCCGGCTTTGGCGCTGCTGTTTTCTTATATATTTCAGCCACTGCGCCAGCGGAAACGGCTTTGTTAATCCCCTTCTTGAAAAATGTTCAGTGGGAAATGGGACTGTTGTATGTTCCTTTCACTTATTTTGTGATTGTTGGTACATCAAACGCAGTTAATTTAACTGATGGTTTGGATGGTTTAGCAATTTTGCCAACAGTTCTGGTGGGTGGTGCATTGGGTGTGTTTGCTTACGTGACTGGTAACGTGAATTTCGCTGAATACTTACATTTCCCATACATAGCCGGAACGGGTGAATTAATCGTTATTTGCGGTGCTCTTGTTGGAGCAGGTTTGGGCTTTTTATGGTTCAACACTTATCCCGCACAAGTGTTTATGGGGGATGTGGGGGCATTGGCTCTTGGGGCCACGCTAGGTGTAATTGCGGTTATTGTTCGTCAGGAAATAGTGCTGTTTATTATGGGCGGCGTTTTCGTGATGGAAACGGTTTCAGTGATATTGCAGGTAGGCTCTTATAAGTTAACAGGGCGACGTATTTTTAGAATGGCTCCCATTCATCATCATTTTGAATTGAAGGGATGGGCCGAGCCAAAAGTGATTGTTCGCTTTTGGATTATCACCGTTATTTTGGTGTTGATTGGTTTAGCAACTCTGAAGTTGCGGTAATAGGAAGTTTTGATGACAGCAGAGAAAAGCGCGGATTCGATTGCAGTACTAGGGCTAGGCCAAACTGGCAAGTCCTGTGTGCGCTTTTTGAAAAGTCAGGGTAAATCTGTGGTGGCTGTAGACACCAGAGAAAACCCTCCTGGTCTTGAAGAATTGACCGATGAATTTCCAGATCTGGAATTTAGAGGCGGCGCTTTGACTGAAGAAATCCTGCAAGGATTTGATGAGTTAGTGGTTAGCCCCGGGATTTCAATTAAACAAAAAGCCATACGGGAAGCAATGGAACAAGGTGTATCTGTGATTGGAGATATCACATTGTTTCGACGTTATGTGAAAAAGCCAATTGTGGCCATTACTGGTTCTAATGCGAAAAGTACAGTGACAACGTTGGTAGGTAAATTGCTCCAAGATGCAGGTATGAACGCTGTCGTTGCTGGGAATATTGGAATTCCTGTGATGGAGTTGCTCAATCAAGGGATAGAAGCTGATATATATGTGTTGGAATTATCAAGTTTTCAGTTGGAAACCACTGAAGGTTTAAACGCAAAGGTGGCTACTATCCTAAATATCAGCGAAGACCATATGGATCGCTATGATGATTTAGCAGATTATGCCCGAGCTAAACAACGAATCTATGAAGGTTGTGAAACAGCTGTCATTAATAAAGATGATGTATTTTCGGAACCAACTACCGATGTGGGTAATAAGTTGTACTTTCTTGCTTCGCAACCAACAGAAGAAGAGTTCGGTATCGTGAATCGCGGTGAAGATATTTGGTTAGCCACGGATCATTCTCCCATTGTTAAAGCTAGCGAATTAAAAGTTAAGGGGCGACATAATCAATTAAACGCTTTGGCGGCGGTCGCGATCGGTAAAGCGTTAGGTGTACCTATGGAATCCATGGTGTGCACGCTTAATGAATTTGCAGGTTTATCGCATCGATGTCAGTGGGTTGCGTCTATAGAGGCTGTTGATTGGTTCAATGATTCGAAGGGGACCAATGTAGGTGCAACACTCGCAGCAATTAACGGTATTGGTAGTGAGCTAAAAGGTAAAATCCTGTTAATTGCAGGAGGAGAGGGTAAAGACGCAGACTTTTGTGTGCTAAAAGATGCCGTAAGTAACTATGTGAAAACATTGATACTCATTGGAAGAGATGCACCACTTATCGAGAAGGCTTTGGGTAGCGCAGTTAACACGCTGGTGGTCAATGATTTAAGTGAAGCGGTTAGTTCAGCCGCAAAGATGGCTAGCCGCGGTGATGCGGTATTGTTGTCTCCGGCCTGTGCAAGCTTCGATATGTTTGCTGGTTTTGAAGACAGAGGCAATCAATTTATGAAGTTAGTTCATGATATGGAGCCGAAGCACTAATGCGAAATACGATCCAGCAAAACCAAGCGAATAATATTCATAGCATGTTGTTGCTATTGATTGCTTGTGCGTTGGCGTCTGTCGGTTTAGTGATGGTGGCATCAGCTTCTATAGATGTTGCAGATATCCGTTATGGCAACCCATTTTATTTTACCCAGCGACATGCCATTTATTTAATGATGGCTGGTATTGCTGCGATGTTGGCCTATCAGGTTCATATGAAAGTCTGGCAACGTAGTGGTGCTGCCCTGTTAGTGTTTGCTTATATTTTGTTAGTGCTGGTTTTGGTGCCTGGAATAGGCAGAACCGTAAACGGTTCTACACGATGGATTTCTTTAGGGTTGATTACGATACAGGTTTCTGAAATCGCTAAGATATTTGTACTGGTCTATGTGGCTGGATATTTAGTAAGACGTCAACATGAAGTGCAAGGGTCTTTTTGGGGGTTTATGAAGCCTGTACTAGTGCTATCGCTCATGGTGTTGTTGCTTCTAAAAGAGCCAGATTTTGGTGCGGTCGTCGTGATTATGTCCGCGGTCTTCGCGATGCTGTTTTTAGGCGGCGTTAAATTCTCTCAATTTTCATTGGTGATGTTGGGAAGTGCATTAGCAGGGGCTGCATTGGTTTGGTCATCGGAGTACCGCTGGAAGCGTATAACGGGCTATATCGATCCCTGGGCGGATCAGTTTTCTTCTGGCTATCAGTTAGTTCAAAGTTTAATTGCTTTTGGGCGTGGTGATATGACTGGAGTTGGTTTGGGTAATGGAATTCAAAAGTTATTTTATCTTCCCGAAGCCCATACAGACTTTGTGTTTGCAATCTTCGCAGAAGAGACCGGACTGGTTGGCTCTTTGAGCGTTATTACTTTGTTTATGGTGCTGGTGTTGGTGGTATTGTCCATTGGTCAAAAAGCAGAACGGCTTGGAGCGAAATTTAATGCTTATCTCGCCTATGGCTTTGGCGTGATGATTGGTTTGCAGGCGTTTATTAATATCGGCGTTTGTAGTGGTTTGTTGCCAACAAAGGGGTTGACGTTACCTCTAATCAGTTATGGTGGAAGTAGTTTAATAGTCAATGCAGTAATCATTGCGATATTGCTTCGAATTAGTAAGGAAAATCAATTGATGGCTTTAGGGCAGATCCCTATCCCAACTGATGAAATGATTGGCGAAAAATCCAAAGGTGATAAAGAACCAAAAGGGAAAAGAGCTAAATCTTCAAAAGGTTCAGCCCCTACAGTGCAAATGTCTTTTATGGCCCGTTGGTTAAACGGTGGGAGGCATAGCGCATGAGTCGTCAGCCACTAAGAAGAGTTTTGGTTATGGCCGGTGGAACCGGGGGGCATGTTTTTCCCGCATTGGCAGTTGCCAAGGCATTTCAGGAACAGGGCACTGAGATTAAATGGTTGGGTACTCAGGCAGGAATCGAGTCCAGGATTGTCCCCGAGAATGGTATTGATATTTTTTACTTAGATATTGCTGGTGTTCGCGGGCAAGGAATAAAACGCTTGATTCTTGCACCTATAAAAATATCGTTGGCCATATTGAAAGTACTCAGGCTAATCAAACAATTTAAGCCCGATTTAGTACTTGGTATGGGTGGTTTTGTGACTGGCCCCGGTGGTGTGGGTGCGTGGTTGTCGAGAACACCACTTTGCATCCATGAGCAGAATGCCGTTGCAGGATTTACTAATAAAATACTAGCGAAATTTTCGGCCATGGTTTTTGAAGCCTTTCCGAGTACATTTGTAGATTTAAACCATGAAGTAAGAACAACGGGTAATCCGGTTAGAAGAGAAATAGCAGATATTGACGTGCCGAAGCAGCGTTTTGTAGATCGCCAAGGTCCTATTCGAGTTTTAATTTTAGGCGGCAGCCAAGGTGCGGTAGCGCTCAATAGTTTGGTGCCGGAAGCATTTGCTGAAATGAAACAACCTGATGAATTTGAGATACGACATCAGGCTGGCGGCAAAAACCTTGAAGTGGCGCAACAGAAATACAAAGCACATGGGCTTAATGCCGAGGTGCTGCCTTTTATTGATGATATGCAAGCGGCTTATTCTTGGGCTGACGTGGTGATTTGTCGATCTGGAGCATTAACTGTTGCCGAGTTGGCGGCAGCTGGGGTGGGCTCGTTGTTAGTACCTTACCCTTATGCGGTAGATGATCATCAAACTAAAAATGGCGAGTATTTAGCAAATAATGGCGCTGCTATTTTGATCCAGCAACAGGATTTGACAGCGACTTCTTTGAAGAATCTGATTTTGGAGCATTTTTTGGATCGAAGTAATTTATTGCGCATGGCTGAGGCTGCTAGAAATCTAGCGCTGATACATGCCACGGATGAAGTCTTACGAGGGTGTGAGGAGGTGGTTTATGCCTAACGACAAGCCAAGCACTCGTATGATTGAAATTCCAGAGATGCGTCGCATCCACAACATCCATTTTATTGGGGTTGGTGGTGCAGGCATGTGTGGTATTGCAGAAGTACTTCTGAACCATGGTTATCAAATTTCTGGTAGCGATATTAAGAAAAGCCGCAATACACAACGGTTGGAATCACTCGGGGCAACGGTCTTTATTGGCCATCAAGAAGAGAACGTTGCGAAAGCGAATGTGGTGGTGGTCTCCACGGCGATTGATGAGACTAATCCAGAAATTATAAAAGCACGTAAATTACGGATTCCCATTGTTCCGCGTGCGGAAATGCTCGCTGAATTAATGCGCTACCGCCATGGAATCGCGGTGGCAGGCACGCATGGAAAAACAACGACGACTAGTTTGATTGCGTCAATTATGGCAGAAGGCGAGCTGGATCCTACTTTCGTTATAGGTGGGTTACTTAACAGTGCAGGTACCAACGCTAAGTTAGGCGGCAGTCGTTATTTTGTCGCAGAAGCAGATGAGAGTGATGCATCTTTTTTACATCTTCAGCCCATGATTTCCATTGTCACCAATATCGATGCTGACCATATGGCAACTTATGGTGGTGACTTTAATAAATTAAAAGAAACCTTTATTCAGTTTCTTCATAACTTACCGTTTTATGGTTTGGCTGTTTTATGCGTGGATGATCCCAACGTTAGGGAAATCATGCCGGATGTGACCCGCCCCATTGTAACCTATGGATTTAATGGCGAGGCTGATGTGCGCGCCATTGATGTGAAATTAGATGGTATGCAATCTGAATTCACAGTGGTTAGAAAAGACAAAAGCGAATCATTACGCATATCACTGAATACACCTGGTCGACACAATATCTTGAATGCTTTGGCTGCGATTGCAGTGGCTACCGACGAAGGTATTAGTGATGATGCAATCATTAGTGCTTTGAATAAATTTGAAGGTGTTGGCAGGCGCTTCCAGGTTTACGGCGATTTTACAGTTGAGAAAGGCTCGGTGACTTTGGTGGATGACTATGGGCATCACCCAACTGAAGTTGCAGCGACTATTGATGCTGCAAGACAAAGCTGGCCAGACCGTCGTTTGGTGATGATGTATCAGCCCCATCGATACACTCGAACGAGGGATTTGTATGAAGACTTTGTCAGTGTATTGTCCGATGTTGATGCTCTATTGCTGATGGAAGTTTATTCTGCCGGTGAAGATGTTATTCCTGGCGCTGATGGTAGAAGTCTATGTCGAAGCATTCGCAGCAGAGGAAAGATCGATCCAGTTTTTGTTGAAGATGCTGCAGCTATTCCAGAACTGCTGACGAATATTCTTCAAGACGGTGATGTTTTGCTAACCCAGGGTGCTGGTAACGTTGGGGCGATTGCTTCGAAACTTGCCAAGTCACAATTAAAGGAAGTGTAGAAAGCGGTAATTAATGATGGCGACTCAATTCGGAAAAGTGGGCGTTTTATTTGGCGGTAATTCAGCTGAAAGGGCCATTTCTCTGCGCAGTGGAAATGCAGTGCTAGCAGCGCTTCAATCAAGAGGTGTTGATGCAGTGGGCATCGATATAAATTTCGATAGCCACTTAATTGAGCAACTTAAGGGTATTGATTCCGCTTTTATAGCGCTTCATGGGCGTGGCGGTGAAGACGGCATCATTCAGGCAGTGCTGAATGTGCTTGAGATTCCTTATAGCGGGAGTGGGGTCATGGCATCTGCTTTGGCTATGGATAAGTTGCGTTGTAAACAATTATGGCTAGGAGCTGGATTGCCAACGCCGGAATTTGTCGCCACAGAGAATGAAGATGAATTAGACGGAGTGCTAGAGCAATTGGGTGGCACCGTGATGGTAAAGCCGCCTCATGAGGGTTCTAGCATAGGTATGTCCAGAGTGTCGGATGAAAGCGATCTTCATCAAGCCTATGCCCTGGCTCAAGAGCATGATAGTGAAATTTTAATAGAGCGCTGGATTAGTGGTAGCGAATACACCTGCGCCGTGCTTAACGGAAAAGCATTGCCAGTAATTCGCCTGAAAACGCCAAATGATTTTTATGACTTTCAGGCGAAGTATGAGTCAAACGAGACTGAGTATTTATGTCCATGTGGCTTGAGTGCTGAAGAAGAGAATGACTTGCAAGCACTTTGCGTTAAGGCGTTTAAGGTAGCTGGTTGTAAAGGCTGGGGTCGAGTGGATGTCATGCGCGATGAGCAAGGTAAATTTTGGTTGTTAGAAGTGAATACGGTTCCGGGTATGACTGACCATAGCTTGGTTCCAATGGCGGCAAAAGCAGCGGGTATGGAGTTCGCTGATTTGGTTATGAATATTTTAGAACATGCTGAAGTGGAAGCGTAACGGTTAAAAAAAGTGAATAAATCAGAAGCAAAAAATAGGTCAGCGAAAGCAAAACGGCCACAGCAAAAAACGACGACGAATAAAAAGCCGTTGGCTTTTTTGGCGGCGGTATCGTTATTTGTTGTCGTGCTTTTGACTGCGCCGATTATGCTTCATAACACCTTTGATAATTTTCCAATTCGTTCGGTTAAAGTTTCCGGTGAGTTTTTTCATCTTAATGAAAAGAAACTGCAAAAAAGATTAGAAAAACACCTAATTGCCAACTACTTTAATGTAAACCTCCTTGAAGTTCGTGAGGCAGCGGAAGCTTTACCGTGGATAGAAAAAGCGTGGGTTAAAAAAGAATGGCCGGACTCGGTTGTGATTAGAATAGAAGAGCGAGTAGCAGTCGCCAACTGGGGAAAAAATCAATTGATCAGTAAGCATCATGAAATTTTTTCTAGCGATGAAGTTAAGCATCTCGACCAGTTACCTACGTTTTATGGCATCGATGAATATGCACCATTGATGTTGAATCGTTTTAACGAAATGAAATCTAAATTACAGCCCCTTGGGTTGGGAGTGAAAACCCTGAAATTGGAAGATCGGTTTTCATGGCATGTGACATTGAATGACGGTTTAAGGCTTGTCATTGATGAAGTGGATTTTATTAAGAAGTTAGAACGATTTGTTGAGTTGTATCAGACAATGCCTAGCATTGATCGGCCGTTCATAGAACAAGCAGATTTACGATACGAAAACGGTTTAGCGATCAAGTGGAAGAAAAAAGATGGTAAGTCAGACGCTGCGTAACATGGTTGGAAGTGGGGCTGGTACTGAAAACCGCGAAAGCGATCGTACCAGAAATATAAATCGCTCGAGAGGTGATAACATGATTGTCGGTTTGGATATCGGCACATCAAAAGTTGTCGCTATCGTTGGCCAATTAAAACCAGATGGCAGCTTAGAAGTCGTTGGTATTGGCTCATGTCCTTCTCGCGGTCTTAAGAAAGGTGTGGTGGTAGATATTGAATCTACAGTGCACTCGATCCAGCGAGCGGTAGAAGAAGCCGAATTAATGGCAGGCTGCCAGATTCATTCGGTCTATGTGGGGATAGCCGGTAATCATATTCGCAGCATCAACTCTCATGGTATTGTTGCGGTACGTGATCGCGAAGTGACTCGAGCTGATTTAGAGCGAGTCATAGATGCTGCGCAAGCGGTGCCAATTCCAGCAGATCAGAAAGTTCTACATATATTACCTCAAGAATATTTGATCGATTCACAAGAAGGTATCAAAGAGCCGTTGGGAATGTCTGGGGTTCGCTTAGAGGCGAAAGTGCACTTGGTGACTTGTGCGGTTAATGCAGCGCAAAACATCGAGCGTTGTGTTCGTCGCTGTGGCCTAGAAGTGGAAGACATTATTCTGGAACAGCTGGCTTCAAGTTATTCAGTATTAACGGATGATGAGCGAGAGCTTGGCGTATGTATGGTTGATATTGGCGGAGGTACCACTGACATCGCGGTATTTACCGAAGGTTCTATCCGCCATACCGCTGTTATTCCAATCGCTGGTGATCAAGTCACTAACGATATTGCCATGGCATTAAGAACGCCCACTGAAAATGCCAATGAAATAAAGATTAAATATGCCTGCGCATTAACACAATTAGCTGGCCCTGAAGAAACGATCAAAGTACCTAGCGTTGGCGACCGTCCACCCAGGGATTTATCGCGCCAAGCATTAGCAGAAGTGGTAGAGCCTCGCTATGACGAATTGTTTTCATTGGTACAGGCCGAACTACGTCGCAGTGGTTTTGAAGATTTAATTGCTGCAGGCATCGTGCTAACCGGTGGCTCTTCAAAAATTGAAGGAGCTATGGATTTGGCAGAAGAAATCTTTCATATGCCGGTTCGCTTAGCAACACCGGCTGGAATCACAGGATTAACTGAAATGGTTCGTAACCCAATTTATGCCACCGGTGTGGGTTTGCTGCTGTATGGGCAAAAACAACATGAAACTGGCGTGGTATCTGAGTCCGTACATATTGAACCGGAAACCGGGTTTATGGATCGCTTGAAACATTGGGTTAAAGGTAATTTTTAAAATCGTTACTCCGACGGTTTTAAAAACAGATTTCCATACATTGGAAAATAAAAGGAAGGGGAGATAGAAAAAATGTTTGAATTAGTAGACAACATTCCACAAAACGCAGTGATTAAAGTTGTTGGTGTTGGCGGAGGTGGTGGTAACGCAGTCGAGCACATGTTAGGTAGTGCGATCGAAGGCGTTGATTTCATCTGTGCAAATACTGACGCGCAAGCACTGAAAAATATGTCATCTAAAACGTTGCTTCAATTAGGCGGTAACTTAACGAAAGGTTTGGGTGCTGGCGCAAATCCTAACGTTGGCCGTGAAGCAGCCGTTGAAGACCGTGAGCGCATTCAAGAAGTTCTAGATGGCGCTGATATGGTTTTTATTACTGCTGGTATGGGCGGTGGCACCGGAACTGGTGGTGCTCCGATCGTGGCAGAAGTTGCGAAGGAAATGGGTATCCTAACGGTAGCTGTTGTTACTCGTCCATTTCCATTTGAAGGTCGCAAGCGAGCTAAAATCGCTGAGGAAGGTATTGTTGAATTATCCGAGCACGTGGATTCACTGATCACGATTCCAAACGAAAAACTGTTGGATGTGCTTGGTGCGAAAACAAGTTTGCTTGATGCGTTTAAAGCCGCTAACGATGTTTTATTGGGCGCTGTTCAAGGCATTGCGGATTTAATTATTCGTCCCGGTATGATTAATGTGGATTTC
>JAKSAW010000048.1 GCA_022361455.1 Pseudomonadales bacterium | reverse complement strand
TCGTTTTGCGACTTCACGACCGCCACCTGGGTATACCAGGATATGTTCACCCGCGTCCATTAAACGATTGCAGTTTTGATGGTTACCCTCAACGGTGCCGCTGTCAGCGAGCATTTTGCGCCACCCAGGAATTTTGAAATGATAGCGGTCTCCCAAACTGCGAAGCACGATATCTTTGGCTTCATAGAGTGCTAGATAGATTAATGGTCCATCCATAGAGCCATAAATAGTGTGATTGCTCACATAGAGAGCTGGTTTATCTTTATCAACGTTCTCCATGCCGTAGAAAACAGGATCAAAATAAGCGCTTTGCAATCTTAATGCTTTTTGTACAGCACTTAATGGAGGAGGTGTGAAGTCTAAAATATCATCGGAATTAGCGCTCATCATGAATTACTACTCATTTAATACATTCAAGGTAGGTGCTGGCTTGACTTGCACCTGTTAGCTGATTCGTCGTAATTAATCGGATTAAGATTAATTGACGTTGGTTAGCTTTTCATTGAGCGATACGATTTGCCGAGCCATATTTTCCATTAGGCTCATACAAATTTTTGGATGTGTTTGTAGAAGCGTTTCGAACTGCTCTTGAGGCACCACTAATACCATACAAGGCTTGGTGGCAGTCACTGTTGCAGTTCTTGGGCTATTGGTGAGCAGTGATAATGCACCAAAGATCTCGTCCTCAAGCACTTCACCTACGCGAGTACCTTTGACTGTCACTTCAGCGTGACCTTCAACAATTGAATAAACGGTATCTGAAGGAGAACCCTCACTGATAATCACATCGCCTGCTTCAAAGTGAGCGAAACCTAACGATGCTTTATCAACGCCTTGGCCCACCATACTAATAATGCTGGTGCGTCGGCTACATTCGTTGATGAGATACTTTATCCAAAGGGCTAAGGTCGCTTCGTCGTTAACCAAGTGCTCAAATAATTCTTGGCGGCGATAGGGGCGAAGTTTAACAGGGCTGTCAGCAAAGAAACGTCCGCGGGGCATCTCCTGAGTTTGATCCAGGCCAACTAAATCGCCGTGGTCGAAAAAGAACAGAGCGCTGTTGTTCTGTTCCTGCCCAATAGCACCTTCTTCTACAAAAAACACCAAATTGTGATTCGACTCGAATGCGTAAAGGTCCTCGATCAGTTCATAGGTGACCACTTCACCGGCAGGTTTAGCGTTGGCAAGCATTTGCTCACACAGCTCTTTGCAGCGGTTATCGATCGCTTCAAATTCTTGGGTGAAATTACTCTCTATAAACATTCAGCAAGCGCCTTTGCGATTTCAGATACAAGATCACTTAATTATGGCTCAATGAGGCACCCGCGTTGGGTGCCTTCTTTTAATAGTGTAGACAATTTCGCAAAAACAGCGATTAAGGCTAATTCAATTAGCTTTTAAGGCCGTGAGTGCTTAAAAGTTCTTCGTGAGTATCTGCAGGAAGACGTGGTCCGAAGTGAGCAACAATGCGGGCAGCGGAGCGGCTGGCAAAGCTCCCGGCGGTGGGGAAGTCATGGCCATGAGTTAGGGCGTATAGGAAAGCGCCAGCGAACATATCTCCGGCACCGTTGCTATCAATGGCTTCGGTGGGGTGAGCGTCGATTTTGTGTTCAGTTTCGCCGTCAAATACTAGGGCGCCTTCGGCTCCTAAAGTAATGGCGAAAGTTTTAGCGACTTTCTTGATTGCTGCTGCGGCTTCTTCGATGGAATCGGTGCCCGCCCAAGTGAGTGCTTCTTGTTCATTGCAGAACAGCAAATCGACGCCGTTACCGACCATCTCGTTCAGCCCATCTTTAAAGAAGTTCACCATGTTGGGGTCGGAAAAGGTCAGTGCCGTTTTGATTTGGTTTGCTTCCGCTACTTCTCTAGCTTTAATGGCCGCTGCTCTGGCTGAATCGGAAGTTACCAAGTAACCCTCCAGATAAACATACTCGGAGTTACAGATGGCCTCTTCGTCTAGCTCAGCATGGGACACAGTTTCCGAAATACCTAAGTAGGTGTGCATGGTGCGTTCTGCGTCGGGGGTAACCATAACGATGCATTTCCCAGAGACACCCTCTTCGCGTTCTTTGTGAAGATTGGTATCGACGCCCGCTGCTGCAAGGTCTTTGACGTAGAAATCGCCGGTCTCGTCATTGGCGACCTTACAGGAATAGTAGGATTTACCGCCAAACTGACTGACAGCGATAATGGTATTCGCCGCGGATCCACCGCTTGCTTGTTTACCGCCTCGGTCTTTTAAAGCGTTGTATAGACGATGTTGAAGTTCTTCATCCACCAGGGTCATCACCCCTTTGTCGATGCTATGTTCGTTCAAAAAATCATCATCGACAGTAAATTCCATATCCACTAGTGCGTTACCAATGGCATAGACGTGGTATTTTTTCATTAGATCCTCACGAATTTTAGGGGGTAAATCGGTATACTTGGGGCTCTTTTGCCCCCGGTGATCAATAGGTTAGCATTCTAGTCGTGAGTAGTAACGAGTCAAACGGTAATAAACCACCCCGCAAGAAAAAGGCTGCACGAAAAAAAGCCGCTCGTAAGAAGGCTGCTGTAAAACCATCTAGCAAGAAAGCTCCAGTCAAGAAGAAAGCCGCCGCGAAAAAGAAGACGGCGGTGAAGAAGGCTGCTGCCAAAAAAACAGTCGCAAAAAAGCCTGCTAGCAAAAAGCCAAAAACATCCAACTCCAAATCTAAAGTGGCAGTAAATAAGCGACGCTCAATGTTAAGAATCCTTGGCCAGGTTGCTTTGCTTTTCACGCTTATCATGGGTGGCTATCTCATCTATCTGGATGCAGTGATTCAAAGCAAGTTCGAAGGTAAGCGTTGGCAAATTCCTGCAAAGGTTTTTAGTAGGCCTCTAGAATTGTTTGCTGGGGCCAATGTTTCCCAAGAACAAATTGAATACGAATTACAACAGTTAAATTACCGCCGCAAAAAAGACCCCAATACGCTCAAACCAGGTAACTATGCGCGAACTGACAGTGGGTTGCAGATACGAACCCGAGGCTTTGATTTTTGGGATGCTACTGAAACAGGTTCGAACATCTCTGTGGATCTTAAAGCCAACGCCGTTGACGATGTGATTGTTAATGGCAAGGGTGATGAAATCGCTCGTCTAGAGCCGGTGCTTGTTGGTGGTATTTATCCAGCGCACAATGAAGATCGTGTGTTGGTCACCTTAGATCAAGTACCTAGTGCATTAATTGGCGCATTGTTGGCGGTTGAAGATCGTGAATTCTATGAGCATTGGGGTGTTTCCGTTCGCGGTATTGCCAGAGCGTTGTTTGCCAATATTAAAGCGGGTGGTTTGCGGCAAGGGGGTAGTACCTTAACTCAGCAATTGGTTAAGAACTTTTATTTGTCCAGCGAGCGATCATTAACCCGCAAGATTAATGAAGCCTTAATGGCACTGTTGCTAGATTTCCATTATGAAAAAGACGACATACTCGAAGCCTATTTAAACGAAGTTTATCTCGGGCAAGCTGGGCAGCGGGCGATTCATGGCTTTGGCTTGGCAAGTTTATTTTATTTTGGTGTGCCTCTTCGAGAACTAGAAGTTCAGCAAATTGCATTGTTAGTTGGGATTGTCAAAGGGGCTTCTTGGTATGATCCTCGTCGCAATCCTGAACGTGCTAAAGAGCGACGTACTCAAGTACTTTCCTTAATGTTGGATCAAGGGGAAATTGGTCAAGCGGAATTTGATCGCGTTAAAAATAAGCCCCTAGGTGTGATAAAAAAACCGGTTTATGTCGATGAACGCTATCCTGCATTTATGAACTTAGTGCGACAACAATTGAAGCAGGATTATCGTGATGAGGATTTACGATCAGAAGGTTTAAGAATATTTACCACGATTGACCCCTATGCACAGCATCAATTAGAGAAAACAATTGCTAAGCAATTAAGGAGCGTGGAGCGCTATCAGGGTGAAAAATATCAAACGCTACAAGCTGCCAGTATTTTTACATCAGCAAATACCGGCGAAGTGGTTGCTTTAGTTGGAGATAAAAACAGCCAGTATAAAGGCTTTAATCGTGCCTTAAGGGCTTATCGACCTATCGGATCTTTGATAAAACCGGTGGTTTATTTGAGTGCCTTGGAAAAGGGTTATACTTTGGCCTCTCTTTTAAAGGATGAGCCGATAGAAATAAAGACCGAAAATGGTGAGCTATGGCGGCCAGATAATTTTGAGAAAGTCAGTCATGGTGAAGTCATTCTGCAACAAGCCTTAGCGCATTCCTATAATCAGGCTACTGCCAGTTTGGCTATGGATGTGGGCATTGAGAAGATAGCAGATCGGGTGGTGAGCCTAGGTGTAGAAAAAGATCTTCCAAAAGTGCCGGCTTTAGCGTTAGGTGCTGTGAGTTTGTCACCTTTTGAAGTGGCGACGCTTTATCAAACGTTTGCGGCAGGCGGTTTTTATACGCCTTTAAGATCTATTCGTTCGGTGATGAATGCAGAAGGCAAACCCTTGCAGCGATATGGTATTGATGTAGAGAAACGCATCTCACCGGAACATACTTATTTATTAACTGCAGCTTTACAAGAGGTGGTTACCCAAGGTACGGCCAAAACCGCAAAACGTTACTTGTCAGAAGGCTTAAAGGTAGCTGGAAAAACAGGTACCAGCGATGATCAGCGTGATGCTTGGTTTGCTGGTTGGAGCGGAAGCTATCTGGGTGTGGTGTGGGTTGGATTTGATGATAATTTAAAAACTGAATTAACAGGGGCAACTGGAGCATTGCCAATATGGGCGCAAACCATGGCGGGGTTAACGCAAGTACCCCTAAAGCCGATTCAGCCAGAATCAGTAGATTGGTATTGGATTGACCCCAAAGAAGTGGCACGTTCGAAACCTCACTGTGATGGTGCTGTTTTTGTACCGATGATTGAATCCACGGTACCCACCAAGAAATCTAGTTGCAGTGAAACTGGGCGGGTGTTTAATTGGATTCGTAAGCTATTCGATTAGTGTTAACACAATGCTTAACCTAAAGCTAAAGGCGAAAGTTATATGATGTTAAAGCATGTAGTTACGTTGATAACTATATTATTCGTTTCTGGTTGTTCCTCTCTAGTATTGCAACCACAGCCGAGTTCTGTAAATTCCCAGCAGGCCACGGCAGGATCAACAGGGGTATCTGCGGTTGATAAACTTATTGCCAAGGGGGACGTACAGCGTCGTCAGGGCGATTATAGAAATGCGGCAGCAACCCTTGAACGTGCTTTGCGATTGTCACCCCAGTCTGGTGGCGCTTATTTGGCTTTGTCACGGGTTCGATTGGATCAAAAAAGCTATGGCGAAGCGTTACAGCTTGCGGAAAAATCTTTGAGCTT
Source organism: Pseudomonadales bacterium (assembly GCA_022361455.1). Taxonomy (GTDB): domain Bacteria; phylum Pseudomonadota; class Gammaproteobacteria; order Pseudomonadales; family Ketobacteraceae. The sequence goes on along the minus strand of JAKSAW010000048.1, from coordinate 6,362 downwards.
ATCCGCAGATTCGAAACGCGCTCAAAAGGAAGCTTGGCTAGTTATCAGCGAAGTTAAAAAACGTCGTGGTGATATTAATGGTTCGCTTGAAGCTGCCAAAAAAGCGCGTCGTCTATAAGTATCACCAACTAATGAATAGCGTCTGGTAAAGCGACGTTAGCAAAGAATTTCCAGATTAAATCCGTCGCGTCTAATGTGTAGCTTGTGCGTCCATAACCGGCGGCGCTAATCACAAAAGATCCTGGGCCAGATGGCCAGGTGTGGCCCGCTTCTTGGCTTGAGCAAAACTGCATTTCACTGCCGTCGTCGCAATTACTCCAGCGTTCACAGGTGCTGTCCTTTTCACTAAATACAATCTCTTTTGTTTGACATTGATGTTCTTCGGCCCAACTAGTGACAGAGTTGATGCCGCCTTCAAAACCTACCGTTGAATCTGCAGTGCCATGGAAACTTAGTACTGGAACCGAACGCGCATTCGGGCACTCAGTAGCAGCACGGCGATCGGCAGCAACCGGCGCAATGGCGGCATAACGGTCGCTGTATTCGCAAGCAAGTTTCCAAGATAATATGCCGCCGCTTGAAAAGCCTGTTAAGTAAATGCGCCTGGGATCAATGGGTAGTTCATTGCTGAGCGCCTCGACTATGCCATTGATAAAGTCCACGTCTAGATTGTCGCTGGTAACCCAGTATTGAGTACCACCAATATTGCGTGCCTGCGGGTGAACAACAATATAACCATTATTAGCTGAGTGAACGGGCATGCCGGTAATGATTTTTTGAAATGCGCTGCCGAAGGTTTTGGTAGCCGGTGGCGATGGTGTAGCGCCATGCATGTTGATGACTAAGGGAACGAGTTCTTCATTCTCCAAAATATTTTCGGGCACAAATAAATGATAGGCTCGTTCTTCTGGTGATTGGGCGTAAGTTCGCCATTCGTCGATGGCGCCATTAGCAATGCAACCAGTTAAGGTTGTTAAAATAAGAAGGCAGCTAAAGCCTTGAATATACGCTTCCATGATTAACCCTTATTGTTTTTAATGATTTGGGTTTGCTTTAGGGGTGTCCACAATGAATATGATAATGAAACAACATTCATTGCCAGTTAACAATGGTAAATTATCTAACGAATGTAAATCTTCATTTCTTATGGCGGATGGGGGCACATCATTAGCGTGCTTTTACTAAACGCTTTCGGTAATCGCCAGGTGATATGCCTGTCCAGTGTTTAAAGGCGCGAATAAAGGCGCCTGGCTCTGTATAACCGCTGCGTTGGCTAACTTCAGCTATAGTGATGTTTTCTTGGCTTAGCCAAAAGATAGCGCGGTCGCGATACACTTGGTCTTTTAAACTCTGAAAGCTGCTGCCTTCTGCCGTGAGCCTTCGTCTTAGGGTTCTGGATGTAAGATTAAAATGTTTGGCGACTTCTTCAATACCAATCAAACTTTCTTGCTGTGAATCCTCCAAAAAGCGAATCACTTGGTCAGTGGTATTTTCTAGATAACGTTGCTTTCTAAACCACGGTAGCGGTATTTCCCGCAAGTAAGCTTTTAACTGGGATTTGGTTCTACGAATAGGCCAATCAAGTACGGCGCTTGGCCAAACCAGTGTGTTACTCGATTGGTTGTAATGACAGGGGCCAGGGTAAAGTAGACGGTACTCTGCGCTGTGATCTGGTTGTCCATAGGTAAAATGTATCGCTTCTAAAGGAATAACTTCACCTACTAGCCAGCTAGGGTATCGATGCCAGATCAATAGCAATAACTCGATCAATAAGTGATTTGGATCTAACTCAGGCTGTTTCAGTTGAATGGAAAATTTCAGCTGACTTTGCTCAACTATTAGATCAAAACGAACGGAATCGGACACCTTATGATAGAAATGCATGGCCCGCTTTAGGGCCTCACCTAAAGTTTTAGCATCTAACATATACTCGCAAGCCAGGGAAAACACGCCCACTCTGGATGGCTGCTCGGTGAGTCCCAAATATTCATCATCATTGGCACGCCAAATGGCTTGATAGAGTTTGGCTAGCTGTTGTGGGGCTATCCTGGCGCCACTCTGCCTAAGCAGGTTTGGGGAGAGTCGAGACGCTGTTAGTAATGGTTCCTCATCGATGCCCAGGCGTCGGGCGTTATCTAGCTGCACTCGTGCAAAGTGACTGGAAACCGTATGTTTAACTTCTTGTTTTAAGGGTGAGTGTTGTCCGGTATTGGTGGTCTTTTGGCTCATGGAATGGCTGTAAAGTGGCTTTTAAGTGTATATGCTAGCTAAAAGTGTCCGGAAAAGATAATTTTTGTCGGGTTTTATCATTGCTATGCAGCGCCATAATCCGGAAACTGGCGACCATTGAAGGCTATTCATTAGTTATTTTCAGAATTGATACCGATGACAAGAGGTTTCCACAATGTCTGCCACAAACGAAGAGTTAGAGTTATTTAGAGATATGGTCCTGCGATTTCTTGAGCAAGAAATCGAGCCTCATTTCGAAGGTTGGGAATCGAACGAAAATATGCCTCGCGAAGTATGGAATACCATGGGGCAGGCGGGCATGTTGTGTGTTGATATGCCAGAAGAGTTCGGTACCGCTGGAGCGAGTTTCGAAGTTTCTCAGTTGATCATTTGGGAAATGTCTCGATTAGGCTATGCGGGTATCGCTTGTGGTTACAATATCCACAGTAATATCGTGGCGCCTTACATCAATAACATAGGTACCCAAGCGCAGAAAGAACAGTGGCTACCCAAAATGGCCAGTGGTGAAGTGGTTGGCTGTATTGGTATGACCGAGCCAGGCGCAGGTAGTGATTTGGCAGCTTTAAGAACCACTGCAGTTAAAGATGGCGATGACTACATCCTTAATGGCTCTAAAGTATTTATCACCAATGGTATCCATGCGGACCTAGCAATTATCTGTGCAAAGACAGATCCCGCTAAAGGCGCTAAAGGCATTTCACTGTTCTTAGTGGACTGCAGCTTACCGGGTTTCTCCAAGGGTAAGAAAATAGAGAAGATTGGTCAGCATACCAGTGATACCGCTGAGCTCTTTATGGACAACGTACGTGTCCCAGCTGATGCATTGCTTGGTGAAGAAGGCAAAGGCTTCGTTTACTTGATGGAAGAGCTTCCTCGTGAGCGTTTAGGTTGTGCTACTCAGGCAGTTGCCCAAGCTCAGGGTGCGTTAGAGTTAGCTGCAGAATACACGCAGGAGCGTAAGGCTTTTGGTCAGTCTATTAGCCAATTCCAAAATACGCGCTTTAAACTAGCGGAAGTTAAAGCGGATATCGCACTTAGCAAAGCCTACTTAGACCAGTGTATGTCGGACTTCGCTAAGTCTGAAATGACGGTAGACGATGCTGCTATTTTGAAACTTGCGACTACTGAAATGCAATTGCGTGCAGTTAATGAATGTTTACAGCTGTTTGGTGGTTATGGCTATACCCGTGAATATCCGATTTCTCGTTTCTATGTCGATGCAAGAATTCAGACTATTTATGCTGGTACCTCTGAAATTATGAAAGAGGTAATTGCTCGTGGTATCGTTGGTCGCTAAAGAGCAAAGCTATAAAACGTTGTAACACGTAAAAAGGGGCTGTAAGGCCCCTTTTTTTATGACTAAGAATAAATTTATGACACAGGGGAACACATGGAATATTCGAAAGAACAATTGCAGCAGCAATTTCCAATAGTCTTAACGCAACCATTAATCTGGGGAGATATGGATGCGTATGATCATATTAATAATACGGTCTATTTCCGCTATTTTGAGGATGCGCGTATCGCTTATTTCGAGAAGATAGGTGTGAATGAGCATAAACGAGAAACTAATCTAGGGCCCATCTTAGCTTCCACCAGCTGCAATTTTAGGTTGCCGCTACAATATCCAGATCAGATCCACATTGTGGCCACTATAGAAGACCTAAAAGAAAAACGTTTTACCATGAAGTACAAGGTTTACAGTCAAAGCCATGATGCCCTAGCCGCAGAAGGTGAGGGGTTAGTCGTATTTTATGACTACAATCAGCAGAAGAGTTGCCCAATACCGGAGGCCATTGTTGAGCGTATTCAAGCGTTGAGTGATGCTGGCTAAGTCGGCTTAGTTATTGGCTCGAAACCCATTCAGCATCCTGATTAAGGTTTCATTAAGGTAGATAGCCTATACTTTGGCTTTTATACCATCAGATCAATTGCGATTCGTGAGATACCTTAATCGACCAACCTGGCTTGTAGGGCTGATATTTGTTGCCTCAAATACACTGGCGGAATCCATTGAAACGAGTTCCGCTAGTGTCCTACCTGTTCCAGTTTCGATTGAGCAGTCGAATTCCTCCCAATCAACTCAAGAACATCCTCAAAATTCCCCAGAAGCTAATTTGATTGAAGTATCGAAGAGCGATGATCAGGCTGCTGAACAAGAAGTAAGCAGTGATGATAATGAAGAAGGCTGGGTAAAAGAGAAAGTTGAACCTCAGACCAAGAAAATCGAACGTTTCGTCATGCCTTTTACGAACTGGGTTGAAGAAAAGCTTCACGAGTCAGCGATTGCTAATCCCGCCGAGCAGCAAGCCAAAAAGAAATCTCCCAAAGTGGCCTCCATTAGCCTTCGGCAGGCCATTGAATTTGCTCGCCAACAGCACCCTGGCACGGTGCTTAGCGCTGATCGAATTAAGTCAGAAAACACTTTTTCCTATCGCATAAAAATTTTGTCGAAAGAAGGTGTTGTACGTGTGGTTTCTGTGGCTGGAAACCAGAAACCTAAAACTAAGCAGGAGCAGCCATGAAACTATTGTTAGTGGAAGATGATGAGGCGCTAGTCTCTCAATTAACCCAAGAGTTGTGCACTCAAGGCTTTAGTGTGGAGTCCAGTATTGATGGTGAAGACGGCTTATATCGTGCCCGTGAGTTTGGTTATGACTTGTTGATCGTAGATATAGGTTTACCGAAACTTTCAGGCTTGGATTTAGTTAAGCAACTACGAGCAGAAAACTACCGGCAACCAATCCTGATTTTGACTGCCAGAAGCAGTTGGCAAGATAAAGTCTATGGATTGAAGGCTGGTTCTGATGATTATCTTGTTAAGCCGTTTCAGCTAGAGGAGCTGGTGGCTCGTGTCCATGCTTTGTTGCGCCGTGCGGGCGGTTATGCAAATAGCCGTTTGTCTCAAGGCCCCATAGAGTTGGAGTTAGAAACCCAGCAAGTTTGGCTGGTCGGAAATGAAATAACCCTAACAGCCTTTGAATATAAGTTGCTGCAATACTTTATGTTGCATCCAAACAAGGTGGCCTCCAAGGGGCTTTTGGCTGATTACCTATACTCCGAAGATAGCGAACGAGATAGCAATGTTATCGAAGTCCTAGTAGCACGCCTGAGACAAAAACTCGATCCAGAAAACAAACTAAAACCGATTGAAACCTTGCGAGGGCGTGGCTACCGCTTCGTATTAAATTAGTCGTGATTAAAGCCATCTCCCTAAGAAAGCTATTCTTTAGTAACACTGCGATTGTGGTGGCGGGGGTGATGATTGTGAGTGTACTTTTTGTTGATATTGCCTATGTACGTGAACTAGAGAAAGCAGCACAGGAGCGCTTAAAGCTACACATTTATACACTTTTGTCTGTGACTCAGCTTGATAATGAAGGTATTTGGGTTCCAGAGATATTGTATAACCAGCGTTTTAATCAGCGCGATTCTGGGCTGTGGGCCGCGGTGTTTGATCAGGAGCAGCAAGTTCGATGGCATTCTTTATCAATTGATACACCAGCAGCACTACCGGCACTGGCTACTAAAACTGGGGATTGGCGATATGGGAAGAAAATTACACAAGGTCAGTTGTTCTTTACAGCCGCTTATAAAATTGAGTGGCATGACGAAGAGCAGCACCAATTCCACTTTGTGGTTGGTGAGGACGCCACGGTTATAGAGCAGGACATTGAGAATTTTCGTTGGATGTTGTTCATGGGTTTTATGGTAATTACTTGTTCGTTGTTGGCAGGCCAAGCTTTTGTTCTTAAGTTGGCATTCCGCCCTATATCGCATCTGGAAACTGAGATTGCAGCGATGGATGCCGGTGAGAAAGATAAGCTGTCTAATGATTACCCCAAAGAACTAAGGGGTGTGACAAGGAATCTAAATGCATTGATTGAAAAAGAGTATCAGCAGAGAGAACGATATCGTGCCTCTATGGCTGATCTAGCTCACAGCTTAAAGACACCTATTACTATCTTGAATGGTGAGCTCGCCCAGTACCCTGACAATAAAACCATGCGCGATGCCTTAGCAAGAATAGACAGTAATATCGAGTATCAATTACGCAGAGCTGTCGTTACTGGTCATACTGTTTTAAATAAAGGAACCCAAGTTAATCAAGT
>JAKSAW010000049.1 GCA_022361455.1 Pseudomonadales bacterium | reverse complement strand
GGCAAGTTCAACAAAGGCGACAAGATTGCCGGTAAGATCAAGTCTATCACTGACTTCGGTATTTTCATCGGTCTTGACGGTGGCATCGACGGCCTAGTTCACTTGTCTGATATTTCTTGGGATTTGACTGGCGAAGAAGCTGTACGTCAATACAAGAAAGGCGATGAAATCGAAACTGTTATCCTTTCAGTAGATCCTGAGCGTGAGCGTATCTCTCTAGGTGTTAAACAACTAGAAGAAGATCCATTCGCTTCTTACGTTCAAGAGAACGACAAGGGTGCTATCGTTAGCGGTACTATCAAATCTGTAGACGCTAAAGGCGCTGTTGTTGAGCTAGCTGAAGGTGTAGAAGCTTCACTTAAAGCTTCTGAAATCAGCCGTGATCGTGTTGAAGACGCAACTAACGTTCTTAACGAAGGTGACGCGGTTGAAGCTCGCATCATCTCTGTTGATCGTAAGAACCGCGTGATCAGCTTGTCTATCAAAGCGAAAGACGCTGCTGAAGAGAAAGAAGCGCTTAAAGCAGTTAACCAAGAGCAACCTGATAATGCACCTAAGACCATTGGTGATCTTATCAAGCAGCAAATGGAAGCTGACAAGTAGCCGTTATCTAAACAGCTTACAGTTAAGCGTAAAAAGGGGAGCCAGTGGCTCCCCTTTTTTTGTCCTAAATAAATTATCGCTAGCTATCATTGAATGATTGGATTAATCTCGGGATCAAGGAAACACTTAGTTTACTTTGCTGTAAATGGTTGATTGTTAAGTGTTTACCTTGCGTTTGACTTTGACATCTTGTTGGGTGGCTGGGTCGGATGAATAAAAACTATGAGAGCAACTAGAATTCCTTTTGGGCTGTATTTAAGAGAGGGTAGTAATGAAGTCATTTGCAAACAAAGTAGCAGCTATTACTGGTGCGGGTTCTGGTATTGGAAGAGCATTAGCCATTTCGCTAGCCAATCAAGGTTGTCATGTAGCCATTTCTGATGTGGACGAAAAAGGCTTACAGGAGACTGTTTCCTTATTAGGAAATGTCTCCGTTAAGGTTACTCATCAATTAGTTGATGTTGCAGATAAAGACGCTGTTTACGCATGGGCTGAGCAAGTGGTAGCTGACCATGGTTACGTCAATATCATTATGAATAACGCCGGTGTCGCTTTGGGTGATACTGTGGAAAACATGAAGTACGACGACTTCGAATGGCTGATGAACATAAACTTCTGGGGCGTTGTTTATGGAACTAAGGCATTTTTACCTTATTTGAAGCAAGTGGATGAAGGCCATATCGTTAATATTTCCAGTGTTTTCGGGCTAATCGGAGTGCCGACCCAGTCTGCATACAATGCAGCAAAATTTGCGGTTAGAGGTTTCACAGAATCACTTCGAGAGGAATTAGAAATCGAAGGTTCTAGCGTTAGTGCGACTAGTGTTCACCCTGGTGGTATTAAAACGAATATTGCACGGAATAGTCGTATGGGTGATGTGGGTTCTATCACTAAACAAAACAATACAGTAGAAGAAGCTGCAAAACAGTTTGATAAGCTAGCTCGCACTACGCCCGATGGCGCAGCTCAAATTATCCTTGATGGGGTTAAGAAAAATAAGGCGCGTGTATTGGTGGGCTTCGACGCGCATGTTATCGATAGCATGCAGCGATTATTGCCCACGACCTATCAAAAATTATTAGTTTTTGGGGCTAAGCGTGTGAGCTAGGTGTAAGACAAAAAAGTAATAAAAACTAGCAATTTCAATAACAATAGAAGACTTTAGGTATTCTTTACTGGAAAACTCTAGCTATACTTAACAAGTCTTCTCATTGTTTTTGAAATTTAATGAATCTTCGCCACAGTATCTCTTACAAACTTGCATCCATCGGGGTATTACTTGCTTTTTGCCTCGGGCTAATTGTGAGCGGCGTACAGGTATATTTCGATTACGAAAAACAAAGCCAAACCTTTGGTGACATGGTTACTCGCATGTTAGATGTCACCAAGCCTACCACTAGTCGCGCTATCCATACTCTCGATGAACGGTTATCCAAAGAAGTTGTTAATGGCCTTATGGTCTATGACTTTGTGGTCCAGGTTCGAGTTATTGATGAATTGCAGAACGTACTAGCAGAGCAAAACAAGAAGGTCGTTGAGAGCAACACGGTTTGGTTAACTGAGCTTATTGGTGATCGTCTGCATTTATTCCGTGTCGATATTTCCTTAGAGAATGCTATCAGTGAAGATACTGGCTTCTTGGAAGTGACTATTGATTATGACAACGTTTATGGGCCTTTTTATGATCGGGCACTAACGGTTTTTATCACCGGTTTTTTGCGTAATCTTGTGTTGGTGATGTTGTTTTTTGTTGCGTTTTATTGGTCGGTGGCCAAACCATTAATGCGATTATCCACCGACATAAAAGAAATCAATCCAGATAATCCAGATATCAAACCCATTCAAAAAGATCCCAATCATGAAGATGATGAGTTAGGTCGTTTGATTGATGTTTCTAACCAATACATCGCAACGGTTTCCAATTTGATTAAAGAGAGGAAGGACCGTGAGCGAGTTATCCTAGAAAGCGAAAGGCACAAACATAAAATTATCGATACTGTGCCGCATATGATATACGCGCGGGATCGCGAAGGTCGTTTTGTTTTTGCGAATATGGCTTCAGCCGCTGCCTATAACACAAGTGTAGAAAACTTAGAAAAAACGACGCTAAAGGAAATGCATGGCGGTATTTCGGATCAGCAAATGCGTCAGTTCCGCACCAGTGATATGTCGGTCATTAATGGAGAAGCCATTGATTATATCCAGGAAGAAGTGTTTACGGATTCGAATGGCAATGAGCGTATCCTTCACACCCACAAGATACCGCTTAGTTATTATGGGGAGACCATTTGTCTAGGTGTGTCCGTAGACATCACTGAACAAAAGAATGCTGAAGCGATTATTCGCCATCAAGCTTACCATGATCCGCTCACCAACTTGCCCAATAGACTGCGGCTGATAGAAAACTTAGAACGGGAGATTGAACGTTCTAATCGACACAACTACTCAGGCGCAGTTTTATTTATCGACTTAGATCATTTCAAAAAAATTAACGACTCTCTTGGGCATCCCGTTGGTGACTTGGTGTTGCAAGAGATTGCTTCTCGATTAGAAAACAATTCAAGGGCGGAAGACTTGGTCGCCCGCTTGGGTGGCGATGAGTTCGTGGTTGTGGTGCCAGAGTTAGCAGATAACTTGGAACTAGCCGCTACCAGTGCCTTGGAAATTGCAGAGAAGCTTCGTGATATGGTGGCAATGCCAATCATATCTGGTGGACAAACCTTGAGGGTTACAGCAAGTATTGGAATCGTAACCTTTCCTGAGAAAGGCAAGGACGTGCATGAAATATTACGGTATGCGGATACTGCGATGTATCATGCCAAGGATGAAGGCCGAGATACTATCGAGTTCTTTTCCGAAGGTATGGCTGAAATTGTGGATCGCCATCTGGAGTTAGAGAATGAACTTCAAAGAGCGATCGAAGAAGAGCAATTTGTTCTCCATTACCAACCGCAATTAAATTGTAAGACGTCTCAAGTGATAGGTGCAGAAGCGTTGTTGCGATGGAATCATCCAGAGATGGGATTAGTGTCACCGGGTGAATTTATTCCAATCTTGGAGTCGAGTCGATTGATCGTACCGGCAGGTCGCTGGTTGTTAAAGAAAGTGTTTGAAGATGTAAAGGAGTGGAATAGGTTAGGCATTTGGCAGCCTGGTAATCGTGTTGGTGTAAATATCTCGCCAAGACAGTTCCGTGATAAGGGCTTCGTTAATGATGTTAAGCAACTGATCGAATTGACAGAGATTGATCCTTGTTGGATTGAGTTCGAAATTACCGAAGGCATTGTTATTCATAATGTTCAAGAGACCATTGAGATTATGAATGCGCTTTGCGAAATGGGCATTAGCTTTTCGTTAGATGACTTTGGTACAGGCTATTCTTCTTTGAGTTATTTAAAACAGTTGCCGGTGGCATCATTAAAGATCGACCAAACCTTTGTGCGCGATATTACCTCTGACCCTAACGACGCTGCGATTGTGGAGGCCACCCTAGCCATGGCCCAAGGTCTAGATATGCATGTTATTGCGGAAGGTGTAGAGACTCGCGATCAGCTACAATTCCTTGTCAGACATGATTGTGAGATGTGTCAGGGCTACTACTTTAGCCGACCTTTGCCTATCGTTGATTTCGAAGCCTATATACAGAATTCAGTTCCTATCGATAATTACAGCATTTGATATAGGCTGATTGTTTTTTCTATTGCATGGTTAAATTTGCCGTCTTATCTTAACCACTGGTTGAGCGATAGTAGATCTTTGTCCGTTAGTATCCCCGCTATTTGTTTTAAACGTAGACTGTCGAGAATGTAATTAAAGCGTGCGTCGGCATAGTCGCGTTTTGCTTGGTAGAGCACTCTTTGAGCGTTGAGTACATCGACGATGGTTCGGGTACCTGCTTCATAGCCAGCTTGGGTTGCCTCCAACGCACTTTGCCCGCTGCGGATACTTAATTGCTGGGCGCGCACCTCTGCAACGCGTGTATCCACAACTCTAACTAGATTGCTGGTGTTCTTTAATACATCTCTTTCAGTGAATCGGGCATCGTCTTGCGCTTTGTATAGCAGGGATTTAGCTTGTCTTCGGTTAGACGTCGTCAGCCCGCCTGTATATAGGGGCAGCTCCACCTTTATGGCCAGAGATGTGGTTTCGGAATCAGGTGTTTCGAACTCGCTACCTCCGAAGTTTGAAACTGCATTGGTCTCGTTTATGGAGTAGTTTCCTACTAAATTAACGATAGGGTAATGTTGTGCTCTACGGGCTTTGAATTCATTTTCTGCCGCATTTTCAGTTAAACGAGCAGACTTTAAAGATTTGTTGTTTTGCTTGGCCATATCTAGCCATTCGTTGATATCGCTCGGCTGTGGTGGATTGATAGGAAAGTCATCGGCCAAAGATTTGACTGAAGAAATCACTGTGCCTGTTAAGGTTTCTAGGCTTTTCAGCGCTAGGGAAAGATCTCGTTCTGCTACTATGCGCAATACTGCGGCAATATCGAAAGCGGCTTGTGCTTCATGGACATCTGTTTTAGCAATCAGGCCTACCTCATAGCGCTGTTCGGTCTGATCTTTCTGGCGAGCAATGGCTGATTCCTCTGCTTTGCGAAAAGCGAGATTTTCGTTAGCGCGAAGAACATTTAAGTAGGCATCCAATACACCAATAATGAAGGAATGCTTGGCGGACTCAAATTCCACATCCACCTGTTTGTCGGTTGCTTTGACTTGCTTGAACGCGTACCAGCTGTCCAGTCTAAATAGTGGTTGCTGTATTGTTGCGGAGTACACTTGTCTCTGACTGCTTTCGCTATCTTCTCCGTCATTTTTTGTACGTTGCTCGGTGGCTTCGGCGCTTAAGGTAATGTTGGGAAGCAATTGAGAACGAGCTTGGTAATAGTTTTCTTTTTGAGCCTCGTAATTGTGTTTGATCGAAGACCATTGTGGATCGTTTTTGTCCGCTAGGTTATAGGCTTGTTTCAGATCTATTTGGTTCCCCATATCCATTGCACTAGTGGCTGCGCTTGTTAGCATCATTAGCGCGGATATCAGAACGGCAATGTGAGCTTTCTGCTTGGATCTTTGTCGTAGAGCTTGGCGTTTTATCACTACAATAACCTGTTTTTTAATCATTGGACGCGTTGTATTCTAGTCAATCTCCTAGCGAAGCAACAGGCCCTGGAAAGATACGGTGTATTCTATGAATGCGACAGCGGTTATTCGCTTCGGTTCACTCTGGTTTGGTTTGATGGGCCAAGCATAACATTCCCCATATTAAGAGGTATTAATCTTGGCTGATATTCAACTGTTGAAAGCGCTTCTCAAGAATATCGAAACTGAGATGCGTGAAATAGACCTTTGGAGTGAGCAGCCACCTGCCGCTAGCGCGTTCGAGAGCCAGATTCCCTTTTTTGCCGATAGCATGCTGTTTGGCCAGTGGTTACAGTGGGTTTTCGTGGCTCGTTTTCAAGCATTGTTGGAAGGAGGGCATCCGCTACCTCCAAAGTGCGATATTCACCCAATGGCGGAAGAAGCATTTAAGGAGGTGCAAGCCTATACAGATCCGTTGCTTGCTTTGCTTAAACGGTTTGATGAAGAAATTAATACCGCCTGACGTCAGAAACTGAAATATTTATCCAGCGCACTGAGCTTGAGTGTATTGATTACGCTATCGCGTCGCTCGTTGTCATAGGGTATAGCTGCTACTTGCCCCCAGATAGGCTTCGGCCAAGCCGCATCGTCCTGAAATCTAGCCACATGATGGATGTGTAATTGAGGCACCACGTTTCCCAAGGCTGCAACGTTGATTTTATGTGCTTGAAAGCTATCCATTAGTGTTTGTGCCAGCAAACTAGATTCATCCATTAGCTGATGCTGGTCATTTCGCGATAATTGGAACACTTCTTTAATGTTGGCACGTTTCGGAACCAACATGCACCAGGGATAATTCTGGTCATTCATCAACAACAATAGGTTTAAGTCAGACTCTGCTATTTGGCTGGTATCAGCTGCTAACTGTGCGTGTAACTCAAACATTAATGCACCGCTACTCGAGAATTGGGCTTAGAAAGCGAAATCATGTCTTTTAAAATGTGTCCGGTTTCTGTTAGCACATAGTCAATCTCAACTTTGTTCGCTGTGCTTAGCGCTTCGGATTGTTCATCTTCGTTAAATTTCTTTAAATCTTCGATGGTTTTGAATACTGACTCGCCTTTTGCTTTGCGCTTGCGGTTCTCTGCATCTAAGCGGCGCTGCTCAGATTTTTCGATTTCTTTAATGCGTGTTTTTTCATTCAGGCTTATGGTTTTCTTGCTCTTGATTTCATCTCTATTTTTTATTTGCTCGTTTACATAAATGAAATCTGGATCGCTATCGATACGCTCATTATGAGCTGCTCTGAGGAAATTGATCATAGGATCGATACTCTGGAACGGACTATAAATAGCGGGGCGAATAATATCGGGGGGAAGGGCATTATCTAAAGCGCTCTCACCAATTTCCGTAAAGTCAATCAAGCTTGGGAAGCTAATGTCTGGTAAAATGCCTTTGTGCTGATTGGTTTCTCCTGAAATACGATAGAACTTCGCCAACGTAATCTTCAGCTTGCCATGATCAAGTGGCTGAAGAGATTGCACGGTGCCTTTGCCGAAAGTACGTTCGCCAACCACAATGCCACGATTGTAGTCTTGGATAGCGCCGGCAAAAATTTCAGAGGCTGATGCGCTCAAGCGGTTAACCACTACCGCCATAGGGCCATCGTAAAATACTTTTGGATCCAGGTCGGCAATGGGTTCTACACCTTTGTAGCTCTTTACTTGAACTACTGGCCCTGTAGGAATAAATAGACCTACAGATTTTTGCGCTTCTTGTAACGAGCCGCCACCGTTGTTACGCAGGTCGATAATCAGTCCGTCGATGTTCTCCCGCTTCAATTCAGTAATTAAGCGTTTCACGTCTCGAGTGGAAGAGCGATAATTTGGATCACCTTCTTGCATGCCGCGGAAATCATGGTAGAAAGCAGGGATATTAATCACGCCAAACTTTTGCATGCCATCCTTACCCGGTAGCTCTAGGATGGTTTTTTGTGCTGCCCTGTCTTCCAGTTTTACGGTGTCGCGTTTGATACTGATAATTTTGGTTCGAGAGCTCCCTTCTTCCGAAGCGGGGATAATCTCAAGATTAACGGTAGTACCTTTTTTTCCGCGAATACGCTGTACGACTTCGTCTAAGCGCCAGCCAACCACATCAACGATATCTTCACCTTGCTGACCAACGCCAACGATCTTATCTGCAGGCTTTAGTTGTTTAGCTTTATCTGCAGGGCCACCACTAACTAAGCGAACAACTTTAGTGTATTCATCTTCCGATTGCAGCACAGCGCCAATTCCCTGGAGCTGTAAACTCATATTGATATCGAAGTTCTCAGACTCTCTCGGCGTGAAATAAGTGGTATGTGGATCATAAATGTGGGTAAAGGCATTAATGTAGATTTGAAACGCATCCTCATTATTAGCTTGCACAGTTCTGCTCAGCATATTCTTAAAACGCTTGCTCAGCGTATTCTTGATCTCTTCGTTGGTCTTCTCTCTTAGCTTCAGTTGCAACGCCAGGTGTTTTAAGCGCTTGCGCCATAGATCATCCATTTCTTTTTCGGTTTCGATCCAAGCGGCTTGCTCTCGATCAAGCAGGTAATCTTCGTTTAGGTCGAAGTTGAACTTATCGACGCCTTGATCGAGCAATGCCAGTACTTTATCGAGTCGTTTTACCAGGCGATCTTGATAGCGATTAAAAATAATGAATGCAGGTGCGAGATTACCGCTTTGTAAGGAATCATCGATTTGATAGCGGAACCGATCAAACTCGGCGATATCGCTACGCAAGAAATAAGAACGATTAGGATCTAGTACTTTCAAGTAACGATCAAAAACGCGCGATGATAATTGATCATTCATGAACACATTGTTGTAGTGCAGCTGCTTTAACAGATTCACTACTTCCAGGCTCGCATGTTGTTGTTTGCGAGTTGGCTGCAATTTGGTGAGGTCGTCGTAGGCCGCCCGAACAGGGGAAAGACAAAGAGTGAATAGAAGAAGGGCGATAACGGGGCGATTAAGGCCTAATGTTGGAATTTTAATTCGCTTCATACTGGTTGGATACCTAACGGTTGCTCATGGCGATTATTGCTTGAACGCCGACAATTCGAGCATTCCCTCGTTGAAATAAGTGATTGATAAATACCGCTTTTCTTAGTGCGAGTATAGCCGAGTTCACGGCGAATGTTGTGTCTTTGACCCCTAACAATAGTATGAGTGCCCTAGAAGGTTCAATACCCCTTTTCGGTTAGGGTGTTATTGTTCACAATTTATTCATTATAGACCATGCTCACGGGTCTTAAGAAAGTAAAGATAGTTAACAAAAACCTTTGAAGTTGGATTGTCAAACCATTAGACTCACAAGTCAGAACCGGTAAGTACCGATGCAAAGTATTCGAAGCATCTATAAGCAAATCAATAAAAAGCCGGAACTCATAATAAATAGAACAGAACAACAAGACTTGGGATAGCGCAGGAAGGCGCAGAGGGGAACGACATGGTTGCAGAGCAGCATCGGTTTGTGCCGTATGTGGTGGGCAGCTTTTGCCTGCTGTTTTCTAATATTGTAATGGCAGCCGTAGTAGAGAACTTAACCTTAGGTAATGCCAAAGCATTGGCATTGGGAAACGCCGTTACCGCGGATCCGCCTGGCATCGACTCCATTCACTTCAATCCTGCCGGTTTGGCAAGAATTGAAGGCCGTCAGTATCAGCTGAAGCTATTGATGGCGGCACTTAACTTTGGTGTTGATTTTGGTGACCATGAACCGCAGACTCAAGCGGTAATCGATGAGTATGGCTATGAGGATGAAGCGGCCAATAGCAGTAGTGAAACCTCTACCATTGGCTTGAAATTACCGTTCTCAGAAGGCGTTACTGAGTGGCCACTTCCGTTTCTCGTGGCGCCCCTTGGTGGCGCGGCCTATAGCCCCTATGGATCTGATATTACCTTTGCTACTGCGGTTTATACCCCAATGGCCGCGGGCTACATTCGCGACAAAAACGATCCTGCCCGTTTTATGGGCCAAGAAATGTCCTTGGCAAAGATTACCTACTTCTCGCCGTCGGTTGGTGTCCGCATAAGCGATTCCTGGTCGGTGGGTGCTTCTTTGGGTATGTCTTGGCAAGGAGCTGCTGCGGCCACACAGCTTCGAGTTCCTAATATCGCGCTGGTGCTAGCAAATGAGTTAGTAACTCAGCTTCGTGATCAAGGTGTTTGTCCAGAGGAGGGTGACCAACCCTTTATTAATTTATGTGGTGAAAATATTGGGCCATATACAGATGTGGCACGTTTAGAGTTTGATGCTGAAGATAACTTTGTTTGGAATTTAAATATTGGTGCGTTGTGGCAACCTGCTCCTTGGTTTACCTGGGGATTTGTCTATCAATTTGAAAGTGTAGCGGCAATGAAGGGGACCTATCAGCTTACCTATGGCGATGAGTGGGTAAATTTCTTTTCCGATCTTTATGACTCCAGTGCTTGGGGATTGATAAATGCCATCGTTCCTTTTCCAACAGGACTGCGAAACTCTGAGGATGGCTACGGTATTGAAACGGGTAGCGCGGACGTAGAATTAAAAACGCCTGCCCATTTCTCCACTGGTATTAGCGTGCAAATGACACCTAGCTGGAAAGTTAATCTGGATGTCAAATGGACTGATTGGGCCGTTTGGGAAGGGTTAGTCGTTGAGTTTGATAGGCGTTTGGACTTCTTGAAGCTTGCTACGTTGGTATCGCCCTATGCTGAATTACAGACGCTCACGATTCCTCGCCATTATGAAAGTGTTTGGAATTGGGCATTAGGCTTGGAGTACCAATACAACGATCGTCTCGCGCTACGTTTTGGTTATGAGCCGAGAGATTCCTCGGTGCCAGATCATAAGCAAGATGTACTATTACCCCTGGGTGACGCAGATTTATATGCCTTTGGTTTTGAATATCAAATGAATAAGACCGAAGTTTTGGAAGCCGCGGTGGGCTATTTGATTGCTGAAGCTGATGTGCCTGCCTGTAGCAGCTCCAACGCTAATAGTTGTGACCAAGCAGATAACTTTATTTATAACCCTTACGCGGGCACTGATTTTTCCAGTCGTGTTGAAGGCTATTTATTTGAATTGAGTTATACTAGCCAATTCTAATAATGCCTGGGCATCAGGTAAAACTGCTAACAACATGGCGAAAGAAAATACCTTTCATGTGGGGTTGATTGTTATTGAACTTCACATTCCTTACAGCCATTCGCTAAAAGAAAAGCGAATGGCTTTGCGCAGCTTAAAAGACATTCTAGGCAAGCAATATAATGTGTCGGTGAATGAAGTTGGCTTTCAAGATAATTGGCAGCGCGCTCAAATTGCCTGTAGCGCAGTTTCTAATGAGGTGAAGCGACTGCAGCAGTTACAAGCAAAGATTGAATCTTACATCATTGACTATGTCGACGCCGAATTGATTTATTGCGATCTAGAAATTTTATAATGCTTTTAACAATCACCTAATGTGAAATCGACAGAACAACTTTACCGGTGTTCTGTCGAGCTTCGATATAGTCATGAGCCTGTTCGGCTTCTTCTAATGAAAAAACTTTATCAACGTGAGGTCGGTACTGGCCGCTGCTGATCTTTGCCATAATCTGCTGCATCCAACGTTGTGACTTTTCTGCTTCTTCCCACAGGTTCTGCATGCTCACACCGAACACGCCTTTATTGGAATTCATTAGGGCGATGGGGTGATAGAAGGGCATTTGCATAGCTGTTTTTAGTAATGAAAGAGTACGCCCTTTACCCGCACTCAATGCAATGGAAATACCGAACAAGGCAAGGCGCCCAGTGTTTCTTAAGCACTCGTAACTTGTTTTCCAATGAATCCCCCCAATGGGATCGATGATGAGCTCAACACCTTTGCCGTGCGTTAGAGCCATGACTTCTTTCGCCCAATTTGTTTGGTTGTAATCAATTAAATGTTCAATTCCTCTTTCGGCGAGGAATTGATGTTTGCTGGCGCTAGCGGTGCCAATCACCGTAGCTCCAATGTCGGTGGCAAGGTCTAATGCCGCTAATCCAAAACCGCCACCAGCGTTGTGAATCAATATGGTTTCATCGCTGTTGAGTGATCCCATGACTTTGGTGCACTGCCATGCGGTGAGGTAGACCACAGGAATTCCAGCCGCAGCTTCAAAGCTCAGCTCTGATGGTTTCTTGTAGACTAAGTTTTCCTTCACACAAAGATAGTCCGCATAACCGCCGTGTGGGGTTAGAGCAATCACTTCTTGCCCCAACCATTCAGGATCAACATGGGCTCCAGTGCTAACTACTACTCCTGATACCTCATAACCCGGAACAAAAGGAGGCTCAGGTGAATCGGGGTGTACCCCTTTTCGAATTAAAATATCCGCGAAATTAATGCCAGCGGCACGGCATTGAATCAGTAGCTCTCCTGACTGCGGAGTGGGCGTTTCCTGCTCTACAAGGGACAATCTGCTGGGGGTGCCACTGCGTTGAATTTCAATTTGCCGCATATTCTCGGACTCAGATGGAAGGCTTATGTCTAAGTCTAGCGTCGGATTAGGGATTCGGTAGGCAGTTAATGGTACGAACGTTTATTTTAAAAGCGGGTTTTATACATATAGTCCTAAACTGTTGATTCAACGAAAGTTTAGTCAAGTATTTAGTATGTTTATTCTAAATTAAGTTGTTAGTCTAGGCACCAAGTTGAGGCAAAGCCCTTTATGAATTTGACTCTACTTTTTCGAGGCTCGACCTATATAGAGGTCGATGAGCACCTTACGAATTCTGTTGTGCCGACAATAGACAAATTTTTGAACGGAGCTCCAATTTTAAGAGCTTAAAGTTTGTTGAGTAAGCGTACTTTCTCGCCCGGACCTCATCGGGCATTCCCTTAGCCCTCCTCCCAAGAGGGCTTTTTTTTTGCCTGTTAAAAAGCAAAGGGCGAAATTAGGTGAATTTTCGCGCCAGGTCAATCGTATTTATTGGACAGCGTCGACTATTTATCGAATTTAATAAAAAAGCGCCTCAAAGCCTGTTACAAAACAGTTACATTGTAATTATCCCTCTTGTGAAACAATGACTTGCGCGTATTTGTTCAATATTTTTTTGGAATCTGTTTCTAAAGTTGCATAGAATGCGGACTGGCTTCGCGGGGGCCATTTTTTGATGATTCTAAAGCTTGTGCAGATTAGGTACCGCGTTATTTTTCTCGCATCACATAAAAATAATTCATCTACTCAATGACTCAAAAAATAAGGAAAGCATGCATGGTAATGCCAAAATACAAATTTGCCTTGTTGCCTTTGGCCATTTGTATCTCGAGCGGGTCTGTACTTGCTGCGACCAACGCTGAATTAGAGAGGCGATTAGAGGACCAAGAACGTAAGATCAAAAAACTGGAGCGTAAGCTTCAGGGCACCCGGGGGGCGGTAAAACAAAATCGTGGCCGCATAAGTGATTTGAGTGATCGCTTTAAAATTAACGGGTTCTTTTCTGGTGGTGTTGCCGTAGGGGACGGCGACCAAGTTGACTTGAATGGCGTGGGGGATAACTACAGTACCTCAGCAATCTCTCGTTTGGGCTTGCAATTAACCTTCAAGATTACGGAAGACATGAATTTAACCGGACAGTTAGTTAGCCGTGGTGTTGATGACTATGGCGTTAAAGCGGAGTCGGCCAATCTAAGTTGGGATTTGACAAGCCACTTTACTGCTCGTATCGGCCGTCAACGCATTCCTTACTATTTGTTATCAGCATATTTAGAAGTTGGTTATGCCTATCCATGGGTGCGGC
>JAKSAW010000050.1 GCA_022361455.1 Pseudomonadales bacterium | reverse complement strand
GGGTTCATTTCAATAACGACTAAATCACCATTCTCAGGGTTTACTGCAAATTGAACATTAGAACCGCCAGTCTCTACACCGATCTCACGCAACACCGCTAGCGAGGCATTACGCATGATTTGATATTCTTTATCAGTAAGGGTTTGCGCGGGTGCAACCGTAATAGAATCACCAGTATGCACACCCATGGCATCGAAGTTTTCGATCGAACAGATAATGATGCAGTTATCGTTTTTATCCCGCACCACTTCCATTTCATATTCTTTCCAACCAATAAGTGATTTATCGATCAGAAGCTCACTGGTTGGGGAAAGATCTAAACCACGCTTACAGATTTCTTCAAACTCTTCGCGGTTATATGCAATACCGCCACCACTACCACCCATGGTAAAGGAAGGGCGAATAATACTTGGGAAACCCAAGTTATCTAAAACCTCAAAAGCCTCTTCCATACTATGAGCGATTGCAGACTTTGGCGTATTCAAGCCAATAGCTTTCATCGCTTTATCAAAGCGCTCACGGTCTTCCGCTTTGTCGATAGCGTCTTGGGTTGCACCAATCAATTCAACATTAAATTCGTCTAGCACACCGTGCTTCGCTAAATCCAATGCGCAGTTCAATGCAGTCTGACCACCCATGGTTGGTAGCAACGCATCGGGACGTTCTTTTTCGATAACCTTAGAAACGGATTGCCAAGTCACCGGTTCAATATAAGTTGAATCCGCCATGGCTGGATCGGTCATAATGGTCGCAGGATTCGAGTTAACCAAAATAACTCGATAACCTTCTTCCCTTAGTGCTTTACAAGCTTGAGCACCAGAGTAATCAAACTCACAGGCTTGGCCGATAACAATCGGGCCAGCACCAAGAATCAAAATACTTTGTATATCTGTACGTTTTGGCATGGTTTATCTCTATCCCCCGACTCTATTTGCGCTCAGCCATTAATTCGATGAAATGATCGAACAAAGGACTCGCATCGTGTGGACCCGGGCTTGCCTCTGGGTGACCTTGGAAACTAAATGCAGGTTTATCGGTGCGATGAATACCTTGCAAAGAGCCATCGAATAAAGAGCGATGAGTCGCTCTCAGATTACCTGGCAAGGTTTCTTCATCTGCAGCGAAGCCATGGTTTTGGCTCGTAATCAACACGGTTTTATCATCCAGGTTTTGCACTGGATGGTTGGCACCATGGTGACCAAATTTCATTTTTACTGTTTGCGCGCCACTGGCCAATGCCAACAATTGATGCCCCAAACAAATACCGAAAACGGGAATATCGGTTTCTAGAATTTCTTTTATTGCTTGAATCGCATAATCACAAGGCTCCGGATCACCAGGGCCATTGGAAAGGAAAACCCCATCAGGGTTGTGGGCAAGCACTTCGCTGGCTGGCGTTTGCGCAGGAACGACGGTGAGATCGCAACCACGATCTACTAACATACGTAGAATATTGCGCTTCACACCAAAATCGTAGGCGACCACTTTATAGGGGCGTTCACCTTCAGCTTTCTTGAACCCTTCGCTCAGATCCCAACTACCCATATCCCACTGGTAGCTTTGTTTTACGGTGACTTCTTTCGCGAGGTCCATCCCCTTCAAGCCGGCAAATCCTTTTGCAGCAGCTACCGCTTCCTCTTCGCTGACATTATCGCCTGCCATAATGCAGCCGTTTTGAGCACCTTTTTCACGGAGGATTCGGGTTAGCTTACGCGTATCGATATCGGCAATACCAAGAATGCCATGCTCTTGCAGATATTCGCTCAAGGTTTTTTGCTTGCGCCAGTTACTGGCCAAGAGAGGCAGATCCCGAATGATGAGGCCAGCCGCCCATATTTGGGTAGACTCCTCATCTTCTTCAGTAACACCCACATTACCGATATGAGGATAGGTTAACGTGACCATCTGCTTTGCATAGGATGGATCCGTTAAAATTTCCTGATACCCGGTAAGCGCGGTATTAAATACAACTTCACCGATGGATTGCCCATCGGCACCAATGGATTTGCCTCGGAAGATAGTTCCGTCTTCGAGGGCTAAAATGGCCGGTGTGCTCAAGCCAACCTCCGCTGGTTATGCCAATTAAAAAGGATTGGTGCTCCGCAAACACCGAACTAGCAGCCTCAAAAAAAGCGGGACAGAGTGAATGCACTATCCCGCTTTTTATAAATCTACAACTGCTAACACAGCTTAATTGCGCTTCTCAATTTTAGAGAATCTAGGCCGAAAGAAACTGGGCTTGTACAGAAAACTGTAAGCCTAAGTCGAATTGTACTGCTCGTACTAATGTGACAGGTGAAATTCTAGGAGTTGCTTCGGCCCGAAGCTTGTTGGACGGCAATTTTAACTGAACGGAAGCGAAGCGTCTACGAAATATCCGCTACTCTGAGGTATTAAGACTGCAAAATGTTTAAATTGAGATTAGTTGAAGCTATGATCAACAAAGCCTCGGGATTTGTCACCCTCGAGGCTTCTTAGTCATTTACACTGATAAAAATTAGCGAAGCTTGAGCACATCCTGCATATCAAACAAGCCGACAGACTGACCCGCCAACCAACGACAGGCACGCACCGCGCCTCGAGCAAAGTTCATACGGGAGGTGGCAATATGAGTAATCTCCACTCGCTCACCATCCGCAGCAAACATTACTGTATGCTCACCCACAATATCGCCGGCACGAATGGTTTCAAAACCAATCGTCTTGCGATCTCGAGGACCTTCTTGACCTTCGCGACCGTATACAGCCACTTCATTCAAATCGCGATCAAGCGCATCGGCTACCACTTCACCCATCCGTAAAGCAGTACCGGAAGGCGCATCAACTTTATGACGGTGATGAGCCTCAATCACCTCAATATCCACCTCATCGCCTAGCGCTTTCGCCGCCACTTCTAGCAACTTAAAGCACAGGTTCACCCCCATACTCATATTAGGCGCAAACACAATTGCGGTTTTCTCACCAGCAACAGCCAACTCCTGCTTCTGCTCTTCAGAAAGCCCGGTGGTGCCAATAGCCATTTTCTTGCCATTAGCCGCACAAAAATGCGCATTAGAAACTGTGGCCTCAGGAGCCGTAAAGTCAATCAGCGCATCAAAATCATCCACGACGCTTTCCAGCGAATCAACCACCGCCACACCGAGCTTGCCAATACCCGCTAACTCACCAGCATCCGCACCAATTAACGAAATACCAGGACGATCCACCGCCGCCGTTAAAGTCACACCCTCGCCTTCAGTTATCGCCTGAACCAGGGCGCGCCCCATACGACCGGCCGCACCGATCACTGCTACTCTTACGTCTGCCACCACGGGCTCCTTGTTTAACTTAATTCAATAATGATAAAAGCGATTCAGGGGCTAAGATTTTGTGCCCAGGCAAGGCAATTTCGCGCACAAAGAGGGAGTTTACTTATGTAAATGACCGATTGAGCACGAAATTAACGCCGCATGGGTGCAAAAGATTAGTTACTGAATCGCTTTTATAGCATGTCGTCGAAGAACTTTTTAACCCCATCAAACCAAGAATTCTTCTTCGGTGCATGTCGATGATGCGCCTCATCCAAGCTCTCTTGGAATTGCTTGAGCAATTCTTTCTGATCTTTACTCAAATTAACCGGTGTTTCCAAAATCACACGACACAACAAATCACCTGGGCTACCACCACGCACCGGTGTCACACCCTTACCACGCAATCGGAATAATTTACCGGTTTGAGTTTCTGTAGGAATCTTTAATTTCACGCGACCATCTAAAGTGGGAACTTCAAGCTCACCGCCCAACGCCGCATCCACAAAGCTAATCGGTACTTCGGTATAAAGGTCCTTTCCTTCGCGCTGGAAAATAGAATGATCTTTTACCGCCACCTGCACATACAAGTCACCGGCTGGACCACCATTGGCACCGGCCTCACCTTCGCCAGCTAAACGGATGCGGTCGCCCGTATCCACACCCGGTGGAATTTTAACTGATAGGGTTTTACGCTGTTCAACTCGACCTTGGCCATGACAATCTTCGCAAGGATCTTTGATGATTTTGCCTTTGCCTCGACATGCAGGACAAGTTTGCTGCACGGAAAAGAATCCCTGCTGCATACGAATCTGACCACTACCACCACAAGTGGTACAAGTGACTGGCGAAGAACCCTTCTTAGCACCCGAGCCATCGCAAGTTTTACATTCCACCAAGGTGGGTACGCGAATTTCAACCGTGGTGCCTTTAACAGCATCTTCCAAATCCAGCTCTAAGGTATAGCGAAGATCCGCACCGCGATTACTGCGTGACCCACCACCACGACCACCCCGGCCGAAGATATCGCCGAACACATCACCAAAAATATCACCAAAGTCTGGGCCAGCACCGCCGCCGCCAAAACCACCACCAGCATTCGGATCTACACCCGCATGACCGAAGCGATCATAAGCTTCTTTTTTCTGATCATCCGACAAAATTTCGTAAGCTTCACTGGCTTCCTTAAATTTTGCTTCGGCTTCAGCATCATCTGGATTTCGATCAGGGTGATACTTCATCGCCAAGCGACGATAAGCCTTTTTGATCTCTTGGGCTGATGCGCCTTTTTCGACACCCAGTACTTCGTAAAAGTCTCTTTTCGACATAAATTTTTAGCCGTATGACGGTGGTGAAAAAACTACCACTGTGTATTTACTTAACTCACATTTGGAATTTTAAGCTTTAAGCTTTTGTTGAATCGCTTACTTCTCACAGAAACGCGGGAGCATGCCCCCGCGCTTACATTTTGCTCGAATCAAGAAGTGAAATTACTTCTTATCGTCATCCACTTCTTCGAACTCTGCATCAACCACGTCTTCGCCAGCAGGCTGTTCTGCACTTGCACCAGCTTCTGGACCAGCACCACCCATGTCAGGGCCTGCACCAGCAGCACCTGCTTGAGCTTGCTGTTCAGCGTAAAGCTTTTGCGCAACGCTAGAAGATGCTTCAGTTAAAGCAGCAGTCTTCGCTTCAATTTCATCTTTGTTGTCAGACTTCAGTGCTTCTTCTAAATCAGCAATCGCTTTTTCAATCGCTTCTTTTTCTTCAGCACTTACTTTATCGCCCGCTTCTTCGATGGTCTTCTTAGTCGCATGAATCATACCGTCTGCTTGGTTGCGAGCTGTCACCAACTCTTCAAACTTACGATCTTCTTCCGCGTGAGACTCAGCGTCGCGAACCATTTGCTCGATTTCATCATCCGATAAGCCGCCAGAGGCTTGGATAACGATAGACTGCTCTTTACCAGTCGCCTTATCTTT
Source organism: Pseudomonadales bacterium (assembly GCA_022361455.1). Lineage (GTDB taxonomy): Bacteria > Pseudomonadota > Gammaproteobacteria > Pseudomonadales > Ketobacteraceae. The sequence goes on along the minus strand of JAKSAW010000050.1, from coordinate 7,325 downwards.
GGCAGATACGTTCAAGATACCGTTAGCATCCAAATCGAAGGTTACTTCGATCTGCGGCATACCGCGCGGCGCTGGTGGAATATCGGTTAAGTCAAAACGACCCAGTGATTTGTTTTGCCCTGCTTGCTTACGCTCACCTTGTAATGCGTGAACAGTTACAGCGGACTGGTTGTCGTCTGCTGTTGAGAAGATTTGTGATTTCTTAGTAGGAATCGTGGTGTTCTTCTCGATCAATGGGGTCATCACACCGCCCATAGTCTCGATACCAAGTGTTAGTGGCGTTACGTCTAGAAGAAGTACGTCTTTAACGTCACCAGCTAGTACCGCTCCTTGGATAGATGCACCCATGGCAACCGCTTCGTCAGGGTTAACATCTTTACGAGCTTCTTGACCGAAGAACTCTTTAACCTTCTCTTGAACTAGAGGCATACGAGTTTGACCACCTACCAAGATCACATCGTTGATCTCTGAAGCTTTCAAACCAGCGTCATCTAGAGCCACGCGACAAGGCTCGATAGAGCGCTCAACCAATTGACCCACAAGACTTTCGAGCTTGGCACGAGTTAGCTTAATGTTAAGGTGCTTAGGACCTGAAGCATCAGCAGTTACGTACGGAAGATTAACTTCTGTTTGTTGACTAGAGGAAAGCTCGATCTTGGCTTTCTCTGCAGCTTCTTTTAAACGCTGCAGCGCTAAAGGATCGTTGTGTAAATCAATACCACTTTCTTTCTTAAATTCTTCTACTAAGTATTCGATTAAGCGAAGGTCGAAGTCTTCACCACCAAGGTGCGTGTCACCGTTTGTAGCTAGTACTTCAAACTGGTGCTCACCATCGACTTCTGCGATCTCGATGATAGATACGTCAAATGTACCACCACCCAAGTCGTATACCGCGATAACCGAATCACCGCGTTTCTTGTCCATACCGTAAGCAAGAGCAGCAGCTGTTGGTTCATTGATAATACGCTTAACGTCTAAACCTGCGATACGACCTGCATCTTTAGTGGCTTGACGCTGACTATCGTTAAAGTAAGCAGGCACAGTGATAACCGCTTCAGATATCGTTTCACCTAAATAGTCTTCCGCAGTCTTCTTCATTTTCTTAAGAACTTCTGCAGAAATTTGCGGTGGCGCCATGCTATTGCCACGTACGTCTACCCATGCATCGCCGCTGTCTGCTTTGGTGATTTTGAAAGGTACGCGCTTGATGTCGTTTTGAACTTCTTTGTCAGAGAACTTGCGACCAATGAGACGCTTCGCTGCAAAGATAGTGTTGTCTGGGTTGGTGACTGCCTGACGCTTAGCTGGCTGACCTACTAAGATCTCGCCATCTTCATTAAAAGCAACAATGGATGGGGTGGTGCGATCACCTTCAGCGTTTTCGATAACGCGAGGAGCATCGCCCTCCAAAACTGAGACACAGGAGTTAGTTGTTCCTAAGTCGATACCGATAATCTTGCCCATATTTCTCCACCTCTTAATTGGCTAGGCTGGCTGCGCCTAACCGGTTTTCATACATTAAAATTTAAAAACTGCTTCGTTAAATTGAAAAACTTGTCTGCTTGGCAATGTTAATTGGGGCCTAGATGGCGTTTTCAAGCATGTTTAGCAAGTTTTTTCGGCCGCCTATGGCGCTTTTGACACAATCACCATGGCAGGGCGCACCAAACGGCCATTCAATGAGAAACCTTTCTGCAATACCGCCATCACCGTATTAGGATCCATATCAGGGTTGGGCTGCATGGACATCGCTTCATGTTCTTGCGGATTAAAAGGCTCGCCAACAGGATCTAGCTGCTCAACGCCATGCTTCTTCAGTGCATCCATGAGCATTTTTAGGGTTAACTCCACGCCTTCCCGGGTAGCTTTAATCGCCTCTTCGTCACCCTGAGCCGCATCTAACGCGCGCTCAAGCGTATCCACCACTGGCAACAAATCATTCGAGAACTTTTCCAGCGCAAATTTGTGGGCGTTTTCCACATCGCGCTCTGCTCTGCGGCGCACGTTTTGCTCTTCAGCAGCCGCTCGCAACACCGCATCCTTTTGATCAGCGATGACTTGATTCGCTTCTTCTAGTTTTTTCATGAGCTCGGCCACTGAAGGCTGATCCGAAGACTCCTCCACTTCATGGCCGGCATCCACAGCTTCTTCCTGCTGCTCCGCCACTAGTTCGTGATCTTGCTCAACGGACTCTTGAGATGCCTGCTCTTCGGCTTGCTTCATCTCTTCTTCACTCATTTAAATAACTCCAAAATTACAATCGTCATATTGCTGCGCACACCGATATCTAAGGCGGGCAAATAAAGATGGGATGCTTTATGGGGGCTAAGATGTGGATTTCAAGGCTGCACCCAAAATTTTTGCGGTCATATCTACGGCCGGGACCACCTGCTGATAGGGCATTCGGGTAGGCCCAATCACCGCCAGCATGCCCAGCAGCTCGCTTTGGGTCGATTTATAGGGGGATGCGATCAAACTGCAATCATCGAACAACTGATAGCCCGATTCCTGACCAATAAAAATCTGCACACCATCAGCATGTATGCAACGATCCATTAATCCCAGCAAATCGCGCTTTTCTTGAAAACTATCGAAAAGCTGTTTGAGACGGTCGACACCGCCTTTTTCGTCCGCAATGTAGAGCAAATTTGATTGCCCAGACACCACATAATTGGGGGCTCGATCCTCCGGCTTTAATGCCTTCGATGCCAGATCAATGGTGGTCTGCATTAGATTATCAAGCTGTTCTCGATGATCTTTTAGCTGCACCAGTAAATCATCGCGAATCTGCTTTAAATCCCGACCAATAAACTGCTGATTAATGAAATTAGATGCTTGTTGCAGCTCAGCCTTGCTGTATTCCCGATCTACTTGAACAATACGGTTTTGAACCTCGTCTTCGTTCATGACCAACACCACCAGCACCCGGTTACCGTCCAAAGGCAGAAACTCAATATGCTTCAGAGTGGATTTGCCCGCTGTCGGCGCAATCACCACGCAGGCCATTGAGGTTAAGTCCGATAAAACTTGCGATGCCGCTTCAACGAGCTCTGCCGAAGTTTTCTCCGGATGCAACTTTTCCCGAAGCTGGTCAGCCGCAGCTTCAGCAATCGGCGCCATCTTTATAAGGCCGTCTACAAACATGCGATAACCCAACTCCGTCGGCACGCGGCCAGCAGAGGTATGAGGGGAAACAATCAAGCCACGATCCTCAAGCAGTGCCATCACATTGCGCACAGTCGCAGCGCTCACGGGCGTGGATAACGCCTGAGCGATCATTTTGGAGCCAACTGGTTGGCCATCCTCAATGTATTTTTCCACCAGGACCCGCAGCACTTCTGCTACTCGCTGGTCTGCTTGACTAGTTCTACCCATGTTTTCTAACGCGCCAAATCGGCTCAATGGCTTTAATTACATTAATGAGGGAATTATTTATCATTTTCAAGGGTTTGACACCCCCTAACGCCTAAAGAGTTTATGAATTCTAGGCCAGCGAGACCGTAGCGATTTGAATTAAACTAGCCTATTATCAGCGAAGATTTACAACGGACTGTCTAAATAACCAGCTAGCCAACCACTGATAACCAATAGACGCAGCGAATATGCTAACCCACATCAAGATTAATCAATTTGCGATAGTTGACGAACTCGAACTGGATGTCCCCAATAAGCTAACCGTGATCACCGGAGAAACCGGCGCCGGTAAATCCATTATGCTAGATGCGCTTGGGCTAACGCTGGGTGATCGCGCAGATTCCGGCATGGTCAGACACGGCGCGCCAAAAGCAGATATTCATGCTTCTTTTGATATCAGCCAAAACCCAGCAGCGCAAAGCTGGCTGGCAGAGCGAGACCTAGACGCTCAAGAAGAATGCATTCTACGCCGGGTAGTAAATGCCGATGGGCGCTCAAAAGCCTATGTAAACGGCAGTCCGCAACCACTAACCGCCATGAAAGAGCTGGGTAGCTTACTAGTAAACATACATGGCCAGCACGAACACCAGTCCCTGCTAAAGAAAGAAACCCATCGAAATTTATTGGACCAGTTTGGCAACCTTAAAAACTCATTAGCAGAAGTTGGCGACACCTATCGCGCATGGCAAAAGGCGCAAAAGCTTTACGAGACTCATCGGGACAACGCCCGCGAGCTCTCCGATCGCGCCGACTTGCTCAAGTTTCAGCTACAAGAGTTTGATCAACTGAATCTTCAGGAAAACGAATACCAGTCGCTGGAACAAAAACATAAAAAGCTCGCCAACGTTGACCAATTACTGTCCTTAGGCCAACAAGCCGCGACAGGACTCATGGAAGACGATCATTCCGCCTATCAACAGACCAACAAAGTGTTAGGCCTACTTCAAGACATGGCGAAAGACGATCCCAAACTCAGCGAAATTACTGAAATGGTGGATACTGCAGCCATTCAATTGCAGGAAGCCAGTGATAGTCTTTCTAGCTATTTAAGCAGCTTGGATATCGATCCCGCCCAATATCAGGAAATTGATCAACGTTTATCAGCCGCCTATCAGCTGGCAAGAAAACATCGCATAGATCCTTACTCCATTCCAGAATTCCACCAAGAGATGCAACAGGAACTGGATCAAATCGATGGTGGTGAAGAAAAACTAGACCAGCTGGAAAAAGAGGCCGCTGCGCTCAAAGCTGATTATCTTGAAGCTGCAAAGAAACTCTCTTCTGCACGCGCCAAGCAAGGAAAAAAACTGAGCAAGATTATTTCTGATCAGATCAAATCACTGGGCATGCCAGGAGCAGAATTTGAAATCCAGTTACAACCATTGGATGAAAACCAATACTCTGCGAAAGGCATGGAGCAAATCGAGTTTATTGTGCAAACCAACCCTGGCCAACCAGCCAAACCTTTAGCTAAGGTGGCTTCAGGCGGCGAGTTGTCGCGAATCAGCCTATCGATTCAAGTGGCTTGTGCGGCAAAAACCAACGTGGCAACGCTAATGTTCGACGAAGTTGATGTCGGTATCGGCGGCGGAACCGCTCAAGTGGTAGGTCAATTGCTGCGCGCCTTAGGTAACGACAACCAAGTGATCTGCGTTACCCACCAACCGCAAGTGGCAGCTCAAGGTCACCACCATCTGCATGTAAATAAGCAAACCAAGAAGAAGAACACCTTCACCGATATTGCTGTGCTTGAGCAAGATGAAAAAGTACTAGAGATCGCAAGAATGCTGGGCGGCTTGACCATTACCGATCAAACCAAAGCTCATGCTGAAGAACTAATAGCAGAAAGCCAGCTGATTTAGCTGGCTTTCTGCTTCTAAAATAAGGCTGACGAAACTGCTATTTTTTGGGCTTTACGTATAGAACCAAGCTGTGATCCACTAGCTCATAACCCTTAGCTTCTACAATTTCTCGCTGACGTGCCTCGATCGCGTCATCGTGAAATTCAATCACATCACCTGTTTCCATGCATACCATGTGATCATGATGCTCTCCACTGGCCAATTCAAATACCGCATGGCCACCATCAAAGTTGTGGCGCATTACTAAGCCAGCCGTTTCAAACTGAGTGAGAACCCTATAAACAGTGGCAAGCCCCACGTCTTCACCAGCTTCCATCAAGGCTTTATAAACATCTTCAGCACTCATATGACGCTCTGAAGATTCCTCAAGGATTTGTAAAATCTTGAGTCGAGGTAAAGTAACCTTAAGACCTACTTTTCTTAATTCTTGATTATCAATCGGCATGGAACTGTCTACCTGATGTGCACTCTAAATATGTCAATTATGTGGCCATGATCTAAGGATATCGGCGGCTTGCATCCATCAATTCATTGACGGCTAGCGTTGGTGCTCAACCATAGATCCATGTATTATGCCCAGCTTGCGAACGATAGAGGATTTCCAAGACAGATGCAAAGATTCCACCGCCTTTTTAAACCCTTACAATCCCTACTAATTTTGGGCATTTGCACTGTTTTAGCGGCCGGCTGCAGCGGCTTGCGCTTTCCTGGGGTGTTTCGGATCGATATTGGCCAAGGCAATATCATTACCACCGATATGATTGAAAAACTTACAGTCGGTATGACTAAGCGCCAAGTGGAATACGTCATGGGTAGTGCCATGATAAAAGACCCATTCAGCCCCAACCGCTGGGATTATATTTACAACTATGAAACAGGCCGCGGCACCTTTGTGGAAAACCAGCTGACGCTTTACTTTGAAGGTGATCGCTTACAGCGCATCGACAATGATGAGCTGAAAGATCCAGAAGCCGTTCGCAAAGAACTTCAAGAAGGCGTTATTGAAGAGCGCAAATAGAACCGCTTAACTGTCGTCGCGGCGCTTTTTGGCCTCTTCCGCTCTGCGCTTGCGCACTTCCTTGGGATCCGCGATTAGTGGCCGGTAGATCTCAACTCGATCCCCAGCCTGCAAAGCTCTCTCTTTAGGTTTTCTTTCTGCCTTACCGAAAATACCCATTTCAGCATTTTCTAAATCCAACCCATCGAACTTGTGTGCGATACCGGATTGCACCGCAGCGTCAAACATAGTCGTGCCCTCAGGCACATCCAAAGCAATTAATTCCTGATGTTCTGGCAAAGCATAAGCCACTTCCACGCGAATATTATCCGCCATTAGCTAACCTCTCTTACTTCAACAGGGGTAACAACCGCTTGCGCTTCATCTTCTGCAGTAATCTCGCTGAACCAACCCGATAAGGAGTTATACATAACAATGGCAATACCGATAGGAGCAACGATTCGAACCATCACCACCCACACATTAAAGAGCGTGAAGTTTTTCATTTTAACTTCTTTGGTTACGATAGATCGGCGCATAATCCAGCCCGCAAAGATTGCGATCAGCAACCCTCCTAGCGGTAGCATCACGTTAGTAGTGAGCTTGTCGAGGAAATCTAAGATACCGGAACCGAGTATCGTAAAGTGCGACCACTCATTAAGTGATAACGCACAGGCCATCCCCAATAACCAAGTGGGCACACACACTAATAAAGTCGCACTCAAGCGATTTAAATTGGTGGACTCAACCGCCCAAGCCACTGTGGGTTCTGCTAGGGAAATGGCAGAACTCCAAGCCGCAAAGACAATCAGCACAAAAAAGACTCCACCCAAAACGATGCCACCAGGCATTTTGCTAAACGCCACCGGCAAAGTTTGGAACATTAAGGAAGGGCCTGCGGCAGGATCTAAATCGTTAGCGAATACAATGGAGAAAATGATCAAGCCAGCAATCATTGCGACACCGGTATCTAAAATACCGATGGTGACCACTGTTCTGCCCAAAGATTCATTACGATTCATGTAGGCCCCATAGGCCATGATTGCACCCAT
>JAKSAW010000051.1 GCA_022361455.1 Pseudomonadales bacterium | reverse complement strand
TGACAAGACTTTTAAAGGCTATCGGTTGGACTTTGACTTAAGAGACAAGAAGGAGAGGGAGTCGACAGGAAAGCCATAAGGCTCTCCCCACCCTCGATATCTAACAGGCCGATATTGTTATGGCTGGACACGGACAGCTAGATGTTTTGGATAGTTCTTCACGTGTGCAGTATCGCTTTGGTGATAGAACATCAGCCAGTAGTTTGAGTAGTGGTTTGTGGGTTGACGGCAATGACGTGTACTTTGGCTATACAAAATCCGTTCAATCAAGCGGCACGGCCCGAGCCGTTGCGGTTGCGAAAATTCAACTGTAGTTTTTATTTAGATTTTTCAGAAAAGTTTTATTGAGATTCCTGCTGAGCTTCATAGGGAAATTGAGCTCTGTAGGAATCGCTTCGTATGTGCCTTAATTTACTGGTTCTAAGTAGAATGCATTGTCGATAGGGTATCCCTTTGATATCTTACCTCACCTCCATTATTTCATCGTCTTAGTGTTTCATTAAACCAAGAAAGGATTCTTCATGACGAATCGTTTTTATAAAACATTGACCGCTCTCATTTTAACCAGTTTACTTGCCGCCTGTAATCTTACCGTCACCAACGAGGGTGGTGGTGTTGTAATCTCCGCAGACGAAAAAATCAATTGCGGAGAAATTTGTTCCGCCGAATACGGCACTGAAATCGTTATCCTGACGGCTACCCCTATAGAAGGCTATCGTTTCATTGGTTGGGAGGGTGCATGTGAAGGGTCTCAAAACACCTGTGAAATTACCATGGGAAATTCCAATGTGAGTGTGACCGCGCATTTTAGCGACACCGTCGAAGTTCTTTCTGCCGCATCCAGCATGTACCAAACCTGTATTGAACATACAACCGGCATTTCCTGTTGGGATTACTCTTCAGATCCACTAATAAGTGCACCGGAAACGGCAAAAATAGCGACATCGTTAACCAGTGATGGTGCGCAAATTTGTATGCTCGCAGAGCAAGCACCCATTTGTTTTGGTGGGGCCGAGCAAAGGGTGTTTAACGAGACCGTTCTTGCTGAGCATTTCGCGAACGTCACGCTGTTCGATCCAGTAAAACCAGCTGGTGTGATTGATGGGCAATTTACGTTTATCGAAGATCAAAACCCAAGTCTGAATTATCCCTTTGATTCTCGCATAACGTCGGAAATGTGGGAGCGCTACTTTAGCAGCCTTTCTCATCTTGAGAATATTACTCAAATGGCTTTTAGTGTTAATGCGATCTGTTTGATCGATAGTAATGAGGTGCATTGTGACGGTCAGTATTTCCCACTTGGTGTTGAAAGAGTGGATGAAAATGCATTGCCATTTCCAACCATACCTTTGGCGTCAAATCCAAGGAAAATCGTAAGCGGACCACAGCATATGTGCATGCTCGACGACAATGGTGTTCAATGTTGGGGTGATAATTCCAGCGGTCAGACTGAAGTGCCCGAAATGCCTGGTAATATTGTCGATCTGGTTAATATAAAAGGATTAAATTGCGCTAAATCGGATATCGATGGTTACCATTGTTGGGGCTCGTGGATCTACGACTACTTCACTCATAATGGCAAAAGAATAGTCATAGATCCTTCGATCCTTGAAAGCGATCGAATTATCGCAAGTAACTATAATTCGGAACCTATTGCCATCAAAGGCAAAGAGGTTCTATATGAGTTATGGCACTGGCTTCCCTTTGACATGCCTGGCTATCCGGCCGATGATGAGGGTAACTATTTGGTTTACTTTAATCGCTCATCTCCGTTAACACTCACTGAAGTGACGAATCAACTCGTTACAGAAGTAATTGAAACTCAGTAATGCTGATAGAACATTTGAAAAATGCCTAAATATTCTAAGAATCGAAGCAAGGTCTCAGAAGAGACAAAAGAAGAGGCAATGGCCGCAGCAAAAGCTACCCAGCGTCCTGGCCAAACGAAGGAACAAACGAAGTTGATCGCCCAGGGTATACAAAAGGGAATCGATCACTACAAAAAGCAGCAAAAGTCTAAAGCCCGTGAACTAGATAAAAAGCTCAAAAATGCAAAAAGTGCACCTCGGGAACTTGAGGTGCAAATAAATGAAGTTGTTCGCTATAGGCAACACTGGCTTCCATGGAGTTTGCTGTTTGTGTCTTGGTTAGCTTTTAGCGTGTTTCTATTCGGTGATAAATTGTAGGTGCCGATAAAAGACATGCACTACATATTTTGCTATGTGTTCGATTAGCAAGATGATATTGGCATAGTAACTAAAGATTAAGTTTGCATTACCAATTAGATTAATAAAAAAGAGTCTAACGCACTGCTTGTCACAAATTTTTCCTACCCGCTTACTCCATGATTCATTTTTGAAAATATATATTTAACAAACGAAAACAAAAATACACACATCGCCGGTAATGGCCTTAACAGACTTCGTGATAGTCTCCCGCCTTCTTAAATGGACGTTAGGATTATCGCGATGCACAAAATCTCTTCCTTTGTTTTCTTTTCAATTGTCAGTGTGTTTCTTCTCTTTATCGGTGGCTGTAAGAAAGTAGGTATCGCACCTGAATGGGAAGTCACCCATAATCCCAATGCCGCTAGCTCACATTTCTTACGCGGTTTGTATACGACTAATGATAATCATCTTGTAGCGCTTACTAGCAATTTCGGTGTAGCTAGTATCACTAAACTAGATTTAAACGGCTTGGTGCTTTGGGATCGTCCTGTCGAACTGAACATACCGCAGGCTGAAGTCGTTAGTTCCCAGTTTTTATATGAATCTAGGCAAGATAGTAATGGCGCAATCTATGCCATGGGTATTTATGGATATAAACCACTAGGAAGCCCAGAAGGTACAGTTAAGAATGGCTCGTTCATCGTAAAGATTGGTGATGATGGTGAGTTTGTTTGGCAACGTTTCTTTGATAATGAAAGTGATGCTAATAATATCGGCTTGGTACGCGATGTGTTAGCTGTTAATGACTTGCTGTACATCAGTGGGGCCGCGACACTTGTTCTTGATAGCGATGGCAATACCGTTAACGAATTCAGTCATCCAGAAAACTTTTCGGGCTCAAGTATTGCTGTTGATTCTGAAGGTGCGATCTATCTTAATGGCCCACAAGCCATGTTTAAACTGAATGCTAATGGCGAACAGGAATGGCTGCAATGGCATTATAACCCTGATGGCCCTGCTCGCTATTTAGTTCCCTCTAAGACCATCCTTACGGCAGATGGCGATCTTTACATGATGAACCAACTTAACTCACGGTCGAATCGCACTAAGGTTGTAAAGTTGGATCTAGAAGATGGTTCCACTCAATGGGAGCGCATGCTTAGTGGTTATTTGAATGGCGACGGTGGTACAGGAATTCCTGATATGAAACTGTCAGATGATGGGTTCTTATATGTTTTAAATTCCCATCAACAAGGTCGCTTACTCTATAAATTGAGAACGGATAATGGATTTAGAGTGTGGAGCAAGGGGAGTGCTGATGACATTGCGACTCAGCTCATTCTCGATGGTGACGGTGTTTATATTTATGGTACCGGCATCGGCGCGAAATACGATACCAATGGGAACCTGCTATTTAGGACAACGGCTATCCCCGCATCTGAAGGCTTGGACGGCATGACTGTGAATGAATCTGGGATGTTTGTTGCGAGTTCTCGCTATCAAAGTAGCGGTACGCCTTTATATGTTGCGAAGTACGACAAAAATAGCATCCAGACTGAATTTTAATGCCCACCTTATGAAAGCCCGAGTTGTCGGGCTTTCATAAAACTCAATGATAATTCACCAGTAAAATCTTCTGAGCTCATGATCTTTTGAATGTAGCTCCAAGATCCATACCCCAATATGCTAAGCTCTAGATGAGGCGCAGCTCATTTAAGATACCCAGCTAAAAGCGGATTTTTCAAAGAAAGAATACGACATCAGTCTTGAATGCGTCCCTTAGAATAAGCACAGAAGGTTTAAACTAACATGCAGGCCCTATTCGACATTATTCAAAGCTACGTTGAGTTAGATGAGGCGACTAAACAAGCTCTGACTAACAGCTTCATCGAAAGGCGTTTTGAAAAAAATGAATACATCTTTACCCCTGCTGAAGTATGCAATGAAGCCTATATTCTTACCCAAGGTTTAGTTCGCTGTTTTTATATCTACGATGACAAAGAAATCAATCTTCGTTTGTTGTGTGAACCGAGCGCTGTGATCGCTTACTCTAGCTATATTCAACAAATAAAAACTGAGGAATACGTGCAAGCTATTGAGCCTTGCGAGGGTTTTATGATTTCGCGGCAGCGTTTTGCTCAACTATTGGAGAGTTTCCCAGCGTTACAGGCGTTGCCATTACAAACCGCCGAGCAGCATTATCTTTCCATGGAGCGTCGTTTGATCACTATTCAGTACAAGTCGGCCGAAGAACGGCTGCGGGCTTTTCAGGAAAGGATGGATCCCAAGATCGTTGAGCGCACGCCGGCGGTTCATGTGGCCTCTTATTTGGGGATGGCACCTGAATCCCTGAGCAGAGCAAAACGTAACCTTAACAAATGTTAAGGTGGTCGTAAGCGGCTGCCGGTATGATTTTCGCTAAACCACACTGTTTAAGGCAATCAATATGGCGACTGAATCAACACTGAAACTCATGATTTTTCCACCATCTCCCTGGTCGGAGAAGGCCCGCTGGGCGCTGGATGTGGCGGGCTTGGGTTATCAGTTGATTGAGCATGTTCCAATGGTGTCCAATTTGCGTGCACGCCAACTTGCGGGCAATTTTAATCCCCTGCGTAAGTTTTCTCTGCCCATTGCAGCGTGCGGTGCACAAGTAATGGATGATTCATACAGTATTGCGAGCTATGCAGCGGATCATAACAAAAACGCCAATGTAGATTTGTTCCCCCAAGATAAACTCACTGAGATTCAATATTGGAACGACTTGAGCAATCGGATGATGAATATCCTGCGAAAGCGCGCCTTGCCCGCCATGAAGACTAACCAGACGTTGCTGGAAAGCAATCTCCCTCCGTTGGTGCCTGAGGCTTTGCGCCCCCATTTGACCAGTGTTTCAAAAATGGCCATTAGCTATATCGATCGTAAGTACCCGTTATCCGAGGAGGATACTGAACAGGTGGTGATTGAAGGCTTTGAGACTTTGCGCAAAGCCCTTAATCAAGCGGATGGCGATTACTTACTGGGCGAATTTAGTTATGCCGATATCGCCATGGCCGTTACCCTTCAGCCAGTGAAACCTGTGGCGGATAAATACATTCCCCTGGATAGCGGTACCAGAGAGTGTTGGACCGACGACATGCTGATAGAACAGTTCCCGGACCTTATCGAATGGCGTGATCGAATCTACCAACATCACCGATCTGCTTAAGGGTGCCAAATCCATCCCATCAATGTTTAAACTAGAACACGCCATTGGCATTTTGAATATTGCCGCCGCTAAGTAGCGAATAAAATCGCATAAAGGTGTCTAGCGCTTGAATTGAGTCCCAGTGCTCAACGATTCTTCCATCTTCTAGGCGCCAGGTATCTATAATATTCATGCCTTTCTTATCGTTGCCCCTATCTTCTTTTTTTAGGGTGGCATGTGAGTGAAAAATCACATAGTCGCCATCAACATAGATGTGTTTTACGTCATAGGTGTAGTCTGGGTAGTCCTCAACAAATTCTTTCAAAAAGCCCACTAAGCCAGAGATTTTGTCTGGCAAGTTGCGGTTGTGTTGAACATAGGCGCTATCGTTGTAGTTCTTTAACACGTAGTCGAAATTGTGATTGTTCATTAGGTTCTGAACAAAATCGGTAATTAGGGTCGCGTTTGCCAGTTCTTGTTCTGTCCAGCCAGGTTTTTGTAATGATTGCAGGTCGATAACTAGTTTGTCTGCATCTTTCGCTAAGGTAGTTGTGCTAACTAATATCAATAGGGTCGTTGCAATGATTTTCCACATAATTTGTTCCTCTCAGGTTTGGTGGTGTTAGTTAAGTATCATTTGCACACCATAGTATTAAATAGTAACCTAGATAACAAGAAGGTACTAAAATGTCGTTAAGGCACTTTTTGGTAACCCATGGGAATCAGCGGGCTAGAGGGTGGTCACGTGGTAAAGAAAAGCAACGAGCAAACTAAGGTTACGGCAAACGAAAAAGCGGAAAAGCGGGTTTTCCTTAACAATGAGGACTGTCCTATTCGTAATGTGGTGGCACAAATTGGCGACAAATGGTCAGTGTTGATTTTATTCGCACTAGTGGACGGCCCGGATCGGTTCAACTCTTTAAAGTCCAGAGTGGTAGGTGTTTCGCAGCGCATGCTGACGCAAACATTGCGTGACTTGGAAAGAGAAGGGTATGTGAATCGAACGGTTTACCCGGAAGTGCCAGTAAAGGTGGAATATGAGCTAACCAAAATGGGTAGGGATTTAGTCAAGCCTTTATATAAGTTGGTTTCTTGGGCGGATGACCACCATGATGAAATTAGGCGTTCAAGAAAAGCCTATGATGAGAGAAGTTAGTTTTAAGAAACGCTTTATCTATAAAGGTGTTTTGATACAAAAAGTTTAAACAGTTCATTGCGTAAGCATTAGGTAGCGAAGTAAAGCTTACTTGAATAAATCAGCTCGATTTTTCAAGTAAGCTTTTATTGTGAAATCGCTGAATATAAAAAATGTAAGTATATTTACTCGTGCGCGGTAACTATCAAATCCTGCATAAAATAATTGGTGTTGTAAGATTCAAATTGAACTGTCGTTAGATCTGAAAATGAATTATCGATTAGATCTAAGCCACTGGCAGGGCTATTGAATATCGTTGTTCCATCTTCAATTATCTCCACTTCAACGTTTGGAGCCCCAGACATATTGATTGTGATTGATATTTCGTGTACTCCAATCCGGCTGTAACGAGGAATTGGTAGTGATATATGCTCGCCAGTTTCCACAAATATCTGGCCACCACTAAATCGGATATTCATTGCCGGATCACCGCTATCATCCAATAAACGAATGTAACTATCTTCTGATAAGTAGTTGTTTCTAACTCCTCGCCAGTAAATTTGGTACCTAGATGGATCTTCATGATCGGCTGTGGTGTAGTTAACACGCCCGTTGATTTGCAGGGAATTTCCTGTCATCAAATCCGTTCCTGTGTCAGTGACAAAAACGTTGGGTACGACAAACAGCGTCATGTCACCGTCAGGCGCACCAGGTATTGATTGACTTGCTAATAAATCTAAACTTGTTCCGGATGGGTAATTATCGAGATTGGCTTTTAATATACCAGAGGCTCCGCAGCCCGATAAAACAACTGCCATAACTATTAAGAAAAAGCTTCTTGTTAATTTGATCCTACTAAGCGTGGGTGTTGCTAAATTGTTCCTAACGTAATCCATAACGGTGTTCCTTTGAATGTGATTGCACAGAGCGATTGACTAAGCAACTAGAGGTACACGATTAAAGCTGCATAACAACAGCTGCGACTCTATCAAAGGAATTACTGATATCTCTGCCCCCCAGTTGAGGGGCTGTCTAAGGTTTTGTAATAAGTCAGCAGTAACGCTATTAACCTTCGTAGCGACACAAAAACATTTCTGCTGTTTGAGTAGCCAATTCATGCCGCTCATCAGCATTTAAGATGGGATCAATTTGAAGTAGCTGACACCAAAAGCATCGACCTTTAATCAAACTATGGATTTGTTCTGTTGCCACTTCCGGTTCAAGCTCTTTTAAGCGGCCATCGGCTAACGCATCTTTAATCCAAAGCATGATGGCGGATTCGAACGATGTCAGCCTTTCAACTTCTTTCTTTAGCACTTCCGGGTGGAAGAAGAAATGCCCAAAAGCAACACGATTTAATTCCATATATTCATCGCTGCTGATGGTTTCTATTTCTGCGTCGATCAGCTTCACTAGCTGTGGCTGTAGGGGAGAATCCGGATCATAGGTCAAACCAGACGTTTGTTTTGCGTGAGTCCAAAGCTCGGTGATGAGCTCCATGAATAGGGCTTCTTTACTTTCAAAGTGATTGTAGATAGTGCGCTTGGATACCTCGGCTAAGTTGGCGAGCATATCCATGCTGGTTCCCTGAACGCCAAGTTCTAAAAAGGCCTGTTTGGCAGCGGTGAGTATCGCTTCCCGCTTTATTTCACTGCGTGTACGTTTGGTTTCCAAGTTAGTATTCTCAATTGTTCCAATTTTGAAAAACTGTAATATTACACTGGTTAGTTTACTTTTTGAAATCCTAAAGTATACTGTACAGTGTAGTTTACAAGAGAGAGGTTGGTATGTCCCGCCGATGGTTATTGCTAATTTGTTTAGTTTTGCTGCCAACAGCATGTGTTGTGTTAATGGATAATCAGGAGACTTTGACCAATATGAAACGATTCCAGAATACTGAGATTCAATACCGCTCTGATATGGGCAATATTGCTGCGATTACAAAGGCTTACGTGACCAATCAACGCAACGAAGCGGCTCCGAAGAATGCGTTACCGTTACGAGAGATTACGGCAGACCAATTGGCTAACCATTCTGATGACGCGGTTTACCGCTTGGGACATTCAACCGTTTTAATTCGCATGAACGGCGAGTACGTACTGACTGATCCGGTGTTTTCGGATCGAGCATCACCAATTCAATGGATGGGCCCCAAACGTTTTCACCCAGTGCCTATCGATATTGAAGCTATTCCTATGTTGAAAGCCGTGATTATTAGTCACGACCACTATGATCACCTTGATAGAAATACCCTGCTATTGTTGGATGCCAAGGTCGAACAGTATGTGGTGCCGCTAAGAGTGGGTACACATCTACAACGTTGGGGAATTGATGCGAATAAGATCACCGAACTGAATTGGTGGCAGGATACAACCGCTGGTGACTTTAAGTTAACGGCTACTCCCGCGCAGCACTTTTCCGGGCGGGGTTTATTCGACAGAGATCATACGCTTTGGGCTAGCTGGGTGATCGAATCTGACGACAGTAAAATCTATTTCAGTGGTGATACGGGATACTTTGGTGGTTTTAAAGAAATTGGTGAGCGATTTGGGCCGTTTGATTTAACGATTATTGAAACAGGGGCTTATAACAATTTGTGGAGCCAAATCCACATGTTACCGGAGCAGGGTGTGCAGGCGCATATCGATCTTAAGGGAAAAGTGATGATGCCGGTACATAACAGCACCTTCGACCTAGCGTTACACGATTGGTATGAGCCATACGAGCGTGCGCTTGCCGCAGCTAAGAAATCAAAGGTGAGATTAGTTACCCCAATCATTGGTGAGCAGGTAGCTCTATCTGCGCCAAAATCGACAAATTATTGGTGGAGAGATGTTGTTGAAATTAATTTGGCACAACTAGCTCTTCAAGATTGATCTGAAACAAAGTGGGCCCCTATACAGGGGCCTAATATCATCTACGCTTATCAAGTCTCGGTTTTGTTGGAATCTACCATGTTGTTCAAACGCGCGTGTGTTTCTGTATTTTTTATGTCCGCATTGTTGTTAATGTCTGGTTGCAAACAGCAGCAATCAGGTGGTGGCGAAAGTGGGCAGCAAGCAGAGCAAGCCATACCGGTTCGGGTTGAAACGCCTGAAGTAAGAACCTTAACAGAGTGGAATGAATTTACTGGCCGTTTTCAGGCTTACCAGCGGGTAGAGGTGAGGGCCCGAGTCAGTGGTTACTTGCATGAAGTTAGATTTAAAGGTGGGGAAGTTGTTAACAAAGGCGATGTGTTATTTGTTATTGATAAACGCCCCTTTCAGATTGCTTTAGACGGTGCCAAAGCTCGCTATGAATCTGCCCACAACGAATACAGGCGTATTAAAAAGTTATTTAAAGGTCGATTAATCTCGGAAGAAGAATACGATGCGCGCTTACAGGCAAAGCGTATTGCAAAGGCTTCGTTGGATGAGGCCAAGTTGAATCTGGAATTTACCGAAGTTAAAGCAGCCATCACTGGTCGAGTCAGTGATCAGCGTATCGACGTGGGTAATGTGGTGAATGGTAATCTCTCTTCAAATGCGACCTTACTGACCACCATTGTAAGTATTTCACCCATCGAGTTTCATTTCGAAGCCAGTGAAACGGATTTGTTGAATTACATCAGAATGCGTCAAAGAGGATTAACCCAGTCTCATCGTGGTATGGGATTTCCTGTTCATGTGAAATTACAGGATGAAGATGCATTTATTCACCAGGGAACGATTAACTTTACGGATAATGAATTAGCGCAAGACACTGGCACTATTCAACTTCATGCACTGTTTAATAATGATGATCAGTTATTTGAGCCAGGCATGTTTGGCCGTATGCGAGTTGCTATGGGCGCAGCGGGAGAAAAAATACTGGTGCCCGAAAATGTGATCGGCACGGAGCTAGTCCATAAATATGTTTATTCCCTGGATGAAAATAATAAAGCTATCCGTAAATATGTGAAATTAGGTACGTTAACGGACGATGGTAAACAAGTGATTCGAGAAGGATTAACCGCAGAAGATCGCATTATTGTTGGTGGTCTGCATATGGTGAGGCCAGGTTCGTTA
>JAKSAW010000052.1 GCA_022361455.1 Pseudomonadales bacterium | reverse complement strand
GTGCTGCCACTTTCACTGCCCGTGTGTATCTCCATATCTTGTCCTTCCTGCGACATGGCTTCGCTTACACGGGAGTGTATCACTGCGCGTACTTGGGGTACCCTGACGGCACGTAGACAATGAAGAACTCAACTGCTTGGCCTTGGACCTGGGTAATCTTCTTCTCTCTCTTCACCCGAAGTCTTGTGTGCTCGTTTCTGTTGGGGTCACCTTCTCCCTCTCTATGTAGTCAGCCCTGTGCAGAAAATTCTGCCCAGGACTACCAGGCGGTGGGGACGACTCCCACCAAGACCCTGGGTTCTATTCACGGCGCCCCAACTCCCTCACGTCCCCCGGAGTGCAAAAATCCCAAAAACCTACTAAGCTCGTCTTAGCTCCCTATTGGAACCTTTTGGACGGTAAGCTACTCCGACCCGAGAGCGAGGTTCCCTTCCAGACGGGCTACGTGGTCACAGCGTGCTTTCTACAGCTCTAACGGTCACCTTTCGGTTCCCGCGTCGTCTGCACACGCTACCCGCTGCCCCCTTTCCGGGTAACCTGCCGTTTCTCGCCTGAGACTCCGCTTTCAGGGGAGTCTTTTTCTGCCTAGCTAGTCCTGACCGGCCCTAAAGACTCCACCGGCACAGGCACCTAGACCACAGGCGTCCGTAGACCTATCAGCTACCTAGTTGCACTCTTTTGCCTAGCGCCAACCTGTTTGCCCAGCAACGAAAATCCAAAATCGTTGGCGTAGACGGGCTTCGGTCGTCTGAGGGAACTTCCCTGCACACTTGTCCACTTGCAGCACTGAGTCTTCAGCCAATCGCTTCGTCTCGCTGGCTCGAATCTGCTGATCCTTCACTTGTCCCAGCCGCTACTCCGCGCGAGTCCTTCGCTTCTTGGCTCGGCGATGCGCTCTTGCCGCCTCTTGAAGCTCCGAAACCACTTGTTGTGGGCCCTTTTTTCGCTTTCGTTTCGCCCTTCCTGCTTTGGCGGTCCCGCAGGATCGATGGAGGCGGGGCGGCGCTTGC
>JAKSAW010000717.1 GCA_022361455.1 Pseudomonadales bacterium | reverse complement strand
GAGCTATATGTGCTGGCAATAGTTTCACTGCTTCGAGATCAACATCAAAGTTATTGAGCTTGATAAAGGGCACACCAAAGCGCTTGCAAAGCGCTAAGTCAATTTGCTCGCGGGTCACCAGCCCCATTTGCTCAAGCACATCACCCAGGCGCATGCCGTTGGATTTGGACTGCTGGATAAGTGCATCTTTAAGCTTTACTGGCGTGATGACACTGGCCTCCACCAACAACTCACCCAAATGCTTGGGAACAAATTGATAATTGGAGCCACTATGCCGCTTGAGTTCTCGCGCAGTCTCGATGGGTGCCGGATATGCGTCGGCTTGTTGCTGATGGGGTACTACCAAATCCCAACCCTCAATTAGTCTGAAACCTATTATTTAAGTTTAGACTTAAACCGGCTAACCAACGGATTCTTTACCTTAGCTGCTTAGGCCCTAACCGCATACCAATCGCCGATAATTGGTTAAACCAGTCAAAAAATCTAAGCCTATTAAAAACTCGATGCAGATAAAAAACGCATCCTATACTGAATGTTATGGAACCACCGTTTAGGAACTTGTTGTAGGCAATGCCGAAGATCCTCTTGCTAGGCACAGCTCGCTTCACAGCCCCTGTCACACTCATCAAAGTGCTGACCCTTTGGACACTGCTCACCTTGGCCAGTTTTGCCCAAGCAGCGGTGGGTATCGTTGTTGACAAAGAGACCCCACTCTACGAATTAGAGTCACAAGCGTATTACGTCGAGGATGCCGACAACAGCTTATCAATAGAAGACATTGCCAATCCCGATTTCGATGCTTGGAAGCAAAGTGAAAACGGCACATTGAGCTTTGGCTACACTGCCTCAACTTATTGGATTCACTTTAAGTTAATTAATCAAAACAATGAGGACATGCAACGCTTATTGGAGATTGCATATCCTGTATTGGATGATGTTGAGGTACATGTTTATAGAGATGGCCTGCCTAATCAAAACTACCGTTTTGGCGACCAACTTCCTTTTGAGAGTCGCCCTATTGATCATGCTCATTTCTTAGTTTCAATTGACCTGGAACCTTACGCAGAAACTAGCGTATATATAAAAATAGCAACCAGCAGCTCAATGCAAATTCCATTACAACTATGGAAGCATGAATCACTGGTTGAAAGAGACCAAGATCGCCTTATTTCTAGAGGTGTTTATTTCGGTGCCATGATTATTATGGCGCTATACAACTTAATGCTGTTCTTCGTGCTCAGAGATAAAAACTTTTTGTACTATGTGATCTATGTATTGAGCATCTCATCATTACTGTTTGGTATCAATGGATTAAGCTTTAAGTATTTCTGGCCTAACGCAACCTCTTGGAATGATCAGAGTTTAGTAGTGTCATTAGCCGGCATTATCATCTTCGGCCTGCTATTTACTCGATCCTTTTTGCATGTACCTGAAACCAGGCCACTGTTGAATAAATTTCTCCTAGCACACGTCTATGGGGGCTATCTTTGTATCGCTTTGGCATTCTTAGTGCCCTATCGATATGGGATCTTAACCACGATTATTATTGCCATGACTGGTGTACTCACTTGCATGGCAGCAGGCCTGATCCGTTGGAAAGATCGTTATCATGCAGTCAAATATTACATCATGGCATGGAGCTTTTTGTTGGGGGGTGGAGTAGTGTTAGCCCTCAACAAATTTGGCTTAGTTCCCAATAATCTTCTAACCCAAAACGCCGCACAAATAGGATCTGCTATTGAAGTTGTTCTCTTATCCATCGCTCTAGCCAATCAAATGAACAACGAGAGACGCTTACGGGAACAAGCTCAACAGGAATCACTAGCAGCACAAACAAATGCAATGGAGTCGTTAAAGCAGTACCAGGAACTCTATGACAATGCCGTGCAAGGGTTATTTTTGATTAACCAACAAGGTTATTTTTTAAAAATTAATCCCTCGGTATTAACCATATTGAAAACGAGCGACGACGATTTGCTTAACCATAACAAAGGTGTTTCTCGACCAATTACAGATTATTTTCCCGACATTAAAGATCTTCTTGATTCTCCCCAAAAGCTAAATCGTCGTGATAGCGTGCGCATCAAAGGTATCACGAAAAACAACGATACGGTTTGGATCGTTTTAACTCTACGCTTGGTTAGGAATGCAAAAGACGAAATCGAACATATTGAAGGTTCCATGGTCGATATTACCGAGAGCATTGAGAAAGAAGAAGCGCTAAGGGAACGTAAAACAGCGGAATCAACTGCGGAAGCAAAAAGTGCCTTCTTAGCCACAATGAGCCATGAGATTCGCACCCCCATGAATGGCGTGCTAGGCATGGTGGAAATGCTTCGCGGCACTAAACTTGATTTTCATCAGTCTCGCTATATCAACACCATTTATAATTCTGGCCAAGCTTTACTGGGTGTCATCAACGACATTCTCGATTATTCAAAAATCGAGAGCAACAAACTCGAAGTCGAAAAAATCAGTGTCGACCTTTCTGAAGTAGTGGATGAATGTGTTTCAGTTTTTTCAAATTTGTGTGAAGAAAAAAACCTTCCCCTCTATGTTGATCTCGACCCACACATTCCAACTCGAGTTTATTCCGATTCAACACGTATACGGCAAATCTTACTAAACCTTCTGAGCAATGCCTTTAAGTTTACCGAGAAAGGTTATGTCTATATACGTATCGATCAGATGCCAGAACAAAAGATTCGTATTGCCATTCAGGATACAGGGATTGGCCTTTCTGAAGAGGAGCAAGCGAAGTTATTTAAATCATTTTCTCAGGCGGATAGCTCCACTACAAGAAAGTATGGCGGTACCGGACTTGGACTAGCCATTTCCAAACGCTTAGCGGAACTCATGGGTGGCGAAATTGGCGTGGTAAGCCAAAAAGGCGCTGGTTCTAAGTTTTGGTTTACCGTTACCGACTATCAATTAGAAAAAGCGCCGACGCTGCAACCGGTTAAAGGCGCAGCGCAGCAACTGTTAGCGATTGGAACAGAAGATAAAAAATTCAGCAAAGCTTATCGGCGTCATCTCAATTCAACCGTGAAGCAAATTATAGCTTTCAACGATGTGGACCAAATGGTTGAACACATCAAGAAAACCGCGGAATATGAAGAACAATTATTTCTTCTGCAAGATAAATTCTTTGAGTCAATTCAGCATCATCAACACTACCGAAAAATCAAAGATCGTATCCTAGTCCTAACTCAACCAGGTCAAGCAACTCGCTACCAAGAAAAAGTCAAAAGCCAGTTTATTTTGGAGCGACCAGTATCGCCTCACCAAATCGTGCAAGCCATTAACGCCTGCTTGAATCCACAAAACCCCATGCAGGAGCTACTAAACGAAGCCTTAGATATACAGGGCATGCGCTTCCTAGTTGCTGAAGATAACACCGTTAACCAAATGGTAATAAAAGGTATTCTTAAGAAACACGGCGCAGAGATCCAGTTAGCCAACAACGGCCAAGAAGCACTAGAAAAATACCGACACAAACACCATCAATTTGATGTTGTACTCATGGATATTGAAATGCCAATCATGAATGGCTATGAATCCGTGAAAGCCATTCGCCAATATGAGCAGGACGAATGCTTATCCCCCATGCCCATTTTTGGTCTTTCAGCCCACGCATTAGCCGAGTACATGGAAAAAGCTACAGCAGCTGGCATGAATGGTTTTATCACCAAGCCTATCACCGTTAAGCAATTGATCACCCATTTGCACCCACTGAATGCCCACCGAAAAGCATCTTAATAGCAACCATAAGAATTTAATAAGCGCATAAATAAGTCTCTAGGACTAATATGATAAGATACCTTCCGACGATATAAACATGACGAAAAGGGATGCCGCAAGACGCTTGCCCTGTAGCCGAGAAATGGGTGACGAATAGCGCAAACCAAAACGTAACTGTCGCCAAATATTTGGAGGGTATTTGCACTAATGCCCTCCATCTAAAACCTACGCAGCACAACGAGGTTCAAAATGAATAAGGTACTTTTGATAACAATCTGCGTGCTGCTTTCCGCTTGCGCTAATCTGCAACCGAAAATCGATGATGTAAGCGTGCAATCATACGAGCGCGGCTGCACTCTCAGAGGTATCCAACGAGGCATGACAGAGGATATCGCCCAACAGGTGTGCCGTTGTCATATCGAAAAAGCCATTGAAGCAACGTCTCCGCAAAGATTTATCGCCATCAGCGAAAAGCTCGGCACCTCAACACCACAAGAAAGACAAACAGAACCCCTGAAAAGCGACTTATCACTAATGAAATCAACCTTTCAGACCTGCAAGAAACAGATTGATATGGCTCAATAGCCAAGCAATTTGACCGAAGCTACCAGTGATTGCCTAGTTGTTATCAAAGACTTCCTATGTCAGGTGCATTACAATCGCGTTTGGGGACTTGGGCACTGATGCCTAACTTTATGTTTGTTTTATTAGGGAATGCCACTCATGACGCCACTAACTCCGGTAGATCAACTTTTTTTATGGCTTGAAAATCGTCAACAGCCAATGCATGTGGGCGGTTTATATCTGTTTTCTTTTCCTGAAGGCGTAGGGCCTAAGTACGTAACGGAGTTAGCTCATTCGCTACGAGCGTACCAACATCCGGAAGCGCCATTTAATCGCCGGCTAGAACGCAGACTTGGACAGTATTTCTGGGAGGAGGATGACCATTTCGATCTGGAGCATCACTTTCGTCACGAGGCATTACCAAAACCTGGAAGAATTCGTGAGCTATTAGCGAGAATTTCTGCGGAACACAGCAATTTAATGGATCGAGAGCGACCCTTGTGGGAGGCCCATTTGATCGAAGGAGTTCGAGGTAAAAGGTTTGCCCTGTATCTAAAAGCCCACCACTCAATGGTAGATGGCATGTCAGCCATGCGAATGACAACCCGAGCCCTAAGCGAGGATCCCGACCAGCGAGACATCCCACCTATTTGGGCCATGCCACCTAAGCCCAACAAGAACAAGGCGATCCCCAGTGCTGGCGATATCTTCTCGAATTTAAGCACCTTAGTTTCCGGGGCAGGCAAGCAGCTATCGACCATTCCAACAGTGGCTCGAGAAATTTCAAAATCGATTCAACAAGCGAAAAACGACCCAGATTACGTATCAGTATTTCAAGCGCCGCAAAGCATTTTGAATCAACACATCACAGGTTCGCGCCGCTTCGCAGCTCAGTCTTATCCAATGGCACGCATTAAGGCCTTGTGTAAAAAGTTTGACGCCACTGTGAATGATGTTGTTCTGGCAATTTGTGGCAGCGCTTTAAGGGATTATCTGATCAGCCAACATGCGCTACCCGACCAACCACTCATTGCAATGGTTCCGGTTTCTATTCGCCAAGATGACAGCGAAGGCGGAAATCAAATTGCGATGATCCTTGCTAACCTCGGTACTCATATTGCCGATCCATACAATCGTTTGGAAGTTATCAAGCACTCTGTGCAGACAGCCAAGAATCGATTTAAGCAAATGACGCCAGAAGAAATGCTTAACTACACTGCACTTACAATGGCTCCTACGGGACTTAACATGTTAACTGGCTTGGCTCCAAAGTGGCGCGCCTTTAATGTGGTTATTTCTAACGTGCCTGGGCCGAAAAAAGATCTGTACTGGAATGGAGCCAGACTAGAAGGTATGTATCCAGTATCGATACCTATCGACCATATTGCGCTTAATATCACCCTCGTAAGCTATACAGATCAACTAGAGTTCGGTTTAACCGCGTGCCGCAGAACACTGCCATCGATGCAACGCCTGCTAGATTATATCGACAACGGTATCCATGAATTGGAAGTGGCAGCAGACATCACTTAATGGCTCTTAAATCCACCATCTATAAAGCCACAATCAACTTATCCGATATGGATAAGCATCTTTATAAAGAGCTGACTCTGACCATCGCACAACACCCTTCTGAAACAGAAGAACGTATGATGGTTAGGTTGCTTGCTTATTTGCTAAATGCTGAGCATGAAGAACTTGCCTTTGGCAAAGGCTTAAGCACGGAAGAAGACCCTGCTCTTTGGGTGAAAACGTTAACAGATGACATAGCGCTTTGGATAGATGTGGGCTTACCTGATAAAGAACGGGTAAAGAAAGCCAGCCATAAGTCTGATCACGTAAAGGTGTATGTGTATGGAACAAATAACGCGGACACTTGGTGGCAACAAAACAAAAACGAACTAACAAGCTTCAAAAACGTTAGCTACTTAAGAGTGCCAGCTGAATCGACCGAAGCGATGGGGAAGCTAACCGATCGAACCATGAACCTAGGCTGTTCAATCCAAGATAACACTATCTGGCTTTCAGATGACCGCAGGACAATTGAAGTTAATTTAGAAAAGCTCTAATGCAGCTTATACAAAAGCCCGAAACAATAAAGCCTTGGCTTTTACACCAAGGCTTTATTAATTAGCGACTTAGCTGATCGGTCAACCGGGTTAATAGGTTAATCGATTTATCGCTGACTAAGCTTTAGCTTTCTTACGAGCAAAACCTAGTCCCACAAGACCTAAACCGAACATTGCAAGAACACCAGGCTCTGGAACGTCAGTGGTGGTTACTGTGAAGTTATCAATACCCCAAGACTCATCGTTTAGACGTTGCAAGCCTGAGCCGAAGAAACTTAGAGAGAGATCATCACCAGTATGCATGAAGGTAAATGACACACCGCGATAGATTTCATCACCCCAATGACTATAACCATAATGGCCACGCGTGTTGGACTCGTAGTTTAGTTCGTCTTCGTCAGTTGGAAGAATCCAAGAATCAGAGTAGTCACCGCTCACATTGAATCGGTCAGTACCCCAATACCAATGATCACCATCCCAAGAGTCAATAAGGTAAAGATCAAATTCAACTGTCACTTCACGTGTACCGGCTCCTAAGCCATCCACTGAGAAGGTTGTTGCACCATTACCCAAACGCCCCAAGAAGTTGGTAAATGTTGAATTGGAAGAACTAGGAGTTTGACCACTCCAGTTACTATCAACACCAGATTCAAAATCCGTTGAATAAATTTGCGCAGCTTGAGTATTAGCGCTTAACCCCAACGCTAAACCGGCACTGGCAAGTAGTAATGCTGATTTTTTCATAGTCTATAGGCCTATTTAAAAATTAACTGCAATAAATAAAGGTCGATGCTGCATTCAAAAATCAACTTCCCCCAAACCAAATTTGATTTGCTGTGTTAATCCTGGATACCGTCATCAGCCGTAGGACACTGCAAGAATCAAGCCCACACCATAACCCATTGAAACTATTGAACTTTAACCAATTTTCAACAATAGAAAACCCGCTCCCTGTAAAGGCTACCGACATCTTAAGCCTTTGTTGTAGGAGAACATTAGTGCATTGAAACAAAGCAAAAAAAGCCCCGATCATTTCTGATCGAGGCTTTTTATTTTGCTGCTCAGTGTTAGCGACAATTAAACAGCTTAAAGCTCCTTAATCGCACCAATCATCTTCTGCAATACTTCCTTCGCATCACCGTAAACCATTAAGCTGTTGTCGTTGATAAACAAGCCATTTGGAATACCTGCGAAACCTGGGCTTAAGCTACGCTTAACAACCACAACAGTTTTCGCATGATGAACGTTAAGAATTGGCATACCGTAAATTGGGCTGTTTGGATCGTCAGACGCCGCAGGATTAGTTACGTCGTTTGCACCCAATACGATAGCTACATCAGTTTGCTGGAATTCAGGGTTTATCACATCCATTTCAACCAACTGCTCATAAGGCACTTCTGCTTCAGCAAGTAATACGTTCATGTGACCAGGCATACGACCTGCAACCGGGTGAATCGCGTACTTAACATTTG
>JAKSAW010000053.1 GCA_022361455.1 Pseudomonadales bacterium | reverse complement strand
TTTGGCTCATATTGTTATTTTATTGCGCTATTAATACTTGGTATTCCAACATCTTAGTGCAAACCGACCAGACGGTCTAGTGGATTTTTTATCTTTAACTGGATGAATTTCAAACAACCGCTACACTTGAATTTTTCTAAGGTTTATTGAGTGTTTACCTTAGGTAATTAAATATATATGTTATTTATCAATGCGTTAAGTGTACTTTTTAAGGTTGTTTATAGCTAAAGTAATGACTAATATTCATAAGATAAATATCGAACATACGATTTATTAATTTAATTTATTAAGTCGTATTAGCTACTATTCACCACCGTAAACAGCACCAAAGCTTTTATAGCTTTGGCGGTTTCAATCACCCTCATTTAAGGAATCGATAAACATGTCATATTCTTCAGACATTGATGCAGCTGCAAGCCTTATTGAATCAAATGGTGGCCCTTGGGAAGCAATCAGCCCAGAAGCTGTTGCTCGCATGCGCGCACAAAACAAATTCAAAACTGGTTTGGACATTGCTAAATACACTGCGGGCATCATGCGTCGCGACATGGCAGAGTTCGACAAAGACAAAACTAAGTACACTCAGTCTCTAGGCTGCTGGCACGGTTTTGTTGGTCAACAAAAGTTGATCTCTATTAAGAAGCACTTCGGCACAACTGAGCGTAAGTACCTTTACCTTTCTGGTTGGATGGTAGCTGCGCTACGTTCTGACTTTGGTCCTCTTCCTGACCAATCTATGCACGAGAAAACTGCTGTAGCAGGCCTAGTAGAAGAGTTATACACTTTCCTACGTCAAGCTGACGCTCGTGAACTTGGTGGTCTTTTCCGCGCTTTAGACAAAGCTAAAGAAGCTGGTAACGACGCTGAAGTTGCTAAGATCCAAGATCAAATCGACAACCACGAAACTCACGTAGTACCAATCGTTGCAGACATTGACGCTGGTTTTGGTAACGCAGAAGCGACTTACCTAATGGCTAAGCAAATGATCGAAGCTGGTGCTTGTGCACTTCAAATCGAAAACCAAGTTGCTGACGAAAAGCAATGTGGTCACCAAGACGGTAAAGTAACTGTTCCTCACAATGACTTCCACGCGAAGCTGGCGATAGCGCTAAAGAAGCGGATATCCAAAGTCAAATCGACAACCATCAAACACACGTTGTGCCAATTATTGCTGACATCGACGCTGGCTTTGGTAACGCAGAAGCGACTTACCTAATGG
>JAKSAW010000054.1 GCA_022361455.1 Pseudomonadales bacterium | reverse complement strand
CCATAGACGCGTTTGGCCGTGTGCCACCCCAGGTAAAGCTTTACTTCACCTTGGGTTTGGCAGTGTTGTTAGTTTTTGTATTGGAGATTCCGTTGGTGAGTTCGCCAACGAGTTTAATGGATTTGGGGCTTATGTTTATCAAGGAAGCAACGATCGGTTTAATGATGGCCTTTGGCCTCTATGCCGCGTTTGCCGCTTTTATGGTGGCGGGCCGCTTGCTTGATTTTCAGACGGGTTTTGGTGCCGCTAACCTGTTTAATCCTTCTACTAATGATCAGAACCCTTTACTAGGCACCTTGTTAACGCTGTTTGCCGCTCTGGTATTTTTCTTAAGCGATTTTCATCATTTGTTTGTGAAAGGCATTGTTTATTCTGTGTCGTTGTCGCCCTTGGGCGAAGGCTTGCATGGCCTGGCATACGCAGAATTAATTCGCCATTTCGGCGTGACTTTCACGAATGGTGTGATTCTGGTGGCACCCATCATTGGTTTGATGTTGTTTGTGGATGCCGGCATCGCGGTAATGTCGCGTACCATGCCACAAATGAATGTGTATTTTCTTTTTCTGCCGTTAAAAGTGGGTTTGGGCCTGGTTTTGCTAGCAGTAAGCTTGCCTTACATGTTTCCGGTTCTCGAAAAAACGATTGATTCGAGTTTTCGATTCTGGCAAATGGCGTTGACTTAAGGGATTAGTGAGTCATGGCAGACGAACCAGATAAGCATGAAAAAACCGAACAAGCGACGCCCTTTAAAATCGAAGAGGCGCGCAAAAAAGGCATGGTGGCTAAAAGTCAGGAAGTAAATTCCCTGATAGTGCTTACTGCCGGTTTGCTGTTGTTATTTTCCCTAGGCATGACCTTTGCTTTAGATGTGCTCGATATTTGTCGCCGAATATTTATGTCGTCTGGGGGAATGGATTTGGTTAATGGTGAGCTTTATGTGGCTGGCAAACAGTGGGTCAGAGAGCTTTTAGTGGCCATTAGCCCGATTATTCTGTTTTTAATGTTGGCGGGTGTTTTCGCTAATTTGATGCAAACCGGGCCCATTTTTAGTGCGCATCCATTAAAGCCAGATTTTAAGAAATTAAATCCAGTGCAGGGATTTAAGCGCATATTTTCTATGCGGCTTTTATATGAGTCTGGCAAGAATATTTTAAAGCTGATTGTGTTTACTGCGATTGTTTATTGGGCAGCAAAGAATGATTTTAAAGATTTGCTGACCCTGTTTTATCAATCGCCTAAATCCTATTTGCCGAGTTTGCTACCCATCTTTGGGGGATTGGTATTCAAATTATTAATGGCTATTTTGGTGGTGGCCGTTATCGATTTTCTGTTTGTGAAGCGTGAATACCTCGACAAACTGAAGATGACACGTAAAGAACTCAAGGATGAAATAAAGCGGCGCGATGGCGACCCGCATATTAAATCCAAGCGCCGTGAACTGGAAAACGAGTTAAGAAAACGCGCACAGTCTCTAGCGGCGGTGCCTGATTCTGATGTGGTGGTAACTAACCCTACACACTACGCGGTGATATTAAAGTACGATCGTAATATCATGCGAGCCCCCAAAGTGGTGGGTAAAGGGGCGGATGAAATGGCCAAGCAAATCCGTAAGGAGGCTAACCGCTATCGCGTTCCCATTATTGAATCGCCAATATTGGCGCGATTTTTATTTAAAAAAGCAAAAATTGATTCAGCTGTGCCGGAATCATCTTACAAGGATGTGGCTCGTATATTGAGCGAGGCATACCGCAGAAAGGCTGAATCAGAAAATAACAGCAGCTCCAAAAGGAACTTGGCATGAGCAGGTCGCAAACCTTAACCAACTTATTCGGCACGCGTAGTGAGCTTGCGCTGGTGCTGTGTATGGTGGGGATTTTGTTGGTATTGTTTGCACCGATCCCCGCAGGCTTGCTGGACTTTTTACTGATTATCAATTTTAGCTTTGGCTTATTGGTATTGCTCCTTACGTTTTACACTGACAAGCCCCTGCAATTTTCAACGTTCCCTGCGTTGTTGTTGATAGCAACGCTATTTCGTTTATCGCTCAATATCGCTGCAACACGATTGATCTTATCTGACGGCTACGCTGGTGAAGTGATTGGTGCCGTGGGCGAGTTTGTAGTGGGCGGTAACTATGTCATTGGCTTGGTCGTGTTTGCCATTTTGATCGTTGTTCAATATGTGGTAGTTACCAACGGCGCGCAGCGAGTGGCGGAAGTAGCGGCTCGTTTCACGTTAGATGGTATGCCCGGCAAACAAATGAGTATCGATGCCGATTTGAATATGGGTTTAATCGATGAAAAAGAAGCGCGAGAACGACGCAAAACCATCGAGAAAGAAGCCAATTTCTATGGTGCTATGGATGGTGCTAGTAAGTTTGTAAAAGGCGATGCCATTGCCGGCATTATCATTATATTGATCGATATTATTGGTGGTTTAACCATTGGCTTAGCGCAAAAAGGAATGACCTGGGCTGATGCCTTGCATAACTACACATTGCTTACCGTGGGCGATGGTATTGTTACCCAAATTCCCGCGCTTATTATTTCTACCGCCACAGGAATCATAGTGACTCGTGCAGCAACGGATGCGTTGTTTGGCGAGGAGCTAACTAACCAGGTTGCTCGTTATCCACGTAGTTTATTGATCGTCGCTATCGGATTGTTCTTTATGCTGTTCTTGCCTTACTCAACTCCACAGGCTATAGGAGACTTCAGTGTCTCAGGCATGTTGGCCTGTTTGTCACGTAACACTAAGTCTGT
>JAKSAW010000055.1 GCA_022361455.1 Pseudomonadales bacterium | reverse complement strand
GATGCCGGCGTCCGCCACGGCTGCCGTTTCCGCCGAACCGACACGCACGGCGATGCCGCGGTGTTCCCGGAACACGCGGTGCACCTCATCCCAGTCGATGCGTGCCGGGCGGTCCCGGGTCGCGCGCACATAGAGCTGGGTAATGGCGGTCAGCCCGGGGGCTTCGGCGCCGTCCGCGGACACCAGCGGCGGATGGACTTCGAGGTACAGGTCGTCACCCAGCCAGCCGAGCTTGTACGGTTGGTTCAGGATTTGCACGCGGGTGTCCAGGGCAACCTGCGGAAACAGCCGTTCGATGTCCTCCGGGTACATCCGGATACACCCGTGGGTGACGCGCATGCCGACGCCGGCCGGCCGGTTCGTGCCGTGAATGAGGTAACCCGGAATGCTCAGCCGCATTGCATAGTCGCCGAGCGGATTGTCCGGGCCCGGAGGGACGACCCGCTCCAGCTCCCGGCCCTCGGCGGCATATTCCCGGCGCACCGATTCCGGCGGGTACCAGCTCGGCTTGTGAACCTTGTCGACGACTTTCGACCAGCCCAGCGGCGTCGCCCAGTCCATGCGGCCAATGCTGATCGGGAAGGTCACGACCTGCTGCCCGGCGTCGCCTTCGGTCAGGTAGTACATGCGATATTCGGCAAGATTGATCACCAGACCGTCGCCGATGTTCTCCGGCAGGACGAACCGCGTGGGCAATACGACTTCCGTCCCCTCGCCCGGCAGCCATGGATCGACGCCGGGGTTCGCACGCACGATCTCTTCGTAACCCAGCCCGAAACGCCGCGCCACGTCGGTGAAGGTGTCCTCGTAGCGAGTCTGGACGATCGACGACGTACCGATCACGTCGTCGCCTTCGGCGAGCAGAAAGTTCTCGGCGTCCGCGCCGATCCCGATGCCGAACAGAATCAGCGTACAGAGCGGAAGACGACGCCGGCAACGGGCAATCATCCGGTAATTCCCAGCACCGGCAATATCAGCAGGTAGGCGAGAGCCGTGATCGTCACGATGCCTGCAAGGTTAAGCCAGAAACCCGCCCGGGTCATCTGCGGAATCGATACCGAGCCGGAACCGAACACGATCGCGTTGGGCGGCGTGG
>JAKSAW010000347.1 GCA_022361455.1 Pseudomonadales bacterium | reverse complement strand
TATATGTTGTTGAGAAAACCCAATTTCTTTCGCCGCTAAGGATAAGTCTTCCAAACTATAAAAATCATTAACATGTGTGTTTGATGGATCCACTTGATCCCAACAGCGTTTTAATTCCTTGAGCGTGCCATCAATTGGCAATGAAAAATAAAACTTAGCACCCGGCTCTAAGGCTCGATAAACCTCAGAAAAAACCACGGGCAAATTTGGGCACCACTGCAAAGCGAAACTGCTCACCGCTATAGAAAATTCATTATTACTAAAAGGCATAGCCTCAGCATCACCGCAAACCGCTTCAAAAAGGCTTTCTGAACATGCAGGTGAGCGCAGCCATTTTTCATTCGCCACCTTAACCATACCTTCGGCAATATCCAACCCAGTAATCGCCTTCGGCGAATACTGAACAGCAATCTGCTGAGAAAGATGCCCCGTGCCACAACCAATATCGAGAACTCGGTTAAAACTATTGTTACCGGGAATTTTACTTAACAGCTGATTGATAACCCAACGTTGAATGTTAGCGACGCCATCATAGGAATTGGCAGCACGACTAAACGACACAGCCACCGCATGCTTATCAATAACCTTACCGCTGCTCTCAGGCAGCAATGCATGACTAGCTGACAAGATGTTTATCCTTCAAGAAATCGTACACTGCTTGCAAAAACAAATCAGGTGCAGAGATAAAAGGCACATGACTAACACCTTTAATGACTGAAGTTTCACAGCTAGGTTGAATCGACTTAATAGCACCACTCACACCTACAGGCACAATATGATCTGCCTCACCAAAGATATGTAGCGTTGGGCACTGTATTAACTCGAGCTGGTCAATTAAATCCACATCTTTTAAAACATGAAGCCCAGACCTCAGCGCCTTCTGTGCTGGCAAACCATGAAAAAACAAGATCTCTTTTAAATAACGTATATCACGCTTTAGAGTCTGCGCGCCTTTACACTGCAATGCTAAAAATCGAATTAACGTTCCTTCCGAATCTTCTTCAAAGATATTAATAAAACCTTGCAAAACCTCATCGCTCATTGCAGAAGGCCAACGCGCTGAAGATGTATATTTGGGTGAAGATGCAACGGTGATCAGCCCACTAACACGCTCCGGAAATTTGGCGGCGACCTGCATCGCCACCAAGCCTCCTAAAGACCAACCAACCCAAACAGCCTTAGCAGGAGCTATTTTTAAAACGTGTTCAACTAAGTAATCCAGATCATAATCACCGCCGGGCATCGGGCTACGACCTAATCCTGGTAGATCTACAATCGTTACCTGGAAGTGCTCCAGCAAGCCGGGCATGACATCATCCCAAATAACACTATGCAAACCCCAGCCATGGATTAATATCATTTCTGGTGGATTACTTTCACCAGAAGCACAGGCATAGGTATCATAATAGAGAGTTAAATTAGACATAAGTGATTAACTGTCCGTTTGCTTCGTGATAATAGAGGGCAACATTTCTTTAAGTACATTAGTTAATTGTGAAATATGTGTTTCGGTATGAGCAGCGGTTAAAGTTATTCTTAAGCGCGCAGTATTGGCCGGTACAGTTGGCGGTCTGATTGCTGATAGAAGAAAGCCTCTTTGCAACAATGCATCGCTTAACGTTAATGCCTGATTGGCATCACCGATTATTAGTGGCTGAATAGCCGTATCAGAAGGCATTAAACAACTCTCCCATTCAGAGAGTTCAGACCTAAATTGTGAGATCAATTTAGTCAAATGCTCACGACGCCATTTTTCTTGCTCAATAACTAACAGCGCGGCGGACGTTGCTACCGCATTTGCGGGCGGTATAGCGGTGGTATAAATGTAGTTTCGAGAAGACTGAATGAGGTAATCGATCAAGCCATCCTCTCCCGCAACAAACGCTCCACTCACTCCCGCTGCTTTGCCCAATGTAGCCATATAGATAGGTACTTGGCCGGAGGTAACAGAAAAATGCTCTAAGGCTCCTTTGCCGTTGTCGCCCAACACCCCAAAACCATGCGCATCATCAATCATCAACATTGCTTGGTGTTGATCGCATAACTCAGCCAACTTATTTATAGGTGCAATATCCCCATCCATACTAAATACAGCATCAGACACCACTAATGCTTGAGCGTCGCCAGTTTTTTGTAAACGCAACGCTAACGCATCAGTATCGCAGTGGTTATAGCGTTTCATATCGGCGCTACTCAACAAACCACCATCCAACAAAGAGGCGTGATTGAGTTTATCTTGTAAGATAATATCGCCGCGCTCTGTGAGTGCGTTGATAGCACCAACGTTGGCCATATAGCCAGAAGAGTATAAAAGTGCCCGTTCACAGCCAACAAAATCAGCAAGCTGCTCTTCCAAGGCATAATGAGCACTGCTATGGCCTATCACTAAATGCGATGCGCCACTACCTACGCCAAAATCATCAATACCCTTTTTAAAAGCAGCAGCAATCCTGGGGTGATTCGCCAAACCTAAATAATCATTACTGGAAAAATTAATCAGCGGACGGCCATCAACAATCACCTCAGCACCTTGCGGCGTTTCTAAAACTCGCCGAGAACGGTAGAGCATTTGCTGCTTTCGTTGTTCTACGAAAGCAGCAAGGCGATTGGGCAGTGTCATCTCAGAAATAAGCGTTAGTTAACGCTGGATGAGGTGGTAGACGCATTAGCAGCATCATGAAACAGATGACTACGCTTTTGATCTTCAATTGCTTGCTGTAAAGCAGCTTCATGAGCCTCATCGGAAGCTTCTTCGCGCAATTCAAGCGGACGAATACCCAAGCGATTAAAGAGTTTCATATCACTAGACGCTTCAGGATTTGCAGTAGTGAGAAGTTTTTCGCCATAGAAAATGGAATTAGCGCCAGCGAGGTAACATAAAGATTGCATTTGGTCGTTCATATCTTCACGACCAGCTGATAAACGAACGTAAGACTTAGGCATTATAATTCTTGCCACTGCAATGGTACGAACGAATTCAAATGGATCGATATCATCAGTTTCACCGAGAGGTGTGCCAGCAATTTTAACTAACATGTTAATAGGCACACTTTCAGGGTGATCAGGTAAGTTAGCCAACTGCATTAACAAGCCTGCACGATCTTGACGAGATTCACCCATTCCAAGAATACCACCACAACAAACCTTCATACCGGCTTCGCGAACATTCGCTAAAGTATCCAGTCGATCCTGATAAGTGCGGGTAGTAATAATGGAATTATAATACTCAGGGGATGTATCTAAGTTATGATTGTAGTAATCAAGACCAGCTTCGCGAAGAGATTCTGCCTGATCTTTATCGAGCATACCCAAGGTCATGCAAGTTTCCATGCCTAAGCTTTTAACTTGACGCACCATTTCTAAAACATAAGGCATATCTTTTTCGCGAGGTGAACGCCATGCCGCTCCCATACAAAACCGTGAAGCGCCTTTTTCTTTAGCAGCTTGAGCTTCTTTAACCACACGCTCAATTTCGAGAAGTTTTTCTTTCTCTAAGCCGGTGTTGTAATGGCCTGACTGCGAACAATATTTGCAGTCCTCTGGGCAAGCACCAGTCTTAATGCTTAGCAGCGTGCTGATTTGCACGGCATTCGCATCATGATATTGGCGATGGGCCGTCTGCGCCTGGAACATCAAATCATTAAAGGGTAAATCAAAAAGCGCCTGAATCTGTTTTAGTGTCCAATCATGACGAATGTCGTTGGGCTGGGTCATTACCCTCTCCTCGTAATCTTATCTCTCTCGTTTCAGCAACCAAAAAGCCTAACTTGCTTTCGCTCACGCGGTCTCTTCTGTAGGCCAATTGTTAGCCACTTTTGGCTGTTGAGTTTGTGCCATCATACGGAAGCCCCAAGAACTGTCAACCGCCAAAAAGACTAGCGTTTACAGCAGATCAATTATAAACCTATATGACTTCATGCATTTTGTGCCATCAAAAATCTCCCTTTAATTCAATAGTTTGTGATTATTGCGAGGGAGACTTACCGATCAATTCGCCCGCATGTGAGCGATGCGGGGTGCCATTAGTGAGCCCTGCAGCCAACTTGGAAACAATTTGTGAAGAATGTTTTGCGGATCCGCCGCCTTTTCTGCAGTGCTTTGCTCCCTTTACCTACCATTTCCCAATGGATCAACTGATTGCAGCGATGAAATATCAAAATCGGCCGCAACTATCCAAGCTGCTAGCTAAACTCATGATCAAATCACTTGCGAAGTCTCAACAGCAAGCACCAGAGCTTTTCATACCCATTCCCATGCATCCCAGCAGGCAGCGACTTCGGGGCTATAACCAGGCCCACTATTTAGCAAAGCATCTAGCCAATTACCTGAATACGCCTTTGGCCGACCAAATCTTAGTGAAAAGTCAGCACACTGATTCACAAAAGGGGCTTAGCGCTAAAGATCGCCAAGCTAATCTAGCATCCGCATTCAGCGTCAACGTCAAAGCGCTACAAAAGCTTCCATCTGTCACTCATGTGGTGCTGGTCGATGACGTGATCACAACTGGAGCTACCATGAAAGCGGCCGCGCAATGTTTGCGCCATGCAGGGATTGAGCGCGTCGACATATGGGCTGTCGCGCGAACACCTTAGACAATCACCGCTTTGTCTCTAAATCAATGTGAGCAAGGTTAATGTGCTATGATTCGCGCCATTGATTTCCCCCGTATATCGCTGGCGCAGAATCGACGATGCGACGCGCTCAAAAAGGATCCGTTGATGAGTCAAACAGGTAACCCAAACACCACCATGGAGCTTGAGGATAATTACGACAACCTATCACCAGAAATTGTTATCCAAGCCGTGGAGTCATTAGGCTATCTATCGGATGCTCGTATTCTTGCGCTTAATAGTTATGAAAACCGGGTCTACCAAGTTGGGATCGATGAAGCCACGCCGGTGATTGTAAAGTTTTATCGCCCCAATCGCTGGAGCGATGAACAGATCATCGAAGAACATCAGTTCTCGAGCATGCTCAAACAACTAGAATTACCGGTCGTGCCACCTCTCGTGCATGAAGAGCAAACTCTGCATCGCTTCCATGGCTATCGATTTTCTATTTATGAAAGAATGGGTGGCCAAGCTCCTGAACCCGGAGACTTCGATCAGCTTTACAGACTGGGTAGATTAATCGGTAGAATTCATGCTGCCGGTCGCGAAACTGATTTCCAATTTCGTCAATCGCTCTCAGTAGAAACATATTGCACCAATGCCAGTAACTTTCTATTGGAAAACCAATTTATACCGGCACACCTAGAAACCAATTTCCAAGCCATTGTGGGTACCATTACCAATCACCTGAATGAGCAGTTCGCATCAATAAACAAACTCAGCGCTATACGAACCCATGGAGATTGCCATATTGGCAACATTCTTTGGAATCGAGACAGCGGGCCTTGGTTTGTAGATTTTGACGATTGCATTATGGCGCCGGCGGTTCAAGACTTATGGATGCTACTTGCTGGAGATCGCCGCTCACAAACAGCTCAACTCAGCGAAATTTTAGAAGGCTACGAAGAATTCTGTTCCTTCAATAGAGCAGAGATAGCCTTAATTGAAAGCTTGCGTTGTATGCGAATTTTGCATTACGCCGGCTGGCTAGCAAAACGTTGGGACGATCCCGCATTCCCAAAAAACTTCCCTTGGTTTAATACTGCAAATTATTGGGAAGGTTTTCTGGGGGAGCTTCAAGAACAACTAATGGTGATGATGGAACCACCCATTAGATTATTTTGATTCGTTTCCTGAATCGCGCAACGAAAAAGCTTAAGCCGCCTTCATGTTTTGCGTATCGGGCAATTTCTCTCTCAAGCTTTTTAATGCGGTTACATTCATTCCCAACTGCTCACCCTGGTAAATAAAATGATCCAGCATGAAACGAGTTTGCGGTGCAGTTTTCTTGAATTGAAATTTCACAAAGGATTCCGCATCCATTGGCGATAGAAAACGCACTAACGGTAACAACACTTTTACCAATAGCAAACTAAAGCCGCGCTCTGTCCAATTCAAAGGGCGATGGAACTTCGCGGCAACAATGGCAAGCGCTTGCTTAGCACCTTCAACAGCGAGCTCCAAAGAGCCACTGGACATTAAACGTTTAATAGACCAGTTTTCTAATTCAAGCATAGCCACCAAAGGAATCATCCAAGCACTGCGATCGGCATAAATGCGCGGTACATTTTGTTGGGCTTTTACCGGGAATCGACCTGCCGCTAATGCTTCCATGACTTCGGGTAAACGCTCATGATTACCGGAAAATTCTGCAGACATCATGGGCAGCATTAAATAAGCCACGCCCTCTTTATCAGCATCTGAGTGGTGGGAAGGCAAATCTGGCAGCGGGGTTTGGTAAGAAATAAAGTTTATGATGCCATAAACGAGTTGTGAGTCTGGGAAGTACTTTAACACGTAATCGCGATCTTCTAGATCCGGTTGCAACATGACAACTGTAGTATCACCAATGGCAGCTTTTAGATCTGCTAACCAATCACCATGAAGATCATTAGACGACATTGCCAACCAAACATGATCAAAGTGCTGCTCGGCAACTTCTTTATAATCGGTATAGACCGCGTCAGCTTGGTAGTGTTCTCCAGGCCCAAGCCCTCTTCGTCGACTACGATATAGAGTAAAGCCCTTCTCGCATTCTTCTTTGTATTTATCTTTTACAAAGAACGATACAGAAGCACCGCCCCGTTGCATGAAGTGGCCATAAACTTGACCGACTGCGCCTGCACCAACCACCAATACACGATACACCGTAAATCCCTACTGTTTGTTGTACTTTTTGTTTGTTTGATTTTAGACATCATTGAAATTCATATACAAGCTGTCTGCGTTCTTATTATTAAAAGGCCAAGCGCTTATAGCTTTCAGTACTATAAGCGGAGTCTTTAGTTAGACAACCTGGTTAACGATAATGCGGTGCTAAGGAATGAAATTCAAGCGTAGGAAGTGGGCCTAGTGCACAAAGCCATTGCCCTGGATTTGCTCCTGCTCTGCACCAGAAACATGTAAGTTATTCTTTCCATTGAGTTTTACCCACTGCATGGCCTCAATGGCTAGCTCAATCAAACGATCGATACCAATACTGCCATTTGGATAAAAGGCGATGCCTATACTGGCATGCGCCACAACCGGCACCCCACTTAAATCGTGAGGTTTACTGAGTGTCTCCATCATTTGCTTGGCAACTTTTTCAACATCTTTTTCGTGTCGAACTTCGTCAAGTACCACCATAAAAGCATCATCTTGATACCGCGACACCAAGTCACCAGTGCGAATACAATTCTTAAGGCGACGACCAACGCTCTTCAATAAGCTGTTGCCACCACTCTCACTAAAGCTTTCATTGATGCAATGAAAATCATCCAAGTCGATGTAAAGCACTGCTAAGCGTCGATCATTCCTCAATGCTCGCGCCATTGCCTTCAATAAGAAGTGACGCATCAGCGACACATTTGCTAAACCAGTCACGGGATCATATCGGGTCAGTTGGTCCAATTGTGCTTCTTCAGTTTTGCGAATACTTATATCCTGGAACACGATTAAATATTCTGGATCCTGGCCAGGATAGAGGGTCGCAATTTCGCAATCTACCGGAAGCGGTGTGCCATCGGAACGCCAAAGGCAGGTATCTCCGATATCAGAATTCTGCTGAGTGGTCAACACTGAATAAATTGGATGCTCGCACCAATCTAATAACGGATCTTCACTTTTCGCTTCGCATAATAGTTGCGATAAATGAGCACCGACTAATTCCTCCCGGCCATAACCCAAGGTTTCTAACGCCGCTTCATTTAAATCGATTAAATAGCCATCGCCTGTAACTGACATGACGCCGCTGGGTAGCAAACTCAACAAGCGGTCCTTTTGATGGCTCATTTGCTGAATTACCTGCTCCTCTTTTTGGAACAAGCTTCTACGTTGCAACAGCTCTAGGTACAAAGCACATTTTCGCTGTACAAAGTCTGTTCCTAGTGATGGTTCGAGCAGATCCGCCACTGATTTAAAATCTATTTGAGATTGAATGCCTGATGGTAATTCCCGCGTTGCCTGACAAGCAATCAACAAGGCATCCTTGGGGTTCACACAACGTTGAATTTGAATAAGTTCCTGCACAGACTCCAAGCCAAAAAAAACTAAAGCATGATGAGAATCCAGAAGAATTTCCTGCAGCGCATCAATGCTTTCTACTTGTCGCAAATGCAACCCATAGTTATGCAGAGCTCCACTCAAAGGCTGAGTTAACTCTGGGGGTATTTGATAGGAGAAGACCTGAACATTAGGAAAGGTATCCAATACATCAAGCGACATCCATTCACTCCAAACGCGGCAAAACTGGCTAGCTGAACTTAGACAATACCTAAAAATACACGGTTTAAACTATCAATTCATCAC
The DNA here is from genome assembly GCA_022361455.1 of Pseudomonadales bacterium. Lineage (GTDB taxonomy): Bacteria > Pseudomonadota > Gammaproteobacteria > Pseudomonadales > Ketobacteraceae. The sequence goes on along the minus strand of JAKSAW010000347.1, from coordinate 1,305 downwards.
ATATAAAAAAGGGGCCTGTTGAGGCCCCTTTATATTCGAATCAGCTATGTGAAAACTAATCTACTTTCCTAAACCGTTGCGAATTAAGTCTTGGGAGGACTCTGGGTAGATATCTTCACCTACGACTTTTAAGTTACCCACATCATCCAGCTCCATGTTAATAGCGCGAATTGATTCATATTTACGCTGCATGACTTCTTCCGCTTTTACTTCATCGCGAATAATGGTGGGCTGCAAGAACACCAACAAATTTCGCTTCACATGACTTCTGTTGGTACTTCTAAATAGCGCGCCCAACATCGGAATATCACCCAGCAGCGGCACCTTGCTTTCTGAATGCTGAACATCTTCTTGCATCAAACCACCTAGCACTACAATAGCGCCATCATTGATCAGCACCGTGGTGTTAATTGATCGCTTGTTAGTCACAACATCGGTCACTTGTATACCTTCTGCCGTTTGCACGACATTCGAAGTTTCCTGCTCTACTTTTAAGCGAACCACATCACCATCATTAATTTGTGGGGTAACTTTTAAGGTAAGGCCGACATCTTTACGCTCAATGGTTTGGAAAGGATTATCGTTATTACCACTTAATTGACTACCAGTAACAAAAGGTACGTTTTGACCAACGATGATTTCAGCTTCTTCGTTATCCAAGGTAACTAGGCTTGGAGTCGACAATAGGTTGGTATTCGCAGCACTGTTTAAAGCCTGCAATACTACCGCAAATTCAACACGACCTTCGTTATCAACTTTACCACCGCCTAGAGTCAAACCACTTGCCAAACCAGTCGTGTTGCTATCAGAAGTAGCGGCCTGAATAATAGCATTGAGGCTATTACCGACATTAGCAAAGTTAACACCCCCAACCAAATTCTGGTCGTCTACCGCTCCCCATTGAATGCCAACAGCTTTCCCGGCATTACCCGTGATCTCTACCACAGCCGCTTCAATTAACACTTGAGCTCTACGAACATCTAGTTGCTCAATAATATCTTTTAACTCCGCTAAATCAGCTGGTGCCGCTCGAATCACTAACGCGTTTAATGTTTCGTCCGCTTGAATCATCACATCAGTATTACCTGCCGTGACAGAACCACGTGTAGTACGACTGTTTGCTCGCGTTGTGCGATTAGATTTGGAACTCGATGTTCGAGAAGCGGAAGCGCGTTGCTGACCAGTAACCAATGCATTAAGAATTTCGGCAACCTTAACTGCATCAGCATGACGTAAATAAACCACGTGAGTTGAACCATTAGTTTCAAGTGGCTTATCTAAGTCTGCCACTAACATTTTTACACG
>JAKSAW010000056.1 GCA_022361455.1 Pseudomonadales bacterium | reverse complement strand
TAGTAAAGATGCGGCGACAACAGCGCCTAGAAGCGATTTTTTCATTGCTCTTCGTCCTTGTAGATTGAGATTCCATTATGGGTTACGCCCTTAGACGTAGTGAGGGTATTTTACAGCGGGATTTCATACTAACAAGGCCAATTTAAAATTGGTTAACAAAAGAGCAACAAATACACCTATTTTACTTAGGGAGTTAGTGGGGCGACCTATCTTGCCTAAGAACAATCGCACAACACGAAAAAAAACCATATCTTTCAGCTGGTTAACAATGCACCACTTCAATCATCCCTCCTATTAGATCCTAATCTACACTTATTAGGATACCCTGGATAATTGTGTGTTCTAAATCGTGAGATTGTTGTTAGGCATTCTAAGTTTGTTGCTACTTTCCCTACCGGTGCAGGCCAACGAAGAGTTGGTTCTTACGCCACAGGGTGAGTATGTCTACGACACTAACCATGAATTATCGATCGACGATATTCTCAGACGCCAGGATCTTCATTGGATTCAGATACAAAAAGAGTTCTCCCTGGGTTTAATCTATGACACCGTTTGGGTTCGTCTCCCCATCCCAAAAGACCAATCCCTACCAAGGGACGAAGGCATTCTCTATTTATCTAATCATTTAATTAACGACGCTTGGGTTTACTTGGTGGACGGCTCTCAGCTATTGAGTGGTGTTCACTTAGGTGACCACGTACAGATGTCGAAAAAACAAATCAAACTATCGGATATTTATTGGCAGCTTCCAAAGGAGTGGACCCAGGCTAGTCATTTAATCGTCCGCATTCGTTCCGATTCTTTTTTTCATAGTGAGTTTGTTATCAAGAGCGTACCCAAGGCGATGACCGATTTAAGTGGTCGGTTTTGGCTGTTAGGTATGTTTTATGGTGCTATCTCAATCATGTTCATTTACAACTTGTTTGTTTATTTACAGGTGCGAGATGAACGATATTTATATTACACCGGCTACGTTTGTTGCGTCGGTTTCTTCCATGCCGCAATGGATGGTCTGCCCTACTACTACCTTTCAGACATTTACGAACTTCAAGTAGATCGCATATCGGTTCATTTCGTGGTGCTCGCTAATATTTTTGGGATTTTGTTTGTCACTAAGTTTTTAGCGGTTAGGGATAAGTTATTACTTAGAGCACTCAGAACCTTGATATATACCTTTATTGTTGCCTTCGTCATAGAGACCATCGAGCAGGGTCATATCTCGACTATCTACGCAATGGTACTCACGGTTGTGACAGCACTTTCCATCACCTATATCACTATTCACTCATGGCTCGCTGGCAATCGTCAAGCGCGCTACTTAGCTTTGGCTTGGATCGTCTTAGTCATATCAACGCCCATTTATTCATTGGCATTAACAGGCTTTATTCCTCAGAACATCTATACCCTTAACTCTGTGAGAATCGGTGTCACGCTAGAGTTGGCATTGCTTTCTTTCTCGCTAGCCTACCGTATTAGCGTGTTGCGCCAAGAACGATTAGATCTGCAGCGACGCTTAAATAAAGAGCTGGGCTCGCTAGTGGCAGAAAGAACCGCAGAACTAGAAACAGCCAATGCTAAACTGCAGGAACTCAGTGAAACCGACAGTCTTACTCAGCTTAAGAACCGAGCCTATTTTAACGAAACTATTGAAGACGAAATTGCCAGAGCAGCGCGTAATGGCAGTGAACTTTCTTTGCTGCTCATGGATTTAGATCACTTTAAAAAGATTAATGATGAGCTGGGCCACAACGCCGGTGATTACTGTTTGAAAGAATTCGCCAACCTCTTCCAAGAAAAATTAACACGCACTACGGATGTGGCCTGTCGTTATGGTGGTGAAGAGTTTATCGCCCTACTCCCCGAAACAGAACTGGAAGGTGCCCTGCAAGTGGCGGAGAAAATTCGGAGCAGTGTGGAAAAAAACAACCTGGAATTTGAAGGAACCAAGATCGCCTTAACGGTGAGTATTGGCGTTATTTCCGCGAAAGCCAATCAAAAGTGGCGACCCGTTGATTGGGTTGATGCTGCAGATAAAGCCTTATATTTTGCAAAAACAGAGCGCAACAAAGTTGCATTTAGCTCACAAGGAAACGAACCAGAGTTTGCTTCACTGTGAGCTAGCAAAAGTCTTACTACAAGCGCGTTACCTGTTCCGAGAATTTGTAACCTTTCGCATTGTTAATCACTAAATCTTGCAACATGCCTAATAACACTGCCAAGGCTTGCTCGATGGGTGAATTATGTGCTTCTAATTGCTGCAGAATCTCTTCGTCAGCATCGTGAAATGTTAATGCAGGTCGACGCACCGGCAGATCACCACGAATCATGGCTTTCTTTAACCGATATAATTCATTGAAAGAATCAGCCTTGGGACTAGGCTCACCCAATATGGATACCACTCGATCCCGCACTACATCGGACTGACTATTGTCTTCAGCATCCGTTAATGTTTCTAGCATATGGGCCATTAACAGCGCATCGCGGGCTTCGAACATGCTACGAGGCTGACACAACTCTAACAGCCCAAACAATACTTTATTAATAGGGCGTATAGCCGTATCGGTTTCGCTGGTAGCCTGGTCTGCCAACCATTGCCATACCTCAGCAAACTTGAGTGGCTTTAGTTGTGGCCATTCGGAATCGAAGGCGCTGAGCCAGCCGTTAGTAAACATCTCTGAATCAAATTCGGGGGTTTCGAATAATTCAGATTGGTCACCTTCAAAGTATGCCTCCAAAAACTGACAGGAGCCCGGTAAACAGATATTCATCGCCAGCATGATTTGTTGAGTCAGTACGCTTACCGCATGATAAAGGGTGTACTTTTCCATGTTGGCTGCGTCGGATTCCAATGTCATGGAAAT
>JAKSAW010000057.1 GCA_022361455.1 Pseudomonadales bacterium | reverse complement strand
GTGCGGCTGGTTGGATAAATGCCGGAATATAAGTTGATGGGTGAGTTGCCGGTATCGATTGAAGCCTCTACCTGTCCGGACGCTATCAGCGTTTCATAAATAGCGCCGACATTTTCGGATGCCGGGAAATGGAGATCGGCAATGGTATTCGATTGGCTAGCCGCCTCCGTCACGTTATCGTTTGAATTTAAGACTTGCCGGCCGGGGGCCTGTAAATCCAAAATCTCCTGCCACTCATACGTCATCGCTTCAGTTGGATTTGCCGAGATAAATCCCGTTAAAACCAACGCGACAACAATCACCAGGCGTTTCATTTGTTACTCCGTTTGTTGCACTTAAAGAAAAAACTTTTGTCAGGGGAATTAGTAAACGTATAACGCAATATGAATGCCATGGACCGTTACAGACTGTGCACCGAGGGGTAACCTGCTGAATATATGTAAAAATCGACACTTCGACGTGTCGGTCGGCGGACGTATGCGTCCCGGAGTGTGTCGGACAGACTGTTTGATACGGTAATCCGAAATTCGGATTCGATATATGGTTTTATTTTCAAATAGATACGGATGGCCGTGCAGATTCGAAGCGCTTTTTTGCCGATAGGTCACCGGTGGATGACGCATCGCTACAAATGGGACACATGAGACACACATGGCATCTCGGTGGGTTGGAAATCGGCGAAGTCGCGGCGAGGGCAAGACGAAAGTCCGTGTCTTTACGCCGAAGACCCGTTGTGGGCGGCGGTTGTCGGGTTAACGGTTGACACGCGGGATTGGGCTAAGATACGCTAGTAATTCGATTTTCACCGTTTCGTGTACTCAGGGAGCGCCCGGTCAACCGTAACGTTTCAGGAACAACGCTATGTATGAAAAATTCTTCGGTTTGAAAGAAAAGCCCTTTCATATCGTACCCAATCCCGATTTTCTGTATCTGACCCGCAAGCATAAAGACGCCTTGAATTACATGGAGTACGGCCTTGTGCAAGGGATCGGGTTCCTGTTGCTGACCGGTGAAATCGGCACCGGAAAGACTACTTTGGTCAGACATATCC
>JAKSAW010000235.1 GCA_022361455.1 Pseudomonadales bacterium | reverse complement strand
GTACGAAAGTTCTCCCGAATACGGTCAGAAACAACAATAGTATCGTTAAGGGAGTAACCTATAACCGCTAGCACCGCGGCCAACACCGTTAGATCAAAATCCATTTGGGTAATGGAAAAGAAGCCCAACACAATAATCACATCGTGAAACAAGGCAATCACCGCACCAACGGCAAACTTAAATCTAAAGCGCAGGGTTACATAAATCAGCATTAAGATAAGCGCGAAAATCATCGCAGAACCACTTTGGTCTCTCAGCTCTTCTCCCACTTGAGGCCCAACGTATTCAATACGTTTTTTCTCTACGTTTTCGTCCTGCTTTTCCAACGCTGCAAAAACACGATCGCCTAGTTTAGAACTGTCTTCACCTTCTTTCGGCTGAATACGCACAAGCACTTCGGTTGGCTTACCAAAATGTTGTACCGATGCACCATCAAAACCACTGGCATCTAAATGATCCCGCAACATATCAACGTCAGCAGCTTTTTCATAAGCCACTTCAACTTGAGTACCGCCCGTGAAATCTAGGCCATAGTTAAGACCGCGAGTTGCCAAAGATGCTATCGACAAAACAAACACGATGATCGACATGATCAATGCAATTTTGCGATATGACATGAAACTAATGTTTGGTGTTTTCATTACCTGGTTCTCCCTACAGTTTCAATGTCTTGAGCTGCTTTTTGCCATACACCAGGTTAACAAAACCCCGGCTAACAAAAATCGCAGTAAACATGGAAGTTAAAATACCAATGGACAAGGTGACGGCGAAACCTTTCACCGGCCCAGAGCCAAACAAGAATAAAATAAGTGCGACCAATAAGGTGGTGATATTCGCATCTAAGATGGTGACAAAAGCTCGCTCATAACCAGCATGAATTGCTTGTTGGGGCGATGCGTTAGCGGCAAGCTCTTCGCGAATCCGCGAGAAAATGAGTACGTTGGCATCCACCGCCATACCTACCGTTAATACGATACCTGCCATACCAGGCAGAGTGAGTGTGGCCCCAGGAATCATCGACATACAGGCGAATAACAAAACCAAGTTGAACATCAAGGCTACGTTTGCGATCAAGCCAAACACCTTGTAGTTAACCAACATGAACACCAATACCAAGGCAAAGCCCAGCAATAAAGATTGGAAACCAGCTTTGATATTTTCTGCACCCAAGCTAGGTCCAACGGTTCGCTCTTCCACAAAGTACATTGGAGCAGCTAGAGCACCAGCTCGAAGCAAGAGCGCTAATTCTGAAGACTCAGCAGGGCTATCCAGACCAGTGATACGAAAACTGGATCCTAGCGCAGCCTGAATGGTTGCAACATTGATAACAGATCGCTCTTCGATGGTCTTAACCTTTTGCACCTTTTCGCCATTTTCCATCACGAAGTAGGGCTCGGTCTTAAGCTCAATAAATACAACCGCCATCGAATCTTTAATATGATCACTGGTCGCAGCTAGCATCTTTTTACCGCCAGCACTATCGAGGTCAATGTTTACCTGAGGACGGCCGTTTTCATCATAGTTGGCTTGAGCATTGATAACGCGATCACCAGTCACGATCACTTTCTTCTTCAAAAGAACAGGTCGACCTTCAGACTTAAACTCAATAAATTCAGCATCAGGTGGCGCACGTCGAGTGGTCATAGGATCGCTTTCCCAATCCACTAAACGGAACTCAAGATTCGCAGCTCGACCAATAATACGTTTTGCTGCAGCCGAATCTTGGATACCAGGAATCTGCACTACGATGCGGTCAGCCCCTTGGCGTTGAACCACAGGCTCAGCCACACCCAATTCATTAACCCGGTTGCGTAAACTGGTTAAGTTTTGCGAAATAGCGTAATCGGTTATTTCTTTTTTGGTCTCTTGTGAGAGCGTTAGATTCACTACAAAAGCATCATCACTGTCATTCTTTAGCACAGTGAAATCACGGAACTCTGAGCGCAATAATTCGTGTGCTTTATCCAAAGTCTCAGCACTACGAAACTCAACATTAATGGTACCCAAGGCATCATCACGTTTAAACGGTGTTTTGTACCGGAGTTTTTCTTCACGTAAACGCAGCTTGATATCATTCACATAGTCATCAAAGCGAGTGTCTAGCGCTTTTTGCATATCCACTTGCAAAACAAAGTGAACACCACCGCGCAAATCCAAACCCAACTTCATGGGGGTCGCGCCAATAGAAACCAACCATTCAGGGGTGTTATTGGCGAGGTTAAGTGCGACCACAAAATCCTTACCCAGCGCTTTTTGTACTTCTGCTTTAGCACTAAGCTGCGCAGAAGTATCCTCAAAACGGAACATGGTGGACTTACCTTCCTGCTCAAAGGCTTTGTATTTAATACCAGCCTTTTCTAATGCAGTTTTTGCTTTATCCACAGCCAGCAAGTCCACTTCGATAGTGGCTTTGGCACCAGAAATTTGAATCGCCGGATCATCGGGATAAAGATTAGGTAGTGCGAATAAGAATCCGATCGCGGCTACCACCACGATCACCAAGTACTTCCAAAGAGGGTATTGATTGAGCATAGACTCGCCCTGTCTCGTTATGATGACTGCTATGTCGCTCCAGCTAAATCAGCTGTTGAACGACAAAAGCAGTGAGTTTATCCAGCAAATATTAAATACTTTTGATAGTGCCCTTAGGAAGGGTGTTAGTAATGGCATTTTTTTGGAAACGAATTTCGGTATTCGCTGCTACTTCTACCACGACATAGTCTTCAGACACTTTAGTGATTTTGCCAATCATACCGCCAGCAACGACCACCTCGTCGCCTTTGCCCAAATTAGACATTAGTTCTTTATGCTCTTTATTGCGTTTGTTTTGCGGGCGGATAATAAAGAAGTAAAAGAACACCACCATTACTACTAGCATGAAGAAAGGGTTAGCAAAGAACGGGACGTCCCCAGGTGCGGCACCGGCTACTGGCTCAGCCATGGCATCTGAAATAAAAAAGCTCATATTTACCTCGATTTTAAATGATACATATTGGTCAGAATTGGGTCTTTAAACATCGCTGTCAGCGTCAAGCGGCGGCACTTCTTCGCCCCGTTTGCTGTAGAAGTCTTCAACAAAGCGGCTCAATGTACCCTGTTCAATGGCGCCGCGCAATCCAGCCATCAGGTTCTGGTAATAACGCAGATTGTGAATTGTATTGAGCTGAGCACTGAGAATCTCTTTGCAGCGATCCAAATGGTGGAGATAAGAACGGCTAAAGTTCTTACAGGTATAGCAATCGCAGGACTCATCTAAGGGTCCAGTATCATGCTTGTGAATAGCATTGCGAATTTTGATGACGCCGGTTTCCGTAAAAAGGTGGCCATTACGAGCGTTGCGTGTTGGCATCACGCAATCGAACATATCGACGCCGCGACGCACGGCCTCAACGATATCCTCGGGCTTACCCACCCCCATTAAGTAACGAGGTTTATCAGAGGGCATATGGGGTTCCAGGCCATCCAGCACCTTGACCATTTCCTCTTTTGGCTCGCCCACGGACAGGCCACCAATGGCATAGCCATCGAACCCAATCTCAGTTAAGCCTTTAACCGACTCTTCGCGCAAATGGGGGTACATGCCACCTTGAACAATGCCAAACAACGCCGATGGACTATCACCATGGGCATCTTTACTGCGCTTCGCCCAGCGTAGCGACAACTCCATAGAATCCTTAGCTTCTTGCTCTGTGGCCGGATAGGGCGTGCACTCATCAAAAATCATCACGATATCCGAGCCTAAGTGCCGCTGCACTTCCATGGATTTTTCTGGATCGAGATAGACTTTGCTGCCATCGATAGGTGATTGGAAGGTGACGCCTTCTTCGGTGATTTTGCGCATTTTCCCGAGGCTAAAGACCTGGAAACCACCGGAGTCGGTCAGGATTGGCCCCTTCCATTGCATAAAATCATGAAGATCACCGTGCTCTTGGATGACATCCGTGCCCGGACGAAGCATTAAATGAAAGGTGTTACCCAGAATGATATGGGCGCCAATCTCTTCAATATCTCTCGGCAGCATGCTTTTGACAGTGCCGTAGGTTCCAACCGGCATGAATGCGGGTGTTTCCACCACGCCTCGTTCGAAAGTTAACCGAGCTCGTCGACTTTTGCCGTCTTGCGCCAGTTGCTCAAATTTCATGTGTCATTGTTTCCAATTTTAAAATACATAGCCAATCAAATAATCAAACCGCGGCTTTCACATCGCATCACTTGCAAATGGTGCAATAAGCATGGCATCGCCATAACTAAAGAAGCGATAGCGTTGCTCAACCGCATGCCGATAAGCGGCCAATACTGGCTCCTGGCCAGCGAAAGCACTCACCAACATAATCAAGGTTGATTCAGGTAAGTGAAAATTCGTGAGTAAGCCATCCACGACCTGAAATTCATAGCCAGGATAGATAAAGATATTGGTGTCGCCTTGGTAGGTTTTCAACTCCCCATTTTGCGATGCAGATTCCAAACAGCGAACGCTGGTGGTGCCCACCGCCAACACTCTCCCACCTTCCGCCTTGGTTTTGGCCACCGCAGCGACCGTTTCAGGAGTAACTTCCAACCACTCAGAATGCATCTCATGGTCGCGAATGTCATCAGCCCGCACCGGCTGAAAAGTCCCTGCACCGACATGCAGGGTAACGAAGGTTTTGTTAACACCTTTGTTGGCGAGTCGCTCAAGGAACTGATCATCAAAATGTAAGCCTGCGGTTGGGGCGGCCACTGCACCAGGTCGTTCTGCGTAGACAGTCTGATAGCGTTCTTTATCAAGCAGCTCGTCGGCCCGCTCAATATACGGAGGCAATGGCATATGACCATACTCCTGAAGCAACCCCATCACATCGCCACCAAGAGCGCGCAGCTTGAATAACTCTCCTTGCCTCTCCACCATTTCGAAGACTGGCTCGTCTACACCTTCAATGTATAGTTCTGCTCCAGGTTTGGGCGATTTGCTGGAACGAATATGGGCTAGAAATTCCTGTGGCGATAAGACGCGCTCTACCAAAATCTCCAACTTACCGCCGGTGGCTTTATGCCCCCACAACCTTGCGGGAATGACCTTGGTATTGTTGAAAACGAGGAGATCACCTGGTTGCAGTAGAGATTCAATATCCACAAATTGGCGATCGCTTACGTCCCCAGTGAAACGATCCAAACACAGCAAACGGCTCCCCGATCGCTGTTCAGCGGGAAAGCTCGCGATTAGCTCTTCAGGTAAATCGAAATGGAAGTCACTGCGTTTCATGGGGTGATATATCCAGGCACAGCTCAATACTTGAGCAGTCTAAAACTCTAAATGGGCGGCATTATACGTTTCTTAACCTGCAACAGCTAGAGCAACTCAAGGCTGCAGTGAAAGGTTTTGTTGACCTTCTCTTAGGCGTTGTTATAATCGCGCATCCTATTGACTTGCAATCGTGATTTGCATTCGATGCCTGGGTGGCGGAACTGGTAGACGCGACGGATTCAAAATCCGTTTCTGGCAACAGAGTGAGAGTTCGAGTCTCTCCCTAGGCACCAATTATTCAATCAAATCGCAGCACTAGCCAACGGCTCTGAGATGGGCAAATCCAAACGTAAAAACGCTTCGTTCAAATCTCGCTCCAACACCAATAAAAGCCAGAAGAGCGCTGCGGATTCCGTACAAGAATCTACTTCTCAGCCCTCTACTCCAGTCAATTACAGTGAATGTCCATCCGCCCCACTATGGCGTAGGCTCGGCTCTATTGTTTATGATCAGTTAGTTTTGTGGGCCATATGGATTGCCACAGGCTTCATGCATGCAGCTATATTTGGCATCGAATCCACTAAAAATGCCGACCAACTTACCCACACACTATTTCCAATGCTGCTTGGTGCGACCTTTCTATTTTATTACTGGTTTTGGACCCATGGCGGCCAGACCTTAGGAATGCGTGCTTGGCGCCTAAAGGTTATCGATGGCAGACTTGATGGAACGCCACCGCACTTTGTGAAATGCCTGTTGCGATTTATGGGGGCATTTTTCTCCATTTCAGCATTCGGCTTAGGCTATGTCTGGGTGCTGTTCGATCCCAATAAAGACACTTGGCATGACCGCATATCGGGGACCCGCACGCTGGTTGTTCCCAAAGAAGAAAATAAAAAGAACCGATTCAAAGACAGCAGACGAATTCCAAAAGATCCTGTTTGACTGAATCAAACTAAATCCTATATCCGCTTAAGAAGATAAATACCCACCGCAAAACAAATCATAATGGGTATCCCCGCCGCGATGAACGGGGACACATGAAATACAATACTGACATGCCCTAATAACTCTTGAGCGTAGTTAAAACCCAATCCTGTGACAACTCCTGCCGTTATGCGCTGCCCCATGGTGACGGACCGTAATGGGCCGAAAATAAACGAAATGGCGATAAAGACCATCACCACTGTTGCCACTGGCTGTAACACCTTTTTCCAGAACGCAAAGTAGTACTCACCACTTTCTAAACCCTGACCCGACAACTGCCTGGCATAACTTAGCAAACCTGTTATCGATAGATGATCCGGTTTAAGCGCAACAATGGATAAAAAGTCAGGCGTAATTTCAGAATCCCAGCGCAGGCTGTCATGACGCTTAGTGAGAGTCCGATAGGGCTTAAGCACCGTTTCGTTGACATTGAACAGCACCCAATGATCCCCTTGAAATAGAGCCCGCTCACTATAATCAGAACTGACTAACGTTTGCTTATGGTCATACTTGAAACGAGCCACACCGTACAAAACACCATTAGGTTGAATCGCGTTGATATGAACATAGGCATCTTCATCACGAAACCAATAACCATAGCGCGAACTAAGAGCCTCGCTACCATCAATTTGTCGAGAACGCTCACTTTGCGCAAACTGCTCAGTTTTCGGCACCACAAATTGCCCCAAAGCCAGAGCAATACCGACAAAAAGCAATACCGGCTTTACGGCAGCATAGACAATGCGCATAACTGAAACACCAGCGGCTCGCATGACTGTTAACTCACTGGTATTCGCCAAAGCGCCCAAGCCAACCAAGCAACCAATGAGCGTTGAAATAGGAATAAACTCGTAAATCCTGCGTGGCGTCGTCAGTAGAATATAAAACAAAGCCTGAAGAATTTGATAATCGGCTTCCAGTTCTTCTAATTCGGCAACGAAGGAAAATACCGAATCCAAACCCACCACAATTAGCAGCACCACCAAAACCGCAAAAAATACCGCTCGGGCAATATAACCATCAAGCAGCCTCATGATGAGCCTCCTTCAAGCTGCATCTTCTCTGCGTGCCGCCTTCTCATCCAAAGTCGAATATTGGGCCAGTTGTGTACCACCAAAGCGAAGATAAAGAACACTGCATGTATCCAAATCAAACCCAGGTCATCACTCATACGCCCTTTGGCAATAGCGTTCTTACCCGCTAATAACAATGACAAATAGGCTAAATAAATAATGATAGAAGGCAACAGTTTGAGATAGCGGCCTTGACGGGGATTCACTTTACTTAATGGCACCGCTAAGAAAGCAACGATCGGCACCAATAATGGAACTGAAATACGCCAATGCAATTCAGCTCGAGCTTTGGGTGAATCCTCTTTTAATAGATCAAGAGTCTTGCGGTTTTCAAAATCTTCGTTGGGATCGTAAGGCTTCTGTTCTTCGATTTTAATTTCGTATTGTTTGTATTGAGCTCGATTAAAATCTGCCCTACCAGGAGAGCCTTGAAAACGCGAGCCATCACTCAACACTAGATAGCGTGCCCCACTTAATGCATCAACTCGATAGCGCCCCTCATTAGCAGAAATGAGGGCAACTTTCTTTGCATCATTCTCGTCGTAGCTAACAATAAAAAGATTCTCCATACTGGAATCTTCGTTAGAAACACTTTCAGCATAGGTGACGGTTTTGCCGTCCTTGGACGCATGAAAGCGGCCGGGATTAAGAACCTCCAACCCAGATTTGCGCTTTTGCTCTTCCAATATCTGCACTGATTCGGCGGCGCCCATAGGTCCGATATAGAGACTAAAAACGCCTACAACTGCACTCAAACAAAGTGCAGGAATCAATGTGTAATAAACCAATCGAGTCTGGCTAACACCACAGGCTTCTAGAACCACCATCTCATTTTCAAGATACATGCGCCCATAGGCCAATAAAATGCCAAGGAATAACGCTAGAGGCAAAATCAATTCCAAGAACCCCGGTAATCGATAGGCCATCACCAGAAACACAACATCACTACTGATTTTTCCCGAGGCGGCTTCAGCAAGATATTTAATAAACCGACCACAAACCAAAATCACCACCAATACAGTCGCGACACCGATGGTGGTTGCGAAAAGTTGGCGGGAAAGATATCGATAAATAATCATGTTTGTTTTAGCACGCTATGTGGACTGCTATTCGCTCAAGTAAGCTGGTCGAACACGACCCTTGTCTTGATAAGATCAATATCCGGGGTTGGCGGTTTGCACTTGAATCATTAAACTGATGTAAGCATAGTCGCCATTATCTAATAAACGAATCAATTTGTCTTGCGGAGCCAACCTATGGATTTAGTGGTTAAGTCAACCTCACCCGATAAAACCAAAACCAATGTTTTAGCAATCCCTGTTTTCGATGGTTCACCCCTTACTGAGCAAGCCAAACTGATCGATGAACTGAGCGGCAATGCCATTAGCCAAGCGCTGAAACTAGGAGAATGCAAAGGTTCCGCTGGTAGCGCTACATTAATATCCCCAGTCAACAACCTAAAAGCTCAACGACTGATAGTATTCGGGCTGGGCAAAAAGGGGGCAACCACACCTGGCAACTTTAGAAATGCTATTGGCAAAGTGATCTCCATCGCCAAAGGCACTCAAGCAAAGGATCTTGCTATTTCACTAGATGATGCTGAAGTCACTGAGCGAGATCACCACTGGCAAACTAGGCAGATTGCGGAAGTTGCGGCAGCGCAGTGCTACACCTTCAATCAGTACAAAAGCAAAGACAACCAAAAGAAAGTCTCTCTAAGCAAAGTCATGGTATTAGTGTCTACCGGCCCCAACAATAAGCTGGCCCAATCTGGCGCTAAAGTTGGCAACGCTTTGGCCAACGGCATGGACCTTACCAGGGACTTAGGAAACCTTCCCGGAAACGTATGCCACCCAACTTACCTTGCTAAAGAAGCTCAGAAGCTTGCCAAGACATCGCCCAAACTAAGCGTAAAAATAATTGAAGAGAAAGAGATGAAAAGTATGGGTATGGGCGCCCTGCTTTCGGTTAGCGCTGGCAGCAAGCAGCCCGCCAAGCTCATCATTATGGAATATAAAGGCGGCAAGCGCGGCGATCAGCCCCATGTCATTGTCGGTAAAGGCATCACCTTTGACACCGGCGGCATTAGCCTTAAACCAGGTGCGGGCATGGATCAAATGAAATTTGATATGGGTGGTGCCGCATCCATCTTCGGTACTATGAAAACTATTGTTGAGCTACAACCAGCAATGAACGTGGTAGGCGTTGTGACTTCGGCGGAGAATATGCCTAGCGGTGAAGCCACACGTCCCGGCGATATCGTTAAAACTATGTCGGGGCTGACGGTTGAAATCCTTAATACCGATGCAGAGGGTCGCTTGGTTCTGTGCGATGCGCTCACTTACGTCGAGAAATTCAAACCCGCATCGGTCATCGATGTGGCTACTTTGACTGGCGCAGTGCTTGTTGCACTGGGCACTCACGGTAGTGCGGTGATCGGTAACAATGATGAAGTCATCGAGAATATAAAAGCTTCAGCAGATTACACTGGCGATAAAACCTGGCAGCTACCCATGTGGGAAGAACATCACAAGCAACTAGAAAGCCCCTATGCTGATATGGCAAACATTGGTGGCCGCGATGCTGGTACCATTACTGCTGCATGCTTCCTTTCTAAGTTCACCGACAAATACCCATGGGCTCACTTAGATATTGCGGGAATTGCATGGTATACCGGCGGCCCACTCAAAGGTGCTACCGGCCGACCTGTTCCTTTGCTGACTGACTACTTGCTCAAGCATGCAGAAGGTTAAACCCGTTGACCCAGATTGATTTTTACATCTTGCCTGACGACCACTTAGTGGAGCCGCTGCGGTACACCTGCCGACTGATCGAAAAAGTGTATCGCCTCGGCCACGGCATTTACGTACATTGTGCAGATCAAGCACAGTGCCAACAGCTAGACGAAATGTTATGGCAATCTGAAGCTGCTAGCTTTATCCCCCATAGTACTGAAGGCGACAACAGCCCAATACTTATAGGGCATCTGTCGCCCCCAGACCACCACGGTGAAGTCATGGTAAACCTAGCTGGAGACATCCCTAACTTCTTTAGCCGCTTTCAACGAGTTGCTGAAATTGTGCCCGGCAGAACAGAAGAAAGAACAAAAAGCCGTCAAAATTATCGCTTCTATAAGGAGAGGGGCTATCCTTTAAATACCCACAATATTAAGCCAACCAACCGCTAACACCGAGATGGCAATGAACGAAGAGCAAGGCAAAACGGGCTTGAAGCAAACCAAAGAGCATCTATTAGATGATCTCGAAGATCTCAGCGGAATGCTCGATGATGATCCGAGTATCCAAAAAGAACTTACGCAGCCGTATGACTTGGAAGACCTACCCGTTTTAAAAAGCTTTGTAGAAGACGTTCCTACACTGAACCAATCTCTCCAAGAAGATGCGGAAGAGGCCGAGGTTCAAATCACCCCTGTACAGGCAGCCAGCAATGATGTTGAGGACGACCCCCTAGCGATTAGTCCAGAAGTTCGCCAGAGGGCAGCTCAAGCACAAATTAACGGCTCAGATCCGGAACCTGTCGCAAATGAACCGGCCCCAGAGCCAAACCCCGCGAAGCCCAGTGGCGATAACCCGTTTTTACCTAAGTCTGCTCTAGATCGATTGAAAGCAGATGCTGTTCAGCCAGTCGAAAACAAAGCATCTCAAGAGCTGCGCAACTTGGTTAAGCAGCGCTCTTTGCCAAACTTCGATCCAAACAGCAAGGAATTCTTAGCGCTTCGCAACGACGCCTCAAAGATGGTCAATGAGGTGATTAAGCTATTCATTCCCCGTATGGAAGCAGAGCTGCGCATGCGCCTGGAAAAAGAAGTGGATGAATACCTTAACGAACTCAGAAAAAACGCTAAAGACTAGCGAATCCCCAAGAAAATCCTCCACCAAATGGGTATACTAGCCCGCTATTTTAGCGGTCTCCGGTGGAGACTCGTGCTATTCAATGTTAACAACGCGAAAAGAACTTAGAGCAGCATGGACAAGACCTTTAATCCAAGCGATATAGAAACCAAGTGGTACCAAACCTGGGAAAATAACGGCGACTTCAAACCAAGTGGTGAAGGTGCGCCATACAGCATCATGATCCCACCACCAAACGTCACCGGCAGCCTGCACATGGGCCATGGTTTTAACAACGCAATCATGGACTGCTTGATTCGCTACCACCGCATGAAAGGGCACAACACACTATGGCAAGTGGGCACCGATCATGCGGGCATCGCCACACAGATGGTGGTTGAGCGCCAACTAGCCGCACAGGATTTAACCCGTCACGATTTAGGTCGCGAGAAATTTCTCGATAAAATCTGGGAATGGAAAGAAGAATCAGGTGGCACCATCACTCGCCAAATTCGCCGCTTAGGTAGTTCGGTAGATTGGAGCCGCGAACGCTTTACCATGGATGACGGTCTTTCAAATGCCGTTAAAGAAGTCTTTATTCGCTTGCATGAAGAAGGCTTGATCTACCGCGGTAAGCGCTTAGTCAACTGGGACCCTAAACTTCATACCGCCATCTCCGATCTTGAAGTTGAGAACCTGGATGAGAAAGGTTTTCTCTGGCACTTCCGCTATCCGTTAGCCAATGGCGAAAAAACAGCTGAAGGCAAAGATTACATCATCGTTGCCACTACGCGCCCCGAAACCATGTTGGGCGACACAGCGGTTGCCGTTAATCCTAAGGACGAACGTTACCAAGCTCTGATCGGCAAAACTGTCATGTTGCCACT
>JAKSAW010000058.1 GCA_022361455.1 Pseudomonadales bacterium | reverse complement strand
CGAGTCGTATCTCCCGATATTTTAAAAAGTGCAGCGGAAGAGGTGCTAGGCAAGCATCAATTGGTTGATGTAGATGTTAGAGCCTGGTGGAAAAAACTTCCCAAGGAAAAAATTGCCGGAGCAATGGGCTTAGCCGCTATTTGTGGTTTAAGTGCCGGATTAGGTGTTTGGTTAAGCGCATCTATAATGAGCCAGCCTGAAGTCTCTCAACCAGGTGTCGCCGCTACAAGTCTGCCCATAGGCAATGTACCAGTATTACCAACCATTCCGCCACCGCCACCTTCGTTAGCTAGTGGCAATGTCAGTAACAACCCTATAGTCCAGCCAAAGCCAGCGGCACCTGTTTTAGCTATAGCTGAGCCTGGCAATGAACAGGATTTTGATCAAGAAACAGTTTCCCAAGCTGCTGCCAACCTTGCATTCGACGAGCCTACAGCGTCTGGAACTGACCAACAGGAACAAGAGAATCAAGATTTTAATTTTGAACCGCAGACCCTAGGTATTACCCAAGTCACTTCCACCGGTTTAATTAAAGATTACGGTAATCATTTAAACGAGAAAGCCGCTTACGCTAGTTTATTAGCTACCTGGGGTTTGGAATATGACCCTAATGCCGATGGCTTAGCCTGTAAATATACCCAACAGTATTCTTTATCGTGTTTAAACAAAATCGGTAGTTTAGGTTCATTAAGGCACCTGGGTTTACCCGCGATTTTAACCTTCTTCTCCGCAGCAGGAGAGAAACATTATGCGTTTCTAAGATCTATCGAAGGTAACTATGCCAACCTAGTAGTCAATCAGCGATTAGTCGCTGTTAATATTAATGAGTTGGATCAGATTTGGCGTGGCCACTTCGTGATGCTCTGGAAAGTACCGCCAAAGTACAAAGGGCCATTACAGCCTGGCACCATTGGTCCAATGACCAAATGGTTATCGCAAAAACTAGACGCTTTTGAAGGCGTAGCAAATCCTGAGCTAGGTCGTGCGTATTATGACGATGCGCTAGTGGCGAGGGTTAAAGCCTTTCAGAAACAGGTGGGTGAGCAAGCTGATGG
>JAKSAW010000633.1 GCA_022361455.1 Pseudomonadales bacterium | reverse complement strand
TTGGTTTGCTGCTAACATTATTAGCCTTTAGATTTGGTCAATGGGTGTATCAGCGCGCCAACCACAATACGTTTCTACAGCCAGTAGTGATTGGTATGACCCTGGTGATCATTGCGCTAATCGCGATTAAGCTGCCCTACAAAATTTATTTTGAAAGCGCTTATTTACTGCATATCTTGTTAGGTCCAGTAACAGTCGCATTAGCTATTCCTTTGTATCAAAATCTAAAGCGTATCCGGGCGCTGCTAGCGCCTATCGTATTAACCCTAGTATTAGGTAGTTTCTTTACCGTTGGTATATGTATGGGTATCGCTTGGATGCTAGGGGCTAGTGATACCACCCTATTTTCAATGACGACTAAATCTATCACCACCCCCATCGCCATGGCGGTTGCAGAAAAAATTGGTGCTACAGCCGCACTCGCAGCCCCCTTCGTCATGTTTACAGGCGTGCTTGGCGCAGTATTAGGTCCGCCAATTTTTGACAAGCTCAATATTAAAGACGACAGTGTGAAAGGTATTTCACTGGGATTAACAAGCCATGCTGTAGGCACAGCCAAAGCGTTAGAAATTAGCGCTGAGTGTGGGGCTTTTGCCGCATTATCGATGGGTTTAACCGGTATCCTTACCGCATTAATACTTCCGTTTCTTGTCTAGCAAATGTGAAGGCAGGCTTTTGAGTCCTATTATTGAACTTGGTACTTCTGCTTTATTAAGTCGCGATTATCTTTAATTTTCTTTTTCTTTGGCACGTATTTGGATGCTTCAAATTGACCGTTTCGAATAGCGTAAGAGCGAATCTCACGGCCTTCACCACTAACCAATCTAGATGCACTGAAAGTACCCTCAATCACACCTTTGTGATCAGACGTTATTTCTACCACCATACGCTCACCCTCTAGCAAGCCAATCGCATCTGAATTACCAATAGTGGCTAGGAATTTACCTTGTCTTAACTGATAAGTGCCTGGACCGCTGTAATCATCAATGACAATTGAAAGTGCCTGTTGAGGATTTTTGGTTCTGATTCTTAATTGCGTAGAAAGCATCGCTTCAATTGAATCCCAATGAACCTCTTCAGACGTGATCCAGCGGCGCTGCTTGGTGTATTGATCTTCAAATAAAAAGCCGATTCCGCCTTCAAATTCATAGGTGGGACGATTCTTTTTAAAGTATTCCGCTGCTCTAGCAATCAGCTTCTTATTGGTAATTTGACGACCACGGTCAAATAGGCAAACTTCTACATTACCATTGCGGGGTGCGCATTCACCCACACCGTGTTTTTTGCCTTTAGAGAAAGTACCAGTAAAAGAATCACCATTTGAGGTAACTTCTACGCCTCTACCGTGTTGTTTATTAAACGCGTAATCGCCAATGTAACGTTGTCCGCTCTTAGAAACGAACATGCCTTTGCCATGACGCTTTCCTAGCTTCCAGTCTCCTTCGTATCGGGATCCACTGCGATAACTTAAAACGCCTTTACCATGACGCAAACCATTGGCCCATTTACCTTCATAAATGTTGCCGTTCTTGTAGGTCATAACGCCTTGACCATGCTCCTTGCCCTTACGCCAAAAGCCGCGATAGATATCACCGTTTACATGGTAATAGACACCCTGACCATGGAATACACCATTCTCAAAGGTGCCTTGATATTCGTCCCCTGTTTTAGTGACCAATTTGCCACGGCCATGTGGCTCATCACGGTAGTTCCATTGCCCGGTATATTTTGAGCCATCTTGCCAACTATAGGTAATGCTAGGATCGCGCAGCTGTTTACGAGGTTTGCTGGTTTTGATGGGCGCCGCTGGTTTTTCTTTTGATATGGAGTCGACTGTGATGTCTTGAGTATCCAGCTTACTAACGGATGATACCTTTACGCTTTCGCTTGACCATGAAAGCGTAGGTAACAAAAGGCTGATCGAAAGCGCTATATGTTTCGCTGAAATTGCTTTAAAGGAACTAGGCATAATGTCACGTTCTTCTTGATGGCCGTTCGAACAATTATATCTAGTTGTTCAAACTTTTCTTAATTATTTTAGTTAACTGTTTGTTTTTATTGTTCTTATGGCGTGAGTTAATTATCACGTGCCATTTTATAACTGTATCAAGTTCAAAATTTAACCGTTCAAATTGGATTATGCAACAGAACCGATTAGTTAAATATGACTATAAAGACCGTTTAGGTGATTTGTTTTGTTTAACGAAGCTTTCGCTTGTCTGAATTAGATTGGAGGATTTTGACCTGGCTGCCAATTGAAGTCGACATCATAGCGCTTCATAAAACCGCCAATACTGATAATGACCCTAGCCATTGCTATGAACGAATCAGGAATTTTTACGCGATCTTTGCGCAGTTTTTCAAGAATCTCAGCTAGCCGATCAGAAACACTTTTAAGACGGCGATCATCCGCTAAGAAATAGTGAGTGATCTCAGAAAAAATCTCCTGTCGTTCACATTCAAAACCCGCTTTTAAGAATAAATCGCCTAAGCCTTCATAGTGATCTGACATCAAACCAAGCAGTAAGGCGCCATAGTTACTCGCGTCTTCTGCAGACAAAGATCCCAAAGCGCCATAATCCAAGATGGCAATGGTCTCGTCTTCTAACACCAAAAAATTACCAGGGTGTGGATCGGCATGATAAAGACCAAATTGAGTGACCTGTTGGATAAAGCTGTATAGGAGCTTGGTTAGAATGGCTTCCGCCCGCTCTGGATTATTCTCGATGTATTCAGTCAGGCGCACACCATTAACCCACTCAGTTACCAAGATCTTTTCGTTACTTAAAGACTGGTATATTTTCGGGATCTTAATACCGGGTACATGGGGGTGTTCACTAAAGGTTTTAAGGTTTTGCGCTTCGGTACGAAAGTCTAATTCTTCAAGCGTAAGATCGATCAACTGATCAATAACTTGTTTTAAATCCACCTCTTTGATCAGCGGAGACAGGACACCGGCTAAAGAGCGAAACACTAATGAATCTTGCTCAAAAAGATCTTTCACATCGGGCAACTGAAATTTTACCGCTACTTCTGTTCCATCCGCTAAAGTGGCTTTATGCACCTGTGCTACGGAAGCAGTGGCTACAGGCACGATATTAAATGCTTGAAAATGGCTGTCCCAATTTTCATTCCAACTGTTCAAGATCATTGGATGAATGGCTTCGAAGGGAACCGGTTCAGCATTATTTTGCAGCGTTTGTAGCTCTATGATGTACTCGATAGGAAGAATATCAGGTCGACAGCTCAAAAACTGGCCGAACTTAACCCAGATAGCGCCGTTACCTTTGCATAAATTAGAAATCTTTTTTGCAGCTTTTTGATGGGCTTCTATAAGCAGTTTATCTGCATCTAGTTTAGGAAGGATCTTTGCGCGTTTACGATGTTTTCGATAGATTTGCTCTATCGCCATGGCGGTTTTGGTGACACCTATGTATCGGCCTCGACCGTCTACAATCAGCGTTCTCGCTACTGTGAAATTATTCTTGAAAGCTTCCAGTGTGCTCATAGGTACAGCGTTATCCCTAATGAAGATTTAGAACGCGCTCTGTTTAATGTCTCGGAAGAAAGCCGAGTTTGAAGCGCCAATGTAGCCGCGGGATTATAAAGCACTATAGCGAAACACAATTTTTAAAACTATGTCTTTTTGGGGCAAGTTGTAAGGATATCTTTCTTATTCCTTAAATAAACAATCGTCGATGAGTTTATCTACGGCTTCAAGAAAACTGTTATTTGGATCAATGAGTTCGAAGCCTGTGTCATAAAAATCCTTGTTGGCATCGTTTTGGCACCAGCGAGTTTCCGCCTCGAACTCCACTTCGCGGCTCCCTTCCAAGGTTTCTGGTAATACCATTCTTAAATGGAAACGCTTATTCGGAGCTAGCGGTTTATCACTGACCAACATGATGCCGCGGGTACTGATATCGACAAGATTTCCGAGCAACTGATTATCGTCGCGGTTAAACACTCTGAGGTAATAAATCAGGTGTCTGCGATCAACTTTGCGCTGGTTCGTGATTTGCTCAGATTCCATGAATGCCCCCGGGATTACGCTACATAATAACTATAGAACATCCTAACGGTGTGTCTAAGCTAATGAGAAAAAACCATTAAAAAGAGTGATTTAGTTCACCCATTGACCAAGCACATCCACTTCGAAAAGGGTTTCGTCCAGGCCAAGTATAACCCCTTTCTCGGTGATCTCCCGAACTTGAATTTCATCGTTTAAGAACTGACCTTCCTTTAACCGACGCCCGTTGATAATAATGCTACGGAAACGAGCCTGGCTGGAATACATGTGAGATGAGAAACTCATATCAGGAATGCGATCTTGCATGCTGGCGGGCAATTCCTGTAGCTGAGGCAAATAAGAGGTCGTAACAGGTCGTGTGCGAGATGACTCGTTCGCAGTTTGCTTAGCAGGAGGTGGAGTACTTGGCGTTATCAGTTCTGGTTCTGCCTGCTTGGCAACTGTAGGGGCATTTGTCTTTTCGGCCCGCACTTTCGGTGCTGCTTCTGGGGTTATTCTCTGCGGGGCCGCCACAGGATTCAGTACCGACTTAGGATCTGCTGCCGCTTGGTTCGCCACTGGCTGAATAGGGGAAGGCTTAGGCTTCACTATCACCGGCTTTACTTGCTTGCTTGGTGTTGGCGCTGGCATGCTAACAACTGGTGCTTGTTTTGCTTGAACTTGGGATGAGGTATCAGATGCTGTTTGATTAGTGACCGCCTTATCTTGCCATGGAGCCCACATCACTAAGCCGCCGATATTGACTATCAGTAATACAACCACCACCACAGGCCACAACTTAAACGCACCAGATTTATTGTCTTCAGTGGTTTCAAAGTGGGTAATTTCGGGAACTTCGCCCCGGCGTCGTTCCTGCTCTGACTTTTTTAAGGCCTCCAAAATATACGACATTTACAGCTGCTCCCCTTTCTCCATCAATAGGGGAATCTGGTCATCGGTATACTTAGAAAGCTGGATCAGGGTATTAATGCCAACAACACCATCAGCTTGCTCACCCACCTGTTTCTGAAAGGCTTTAACCCTGGCCACTAAAGCATCGTCATAATACGCACGACCTAGTTCAGGATTTGCCACGCCTTCAAAAGCGTCTAGTTTTTGCGATAGCCATTTGGTCATGGGACCAATGGTGCCAGGCTGCAATGGCCCTTTGTACTTTGGCGGGACTTTCCAGAGCATCACGAAGTGGCCACGCCAAATCTGATCCAACTCATTAACAGTAACGGCGACTAATCGCTGATTGACTACTAGGTTGGCATAGTTACCTTCGATAGATC
>JAKSAW010000890.1 GCA_022361455.1 Pseudomonadales bacterium | reverse complement strand
TCCAAATATGAATCAATGTACTAACTGTCATGGTGCGCGCCCAACAAAAGATGATGCTTTTGCGAATCGACCCATTGGACCAAAAGCTCGTTTTTTGAATATGCCCTTTGATTACGGCACTAGCTTTGCGAATCAAATAGATCATTGGTCTAGTATTGGTATTCTAGCTGGCGCGCCTGCTTCGGAAGAAGCTCCTCGTTTACCTGTTTGGAATGATGCCACTGACGGTACTGAGCAAGAGCGCGCCCGTGCTTATTTGGAAATTAACTGTGCACACTGTCATAGCACTGATGGCCGTGCTCAATCCACCGGCTTGCATTTGATGGCTGATGCGCCTTTAGATGCAACTGCTGGCTTATGTAAGCCTCCTGTGGCCGCTGGTACTGGTTCTGGTGGATTGAAATGGGATATTTTCCCTGGCGATGCCGATGAGTCCATCGTGGTGTACCGAATGGAGTCCAACGACCCCGCGGTAAGAATGCCAGAGTTAGGCCGCAGTGTGGTTCATACCCAAGGTAACCAGTTAGTGAAAGATTGGATTAATCATCTTTCTGGAACCTGCGAAACCGCCAACTAATTTATGTGGTAGTTAAAGAAAAGCCGCTCACAATTGTGGGCGGCTTTTTTATTGATAGCTTTTTAAAAGACTACTTTTCGATTTTCATATTGGCTTCTTGCCAACCATTCATATCACCTTTCAAGTGATACAAATTCTCAAAGCCAAGCTCAGTTAAAGTTGATTCAGCAAATCCAGCTCTACGACCACTACGACAGTAAATTAAAATATCCTTGTCTTTGTGCTTAGTTAGCATGGATAGATTTTCTTTGATGTTCTTATGAGGAACATTAATGGCGCCTGGTACATGACCACTTTGGTATTCCGAAGGGCTGCGGACATCAACTACCAAGACCTTGCCCGCGGCCATTTTTTCTAGGGCGGTTGCATGGCCCCATTCGCCTTTGTAGTCAGCGATGCTGAGTGATGAAACGAACATGAATAGGGCGGCGGTGATAAGTCGCATAGTTGATTTCCTCTCTTGGGAAAATAATTTTTAAATGGTAGTAACTTACTAACCAACTGAATTCTATATCGTTTTAATGCAAATCCTTAGACCTAGCTCAAAAGATATTGGTTCAATGCCGTGTTGATCAAATATCGTTCGATCAATCATCGAAAAATTCAATTTTTTATAAGCAGGTAAATGGTATAAACGTCCCATTATTACAAAATCACAACGAATTATGCTGTTTGTTCCCCGTTCGGTGTCCTCTAGGGTCAATTCATGTCCCTAACTGTTATGATATTTTGGTACCAAGGTGCAAACATATAATAAGAAAAAAGGCGGTGTTATGAATATCAGGAGTTGGGTCGATAGGGCACGAGTTTTATTGCTGGTGGCAGCGACTCTTGGCTTAGCCGCTTGTGGCTCTGATCAAGGCAGTGATTCCGTGCCAGATGGGGCGTTACAAGACACCGTTGCTCGACAGGTTGACCAGGCCGATATAGTGGCTCCTTCTGATTTACAACCTGCTCCCAGCGAAGATGACCAGGCTTTGCCCCTGGCTCGGGATTTGGCCGATACTTGGCTCAGAACCTATCAACCTCAGCAAAATGCGTGGAGTTGGGGCGCCGGTGTATTAATGATGGGAATGATGGATCTTTATGACGCCACGGGTGATGTTCGCTATTACGAATATGCCAAGGCGTGGATCGATTACCATTTAGCAAATGACTATTTTATTACTTCTTCTGATACCAGCATTCCCGGTCACACTGCGCTGCGTTTATACGAGATTGATCCTGATCCAAAATATATGGCGGTAGCTGATGAAATTTGGGTTTACCTCAGCGAGAAAGCAGGGCGCACATCTGAAGGTGGTTTAAACCATCTTGGACTTATTTCAGGAAATCAAATTTGGGTAGATTCATTATTTATGATCGGTCCATTTTTGATGAAGTATGCTGAGCTAACCGGAAACACTGAACCTTACGACGAATATGCCTTGCAATTTTCTGTGTTCCGAAAGAACTTACGGGATCCTGCAACCGGTTTATACCGTCACATGTATGACGACACGGAAAAAACCTCCACACCGGAAGAACCACACTTTTGGGGCCGTGGTAACGGCTGGGTTTATGTAGGTTATCAAGTGGCAAAAAATCATTTGCCAACAGAGGTTCAAAACCAACTTTCATTTTCATTGGATGCTGATAGCCAACATATGTTGGACACATTTACCTCCGTTGATACAGTGGATGGTCGCTTCCATACCATCGTCAATGAGCCAAGCACCTATTTAGAAACCAGCGCTGGTTTGCTATATGCCTATGCGCTTTATTACGATATGGCTGCTAAATCTATTGCTGATCCAGTGCAACAGCAGGTGGCAGAAGCTTGGTTGCAAGGAGCTATTAACCAAACGTTGGTCGATAATGCTGGTGATACTTTATTGCTGGGAACTTCTTATGGCACTTCTCCAGGAACATTGGAGTATTACGACCAGGTACTCAAAGGCGAGAACGTTGCCTATGGTGTTGGTTTATATTTATTAGCAACGGCCGCTAGGGAACAAGTGGGCAAGGTAACCGCGCTTAGTTTGCCAGCCGAATTGTCGGACGAACAGTTTATGCAGCCTCCTATACCTTGTGAAGGTGTGCCTTGCGGCAAATTCCATGTCGGTCGAGGAAACTTTACTGCAGCAATTGAGCAGTTTTCTCAGGAGCAAACTAGTGACGCTTACTTTTTCGAAGCAGCCATTGAAACTGTGCGAATGGGATTCGATGCTTTCTATCAGATTGATGCGCTATCTGCCAAAGATATTACCGGCGCTGAATTAATTGAATGGGTGAATACGGATGCTTATACCAAAGCGCTTAAAATTCATCGCTTGTTGGATAATGTAAAGCAGGATAGTAGTTTCCAATCCACCTTAGATCGATTGCTGATTCTAGAGAGTGGTGGTCAGTCCGCCATCGGTTCCCGCGAATACGACTTGGGTGAAGTTTATCTATTTGATGCGCTCGCCAATGTGGTTACCGGTGTGGCATTAATAACCGGTGCCGATCCTACATTAACCGAATTGGATACCACCAGCCAAAGTCTAAATATGGCTCTAATGAGCCATCCTTGGAAACAAGATAATAATACCCTTAAAGGCATTAGAACGATTGTCGATGGATTAGATAGCTTAATCATGGCACTAGAAGTTATGGATGCTGAAACCGATGATCAAAGTGATGACCTTGTACCTAATAATGTCGGGCGCTTAGAAGGCACCTTGAGTATTCCAGGGCTGCTCTTAGAAACGGATATTCAAGAACTAGTCATGGGTATTGGTTTAAGTCAGGAGGATGTAGATAAGCTTGAGGCCCCTGGTGACCTAATTGCATTCTTGAGACCAATCGCTTCCACTCTAAAAGTAGTCGCGACATTGTTAGATCTCGTTATCTAGTTGTTACAGCTGATTGCGTTTCAGCCCGCGAATTGCAAAGCGGGCTGGATGTACTGCTTCAATCACTTCTTTATCGATGGGCTGTGGCTCGTTATTGATATAACAGGCAATCATTTCTGCGGCGAAAATAGAAGAGGTAATACCTCTAGAACCATGCGCCACGTTGACATAAATATTAGGTAAATAGTGTCCTAGTGGAAACGTCCCCTTCAATAGACCTTTTCTTAGGTTTTGATAATCCTCTTTGAATTCCTCAAGGTCAGGGATTGGGCCGATCATCGGTAAATAATCAGGGCTTTGGCAACGAAAGGCTACTCTTCCTCTGTGTGCTAGTGGGTCATTCGTCGTATCAAGCCCCAATTTTTCATACAGATTAGGAATCGTTTTTTTGAGGTTCGTTAAATTAGTTTGATGGTCTTCTTCCCTGAAGGCTTCAGTTTCAATTTTGGGGTGGAAGGTAGCACCCACGCAGTGATAACCATCTTTCGCTGGTGTGATATAACCTTCGTAATTAAGTGCGTGGCTAAAGCATTGGCTTTCAGCATTGGCGGGAATATAGGTGATTTGTCCACGAACCGATCTCAAAGGTAAGAACTCTAAACCGGGGAATTTGTTTGCACCGAAGCTATTGGCATAAACAATGGCGTCTGCTTGCACTATATGGTTTGACTGTTGCTCGCTATCCGCTAAATGTACTTGCCAAGATTGTTCAGGCTTATCAAAGCTTAAACTTTCGATTTTAGTGTTTAAGTGTAATTTAATATTCTCGGCAGACAGCAATTGTTGGCATAAATCTGCAGGGGTTAGCCAGCCACCTTCGGTAAGAAATAAACCACCAAATGGACATTGAATATCGATTAGTGCAGCACATTCTTCTGGGGTAAGAGCTTTAGCCAAGCTCGAAGGCCATAATCCAGAGCTGAGAAGTTTTTCCTGCTCGAGTTTTTCTTTCTCACTAAAAGCGAACCTGAGTACACCATTTAACGCATAATCCTTGCCCTCAATTAATGGCGATTTTTCAAAACCTTCTCTGATTTGATTGATGCTGTATAAATAAGCTTTTTGGTAAAAACGGTTCTGGGCATTATCGAAGGGGCTTAAGCGAGTGAAGGTCATGCCCACCGGATTGCCTGATGCTCTTTGCGCGATAGCATTTTCAGATTCAATAACAGTGACATCATAGTTTCTTAACGCTAAAGCGCTGGCGGTAGCACTACCTGCTAAACCGGCTCCGACAACCAATACCTTACTAATGGCTTTTGCAGGGCGATTACCATTGATATACCAAGGTGAGCGATTATAGGGAAGGTGAGAGGCCTGGGTGTTATCCAGGTGCTTTTCACCGGAGACCATTTCTCGCTTATGGCCAAAGCCTTTGTGCTTTTTAATTTCGAAGCCTACTGATTCTAAACCCCGTCGTACAACACCAGCAGAGGTAAAAGTAGCTAAGGTAGCCCGCTTTTTGCTAAGTCGGCTGATTTGCTCGAACAGTTCAGGTTGCCACATGTCCGGATTCTTGCTGGGTGCAAATCCATCTAAAAACCAAGCATCAACACCGCCTATAAGTTGCTGAAAGCCCTTGATTGCATCATCGAATATAAGGGTTAACTTTATTCTATCTTTGGGAAACTCGATGCGATGAAAGCCAGTAACCAGAGGGGGGTAATGATCAATCAGTTGTTCAGTTAGGGGTTTTAACTCACTCCATGTGGATAAAGACTTTGCTAAATCTTTTCTCTCTAATGGAAATTTTTCTACAGAGATAAAATGAAGCGTCGCCTTCTCAATAGGGCTATTTTTCCATGCCTGCCACGCAGCAAGAAAGTTTAATCCCGTACCGAAACCTGTCTCGGCAATGGTAAAGCTTTCTCGTGCGGTATCAGGTAATAATTGCCAGCGGGCCTCCAATTGATTGTGTTGCAAGAAAACGTATCTAGTTTCTTCCAAACCGTTATTGCTGGAGTAGTAAACATCATCAAACTGGGTAGAAACAGGGGTACCATTGTCATGCCATTGCAATTCTGCTGGTTTAACAAGCTCTGCCAAGTGTTGATCTTTACCCTTTCCCTTGCGCGTGTCTTTTTCTTGGGTTGGGCTTTGTTCCTGTTTTTGCTTTGTCAAAAGAGGTTCTCGTCGCTTGCAGTATTATCTACTTGTATAATGCGTGGATTTTATCGCTTTCAAAGCTGTTTGCCCAATCGTTACCCACCAAAATAAGGATGTGTTGTGATCGCCTCGGTGCTGCCTGTTATTGCCCCCATATTTGTTTGTGTTCTTGTGGGCTATTTATGGAAGCTGTTTCAACAGCCCTACGACACTCAGATGGTAAGTCGCTTGGTGATGACGATAGGTGCACCAGCACTCATTATTTCTACACTGTCAAAAACGCCGGTTTCAGTCCCCATTCTTTATGAAATGATATGGGTTTGTGGATCCCTAATGGCGGCAATGTTGCTATTCGGCGCAATATTGCTGAAATCGTGTCGATTAGATGTGCGTAGTTATATTAATACACTGGCATTTCCAAATATTGGCAATATGGGCTTGCCTGTTTGCTTGTTCGCGTTTGGAGAGCATGGGTTGGCATTGGCAATTGCGCTGTTCATGATCTTCTGTGTGGTGCAGTTTTCTCTGGGTATTTTTTTAGTTTCAGGACAATCATTTCTAAAAGTTTTTTTGACCAATCCGGTGATTTACTCGGTGTTTGCCGGTGTTGCGATGATTTATATGGATGTGAGCTTGCCGCAGTGGATGGCAAGATCGGTTGATCTTTTGGGAAGCATTGCTATTCCAATGATGCTCATTTCTCTTGGCGTTTCGCTAGCTGGCCTTAAGGTAACTTCCTTTAGAGAGAGCGTGATACTAGCCATTATGCGGCTTGCTTTGGGGCTATTTTGCGGTTGGTTGGTAGTGGAGATTTTCGATGTAGAAGGCACCATGAGGGCAGTAGTATTGATTCAAGCCGCTATGCCCACAGCGGTGTTTAATTACATGTTTGCCTCTCAGTATCAGCGTAATCCTCAGCAGGTTGCTGGTACGGTTGTGCTATCCACAGTGCTTGGTTTTGTGACTTTGCCTTGGTTACTGTTATGGGCAAAAGGAACACTCTTATAGTGCGATAAGGCGTCAAAAACGTGCTTATATCGTGAATGACTAGTGAGTCGCGACATAAAACGAATCATTTTGAACATTTGACGCAACTTTTGCCTAATCTAAAGGCCTGCTTTTAGTTAGTTCTTACGTATTGAATTGGCGTCTTTCATCAATCAAAACTATCAAATATCCAAAAAAGAATAGTAGAATTGTTCTACATATATTTCGTTGGGTGGAGTGAAATATATGTGGTTCTTAACGTTAACTTATTATCAATTAACAAATTTTCTTATTTTGGTTTGATTTGGTCGTTGTTGTTGATTGGCTAAACCAACACTTTACATTGAGAAACAGATACTTACCAAATCTCTGTTTAGTGTTTTTGCGGTTTAGATGAGAATTTGCGTGTCGGATGAACCGAGCCGAACGCTTAGAATTTTGCTCCAATCGGCTAGTAGTCGTTCGTCCCTTAGTCTCCGGGACTTATACCGTTGGGACTTACCTATAAGAATAATTTTCATATCGGGGTTGATGGGTACAATGAAGATAATAATCGCAGACCATAATGGTCTAAGTCGGGAAGGATTGAAGTCTTTAGTGGCAAGGTTAAAGCCTGGCGCTGAATGCTTGGAATCAGATGATTTTAATTCTGTGTTTCAATTGCTTTCAGAGCACCACGATGTTGGACTTTTAGTCGCTGACCTTAAAGTAGTATCGCCCTCTGGGTTGGATAATTTAAAACTTCTCAGAGAGCGTTGGCCGCATTTGAATGTGGCTTTGATGACGGAAAGCCAGGATGTTATCACTATGCGTGATGCGTTTTCCTTAGGGGTGGTAGGATACCTGTTAAAGTCTGAGTCCACGATGGTATTGGAACAGGCCTTACAGTTAATTTTTGCCGGTGGCGTTTACGTATCAGAAAGATTTATATGTGAACCAATGGTGGAAAATGAGCAAGCAGTATTGTCCTCGTTAACACCAAGACAAAAACAAGTACTAGAATTATTGTCTGACGGTTTGTCGAATAAGGAAATTGGTCGCTTACTCGCGTTAGCAGAGGGCACGGTTAAAGCCCACGTAGCTGCTTTGTTGAAAGTGATCGGTGTTAAGAACAGGACTCAAGCAGCGAATTGGGCCAGAGACAGAAATTTAGTCTAATCCTCACAATTGGCACGTTCTGCGTGGACAAACTAAACGGTTAATAATAATTAGAATATAAACGTAAGTAACGGTATTTGGGGTTGGTTTAATTTGTAGTACAACCCCACGTTCACGCTGAGACGGATTAATGAGTCCCAAAACGCAACCAACAGCGCAACGAGTCTCTTTGCAGCCATTGAATGCTAATTCTTGGCGTTTGACTGCAGCCTGTTTGCTTGCCTTATTCCTCACATTATTTGCTGCTAGTCCAGCTTTTTCTCAAGCAGTAACATTCTCTAACACCTATTCTGATGCCTATGTCATCACTAGCGACACAACCAATATCGCGGTGGACAAGCGTTATTACATTTTCGAAGATCCATCAGGCAGCGCGACTATTGATGATGTGCTGTATCGTTTGGATGACCGAGTATGGAGACTAAGAGACTCTTCAGCTTTGGAGTGGAAGTATTCCGATTCAACCTTTTGGTATCGAATAGAGCTAGACGTTAAGTCTATCGCTAGCACCGAGTTTATCCTCGATGTTGCATCGCCATTTTTAGATTATGTGGACTTCTATCACGTGATCTACGATCAATTTCAAGAACCTTTTGTTTACCGCCACGAGGTTGGGGGAGACCAAAGAGATTCGTCTGAGAAATTCGTTAACGCTCGTAATGCGGTCTTTCCCGTCGATCTGGATTCCATAAGCCATCACACCTTAATCTTAAAAGTTAACACCGACAGTGCTCTGATTTTGCCGATGAACTTAATGGAGCGAAAAACTTATCAAGAGACCGAGAATAAAGTTCAGGCTTTCTACGGCTTATTGTTTGGTTTTATGGTTGTTATGGCCATTTATAATTCCGTTATCTGGCTATTTTTAAGAGAAAAAACCTTTTTATATTATGTGAGCTACGTGGTTTTTGCGGTGCTCTATTTGGTTTCTATGACCGGCTTCGGTAGTTTATATTTATGGGATAACATCCCGTTCCTAGAGCAATACGGGATCTCTCTTTTCGTTTCAATGGCCTTCTTCTT
Source organism: Pseudomonadales bacterium (assembly GCA_022361455.1). Lineage (GTDB taxonomy): Bacteria > Pseudomonadota > Gammaproteobacteria > Pseudomonadales > Ketobacteraceae. The sequence goes on along the minus strand of JAKSAW010000890.1, from coordinate 17,011 downwards.
TGGAGGCCTGTTTGTCATACATTTTCTATCTTTGGATTCCAATGCACCTAAATTAGCAAAGCTTGCCCGGTTTCTTATGTTTGTTTATGCAGTGTTTGCGGTGCTCAGTTTAGTGCTGCCAGAATCCATGTTGGTGCCTATACTGCAGCCGCTCGGCATTGTTGCTAGCTCTCTAGTTTTGTGGTCGGGTATTTATTTGTGGCGTCGAGGGTCTGTGTGGGCAAAATACCTAACCATCTCTTGGTCAGTGCTAGTGTTTGGCACCATGACCTACACAATGATGCTGCTTGGTTTTGTTGAGCGTAATCCATTTACCGAATATATGCAGTCTGTTGGCTTTGCCATCGAAGTGAGTTTGTTGTCCATCGCACTTGCGGCACGTATGAATCAAGAGCGTCAAGCCAAGCGTATGGCGATGGAAACAGCGTTAGATTTGGCAAGAAAAGTAAACACCGTTAATCAAGAAAAACTGATTATTCAGCGCCAAGCTAATATTGAATTAGAAGAAAAGGTTGATCGTCAAACCTCTGAATTGCGTCAAGCTATGCAAAAGCTGTCCCACGCTAACCAGCAGTTAGAAGCCATTTCTGTTAAGGATCAATTAACCGGTTTATTGAATCGTCGTTTCTTTGATGATTATTTCCCCAATCAATATCGCAATTGCTCTATTATGGGTAAGCCCATTTCAGTGATGGTGATCGATATCGATTACTTTAAGAAAATAAACGATTTCCATGGCCACCTTGCTGGTGATGAGTGTCTTAAAACGATTGCCAAAGTGATTAGCGCTACTAATCAACGGGAGGATGACAAGATCATTCGTTTTGGTGGTGAAGAGTTTATTATGGTGTTACCAAACACGGATGTGGAAGGTGCAAATAGTGTGGCTGAGCGTATCCGCGAGGCTGTCGAGAAAACCCTATTTGTAGCCAATGGTAAACGAATTCCCTTAACTATTAGTGTGGGTGTTGCTGCCATTGTTCCAGATGGTGAACAACCACCTGAATCCATTCTACTGAAGGCCGATAGCGCGCTCTACGAAGCAAAACGTTCAGGCAGAAACTGCGTTCGAATTGCATAAATAATATGCAGTCACAATCCCTTCTCTGACATAGGTCGATTTCACTCGGCAAATCTATTATGGTGGTTGCAATGTTGTTGATGGAGTAGTGACCATGTCGCAAGCAGATTTAAATCAAGCCTTACGTGATGATGTACGCTTGTTAGGAGAGCTGTTAGGGGAAACACTCAGTGACCAAGAGGGGCCTTGGTTGTTGGAGTTGGTGGAAGAAATCCGCAAACTAGCAAAAGCTACCCGTGCTGGTAAAGAAAGCAGTACTCAGCATTTGGTGGATAAGTTAGCCGCTTTAGATGAGAACCAACTCATTTTGGTCGCAAGAGCTTTTAGTCAGTTTTTAAATCTTTCCAATATTGCAGAGCAGTATCATCGTGTGCGCTATAAGCGTGATCGACAACAACAAGACCAAGTTCAGGAAGGTTCTTTAGAAGAGCTTATACCTAGACTTGTGAAAAAAGGCTTCACGTCGGAACAGATTCATGAACAGCTAGTGAAGTTAAATATTGAATTGGTGTTAACGGCGCACCCAACAGAAGTGACGCGTCGTACTTTTATTCGTAAGTACGATGAAATTAATGACACCTTAGAGGCTCTTGATCGGCTATCGCTATCACTCTACGAGCGTTCTCTGCAAATCGAAAACCTACGACGGGAAATTGCAGCCGCGTGGCATACAGATGAGATACGTCAAGAGCGTCCCACCCCTATTGATGAGGCTCGCTGGGGCTTTGTCACAATTGAACAAACGCTTTGGCAAGCGATACCCGATTACTTACGTCAAATTGATAGTGTATTGGCAGGGCAGGGTATAGAGCCGTTGCCCCTTAGCACTATTCCTATTCGCTTTGCCTCGTGGATGGGAGGTGACAGAGACGGTAATCCCAATGTCACTGCTAAAGTCAGTGAGCGTGTATTTTTATTGGCGCGCTGGATGGCCACTGACTTATTAATGCGTGACCTAGATGCATTACATGCTGAGCTTTCTATGAATCAATGCAGCGATGAAATGCTGCAGTTGATTGCTGAGCCATCTTCAGAACCTTACCGCGAATTAATTAAGCAACTTAAAAACCAAGTTGAACAACAACAGCAGTGGATCGAATCAATCTTGGAGCAGGGCTTTCCCCAGTATGAAGCTACCCTGACTAGTGTTGATCAATTACTAAACCCCTTAATGGTGTGTTATCGATCTTTGTTGGAATCGGGCATGACAGTGGTGGCTAACGGTTGCTTGAAGGACACCATACGAAGACTGCACTGCTTTGGCCTGACGCTGGTGAAGTTAGATATTCGTCAAGAATCAACACGTCACGCCGACACCATCGCGGCAATCACTAGCGCTTTGAATATTGGTGATTACGCAGCTTGGAGTGAAGAAGAAAAGCAGCGTTTTTTATTGCAAGAGCTAACCAGCAAACGCCCGCTTATTCCTCATGACTTTGCAGCAAGTGATGATGTGACTGAAGTGATTGATACCTTTAGGATGCTAGCAAAGCAACCCTTTGATGCTCTAGGTGCTTATGTCATCTCCATGGCCACTTACCCATCGGATGTGCTTGCTGTTCTGTTATTGCAGAAAGAGGCGGGTATGAAGCGCTATATGCGGGTGGTTCCTTTGTTCGAAACCCTCGACGACTTAAAAGGCGCTGGAACAACATTAGATCAACTTTTAAAGATTGATGCTTACCGCGAGATTATTGATAACCGCCAGGAAATAATGATCGGCTATTCCGATTCAGCGAAAGATGCAGGCTTTCTCGCCGCAAGTTGGCAGCAATATCAGACACAAGAAACATTACTTGAAACCTCTCAGCAATACGGTGTTCATCTCACTCTTTTTCATGGCCGTGGTGGTTCCGCTAGCCGGGGAGGGGCGCCGTTTCATGAGGCCATTCTGTCGCAACCTCCAGGGACTGTGAATGGTTCCTTGCGAGTCACCGAACAGGGGGAAATGATCCGTTATAAATTTAGCCCTCTAGGTGTCGCCATTAGAACGTTAGAAATGTTTGTCGCCGCGACCCTAGAAGCAACGTTAGCACCGCTGCCAGCCCCTAAAGATGAGTGGCGGGAGATGATGAATTTCTTATCCGATAAAGCCTTGGCGGCTTATAGAGGCGTGGTGAGAGAGGATCCGAGGTTTATCCCCTATTTTCGCGAAGCTACACCAGAGCAAGAACTACAGCGATTGCCCTTAGGTAGCCGTCCTGCGAAGCGCAAAGCCACGGGGGGAGTGGAGTCCTTACGCGCAATCCCTTGGGTGTTTGCCTGGACTCAAATGCGTTTGTTGCTCACTGCGTGGCTGGGCACTGATGCCGCATTGAAGGCGGCGTTCGAGAGTGGCAAAACGGAAACGCTGCAGGAAATGCAGCAGCGCTGGCCATACTTTTCCATGGTGATCGGTATGTTGGAAATGGTGCTTGCTAAGGCCGATCCAACAATCGCCCAGTATTATGAGCAGCGCCTAGCGACGAGTGAGTACCGTTCCCTAGGTGCGGAATTGCGTTCAAGATTAGCAGAAACCATCGATCTCACTAAGGCGTTAACGGGGCATAGCACTTTGCTACAGAATAATCGCACCATTATGCGCTCTATTGAAGTGCGAAATCCCTACCTAGATCCGCTTCATGTGCTTCAAGTTGAGCTAATGCGCCGCACCCGCTTAGCAGAGGCAAAAGGACTGGAGGTCCCGGATCCTAAGGCCTTGATGATCACTGTGGCGGGCATTGCAGCGGGAATGCGCAACACTGGCTAGCAATTCCCTCAGCCATTGGTTGTATTTTTAGCAGGGGCTTGGTTTAATCCAGCCCCACAGCTTTTGGGGAACCCCTGCGTATTACATCAGTCCTAAATTTGGTTTCCCGTTTATCTAGGAGTTATTTTGAGCATGACAGGCATAGCCCGTTGGGCAGTTTTGGTTTTAGGCGGCATGATGCTGCTGGGGTGCGGTGGTAAGAGTGAACCGACAGTAGAGGATGAGAGTGGTATCGTCGTACGATTTAATGGCTATGATTCCAATCGTTCGTTTCGCACTCGCTTGGAGCCTGGGCTTTTCGTGCGCGACTCTAAAATAGAGATCGAAAAGGGTGGATCCATTACTGTACATAGAGATGATGACTATCTGTATGATGATAACGATACCGATGATGAATCCGATGATGATAGAGTCCACCTGTTCGACTTTGGTGTGGAAACTAGATACATCAATAATACCCTTGATGATATAAGTTTTAGCTTTGGTCCTGACCTGGACTATGGCTACGATATTACCATCACACAAAACGGTTCCACTGAAGTGGTTTGGCAGCTTTCCGAAATGTTGGATTGGTGTGTTGATTTTGAAAATCAAGTTCGCGCTGCTGTGCCTGATTTGGATACTTTGCAAGAAGACGAATTTGATTTTGGTTTTAACCAATCGGACTACACGCCACCTTCGTCGTTAGATGCTGCTGATGATTGGTTTTACCTCGATGATAGGCGAGTGGCTACCTGCCCAGTGATCATCGTTGCGGTTCGTTGGATTGGTCGTGAAATGGGATGTGATGACGATGACGACTGTGAGGACAATGGCATCAAAAATGTTATATACGATGAGTACGAGCAATATGTTACTGATTTCAGAGCACATGAGGCGGCGGAGTGCGAAGAAGGTGGTGCAGATGAAGGCACAGACGTTTGTGATACCGTCTCTCGACCCACTTCAAGCTCTTTAGTTGAAGCGATTGTGAAAAATGCCAGTGTCGTTGCACCGTTTAATTCCGATACCGAAACACTAGTTTTCGATATGGTTATCGATTACGACTTAAACGAGTTTGCTTCTATAGATCCAATCACATTCACATTAAATGTGGTGAATAGAGATCTAGATTAATAACCAGCAACTCCAAACACGCGCTGCAAGATATTCAACTCACCATTAGCCTTTAAGCGGCTAATGGTGCTGTCGAACATTGCCGCATATTCAGCTTTATCTTTACGAAACGCTAGCGTTAGTGGCACTGTATTTTCCTCTGCCACTATTGCCATGCGCTGTCCTTTAAAGTGTCTTTTGATATACCAGCTAGCGACTGCTTCCTCGACGATTGCGTATTGGCAGCGGTCCGCTTGTAGGCCTTTGAGTTGTAGTAATTCATCGGCAAAGTCGACGCGAATCAAATTGTTCGATTCCCAATACTTATCCAATTCTGGGTAAACATAACCGCGATGGGCGCAAATGTAAGCGCTCTTTAATTCTGATATGTTAAAACTGATTTCGTTTTTTGAATCTGCTTCACCCACTAATACCGTTCGATAGCGTGCAATAGGTTGACTAAAGGTAAAGTCTTCTGGATTCTCAATCCACTTCTCGCTGAGCAAGGCTACATCTAGTTTTTGCTGGGCGAAACTGGAAGGCACGCGATTTCGTGGCACAATCAAGAAATCCAAGTCCACATCATGATCGTCCATAAAGTACTTTAGCAATGCTGGAATATAGCCTTGGGGAAGTTTAGTGTTGCTCCCTTTCATACGATATATGTAAGGGGCTTTTTCTATATTCTCCCGAAACACTAACGTTGAATCTTTGTCGTCCGCTCGCGCGGATACCGCATGCGTTGCACTCAAAATAAAGGCAACGACGGCACATATGGCCACAAAAGCAATTTGCTGGTGGCGTTTACCGTACTGTATGTTTTTACTACTAGACTGCACCATATAAATTCTGTGAACCTTCGCGATTTCCTGTTTTTTTGGCCTTATTGTTCTTATTTCATGGGTAAAATCGACGGGGCTATGGTCCCAATTTAGCGTCTTACCTCAGGTTATTGCAAGGTTTTAGATGATAATCAGCGATATTTATGGTGCTGATTCTGCTAAAGCCGGCTTCTATCTGTCGTCAACTCGGTGCTAGATCGGTAGGATTTTCAAGTGCTGCGAAAAAGAGCTTTCCATTCAACTAGTTAGCGTTGGTATCTGGATATCTCAACATCTTCAATATACCCTTAGTAATACTGCAAAAACCAGGTTCTTAGCTATTCTGAAAAGGTAGCCCCTAATCACGCATTGCTGTGGGGCTTTATTTGCAGTAATGGGCTAGGGGTAGGTTTACCACATGGTGGCAAGAGGCGTTGTTCAAGTGCCTGTTAATCAATTAAAGCTGGGGATGTATGTAAGCCAGCTAGATCGCCCCTGGTTGGAAACGCCTTTCCTGCTGCAAGGCTTTATGATTCATTCGGTAGAGGATATCGACGAACTTCGCAAGCATTGCACCTATGTCTATGTCGATATAGTGAAAGGTAAGGCCCCTTCAAACTGCAATCCTTCTCAGATTATGGTGTCTGCAAAAGAAACTAAAGCCATTCCCCCAGCCAAGCCAGTTACCAAAAAGTCTCAACCATCTACTGCTGCCCGTAAGGATGGTATCTTTGGCGTAACCCGGACACCAGAAACTCAGCAAGCGTTGGAGGAGATGTTTCCTCACCGCACCTTAAAGGTTTATGAAGATAAGGCACCAGTAAAAGAAGAGCTTCAACAAGCTAAGAAGGTGTATAAAGACTTCAGTGTCAGTGTTGTTGATCTAGTTGAGCAGGCAAAATCCAGTAATACCTTTGATGTGGAGCGCGTTAAGTCTGCTGTCGATCCGATGGTGGAAAGCATCATGCGGAATCCTGATGCTTGCATGTGGTTAGCTCGCCTAAAGAATAAAGATTCTTACACCTACAAACATAGTATGGGCGCTTCTGTTTGGGCAGTGGCTTTGGGGCGTCAGATTGGCCTACCAAAGGTGGACTTAAAGAACTTGGCCATTGGCACTATGTTATGCGATGTGGGCAAGTTAAAACTTCCAGCAGGCTTGCTAAACAAAGAAAGCCGACTCAGTAAGGGGGAATTCACTATGGTGAAGTCTCATGTTGAGTTGGGGCTTGAATCCTTAAGGCAATCCAGTGGATTAAACAATCAAATTCTCGATATCGTTGCTTATCATCATGAGCGTTTTAATGGCACTGGTTACCCCAAGAAACTTAAAGGGGTGAAGATACCTGTGTTGGCACGCATCGCAGCTATCGCAGATTGTTATGATGCCATGACAAGTGAGCGGCCCTATGCGTCTGCCATATCGCCCAGTTTAGCGGTGCGTAAACTTTATGAGTGGCGAGACGAGGATTTTCAATCAGAATTAATAGAAGAATTTATTCAGGCCGTGGGGCTTTATCCTGCAGGCACCTTAGTAGAGTTATCTAATGGTGCGGTTGGTATTGTGGTTTCAGAATCGCGCACTCGCCGTTTAAGGCCAACGATTTTACTTTTGCTTGATCGAGACAAAAATCCATTAGAGGATATTGAAGAATTAAATTTAATGCGAGCTGAAGCAGATGATACCACCGGCGAGCCGCTTTATATTATGACAAGCCTAAGTCCAGGTAGTTACGATATCGATCCAGAGTCTATCTATTTTTGATATGGCAAATTTCAATCAATCTCGTCAGCAATTTCTAGAACACTTGTCACAGGCATGTGAAGTCAACTCAGATGATCCTGCAACTCTAGGCCTATTGGTTTTCGATTTGCTGCAGTTCCATCGCGTAAATGCTGTTTTTGGTTATGAGATTGGTGACCAAGTTCTTAGGTCAGTTATGGCTCGAGTTGAAAAAGCGGGCTTTAAAAATAGCGAATTAGCACGAATTGGCAGTGATGAATTTGCCTTATTGTTGCGGGATGTCAAGGATCCAAAATTGTTGACCTTGGCCGCTAACAAGCTTGTAAGGGAGTTAAGTGAGCCCTTTGAATTTGAGCAGCGTATTTTAAGGATAGAGCCTGTCATAGGAATAGCGGCCAAGCTAGGCGAGGAATGGGATGCCGAGCAGTTATTAATCGCAGCAGAAAAAAACTTATTAGAGGCACAGCAGCAGAACAAGCGTTTCCTCACCTATAGCCTTGATACTAAAAAGCAAGGCTACGACTGGCGTTTTGAAAGTGCTTTGCATAAAGCGCTTTCACTAAATGAATTGAATTTGTTCTATCAGCCAAAAATACATGTGGCTACTGGTGCACCGACTCACGCTGAGGCTTTATCCCGCTGGATTGATTCAGAGTATGGAACTGTCGGCCCGAATGATTTTATCCCAATATTAGAACAAAGTGGTGCCATTGATGATTTAACAAAATGGGGAATACACACCGCTATGAGAGAAATGGCGAGCTGGCCATTGAGAACAGACGATAGGCCTTATTCAGTGGCCGTCAATGTGTCCACGGGAGTATTAGAGAATCCAGAGTTTCCAGAGATAATTAAGTCGGCTCTTAGTATTTGGGGAACCAATCCGGAAAACCTAACCCTAGAAATCACTGAAGGGGCCTTAGTTCAAGAGGAGCAGTCTAGCTACCAAAGCTTATACCGCCTTAAGGACTTGGGATTGAAGATATCAATTGATGATTTTGGTACTGGATATAGCTGTTTATCTTACTTTAAGCGGATTCCCGCAGATGAGCTCAAAGTTGATCAATCATTTGTAAAAAACATGCGCAATGATCTTGATGATGAACACCTTACTCGCGTGATTATTGATTTAGCCCATCGCTTTAATATGGATGTGGTGGCGGAAGGAGTGGAAGATAAAGAAACTTATCTCAAACTGAGAGAATTTGGCTGCGACTACATTCAGGGGTTTTATTTCACTAAGCCCCTATCTCAAGAAAAGTACTGCGATTGGCTTGCTAATTTTGATGCAACTAAATTTGATTAGCAAAGTATCAAAACAATGGCGTTTTCAGGCCATGATTCAACTTACGTGATGAGTAATAGAGGAACACAGAAATACAGAAGGATTGGTTGAGCCTTTTGCCCTAGCAAGCTATCTGAGTCGGCACACAATTTCAGGGTGAAATTGTTGATCAAGATAACTCGCTAGGAAGCGTAAAGCTCTTTATGCAATAAAGGTATTCGTTGCCTTGTTGATATCCTTGCTTAGATACAGCGCAGTGCTGAATAAAGAAGGGACCATCAACAAGCCGAAAACGATCATGCTGAATAGAGAGGCTTCGATTTGAACCATACCCCAAAACCCGGCAATAGTGAGCGCTACGGCTACCAAGAAATAAACACCATCTACGGCAATTTGCTTTAATGTTGAAGCTACTGCTTTCATGTCGAACTCCTTATATCTGACAAACAACATCTATAGTCAGAACTGCCTTAAACCTTTCGCAACCATTCTCCGTTTAATAGGAGTTATGGGAGTTCTCGTGGTTGCTCGAAGCGCATTGCCAACATGGCTTTGCTAAATTCGGCAGCTTTTCAGCTAAAAGGGCCAAAATCGGCCAAAAAACAATAAAAACACTCTATAACTGACTACAGTCAAAACTTTATAAAAAAAAGTTAGAATAAACAGCCTAAATATATTTGAAACAATGTATTTACTGGCTTGATTGTCATTATGCGGGCAATCAGTGGAAATTCAATGTCCTACAATGAAACAAAGTGTTTCTTTTACGTTAATTTTACGTTTCCCTGGTCTAAGTCACTGTTTTTGTGGCGCATTTCACCCTAATCCTGTTCTGGTGCTTTTTGTCACCAAGGCTGAGCACTCTGGTCATTGCGACTCTTTTTAAAAAAGCGCATCGTATGAACGCTCGTCGAATGACTGGTCACGCTCGGGACTGGGGATCGACAATACCGACCACATGTTGGTGAACAATCAAAAATAAGCCTAAAACAGAAGAGGATTAGGTTAATGGCAGAAGCATATATATATGACGCGGTGAGAACACCTCGTGGGAAAGGGAAGAAGGATGGGGCACTCCATTCAGTGAAACCCGTCGATTTACTCGTGACCCTAATGGATGCGCTGACTGAGCGTAACCCAGGTTTAAAAACCGAAGAAATCGAAGATATTGTGTTAGGTATCGTTAGCCCGGTTGGCGATCAAGGTGCAGTACTTCCAAAAACAGCGGCATTAAAAGCAGGTTGGGCAACAGAAGTTGCTGGTGTGCAAATTAACCGCTTCTGCGCATCCGGTTTGGAAGCCGTCAACCTAGCGGCACAAAAAGTTGCTTCAGGTTGGGAAGATCTCGTGGTTGCTGGTGGTGTTGAGTCTATGTCTCGCGTGCCAATGGGTTCAGATGGCGGTGCTTGGGCGATGGATGCTGAAACCAACCTAATGACTGACTTTATTCCTCAAGGTATCGGCGCTGACTTGATTGCGACTATCGAAGATTTTTCTCGCGAAGACGTTGATAACTTCGCGTATCGCTCACAAATGAAAGCCGCCAAAGCTCAAGAAAACGGCGCTTTTGATAAGTCTCTAGTTCCTGTTAAAGATATGAATGGTCTTACCATTCTTGATAAAGACGAGTACAACCGTCCTTCCACTACTGCTGAAGGTCTTGGCTCTTTGAATCCATCATTCTTAATGATGGGTGAGATGGGCTTTGATGGCGTTGCTTTGCAGAAGTACCACATGGTTGAAAAAATCAACCACGTACATACTCCTGGTAACTCATCGGGTATTGTCGATGGTGCCTCTTTAGTGCTGATCGGTTCCAAAGAGAAAGGTGATGAGTTAGGTCTTAAGCCGCGTGGTCGTATCGTAGCCACAGCCATCACCAGTACTGATCCAACCATCATGTTAACTGGACCAGCTCCAGCTGCTCGTAAAGCACTTGATAAAGCCGGCTTAACGTTTGACGACATCGATTTGTTTGAAGTGAACGAAGCCTTTGCTTCTGTTGTATTGCGTTTCTTAAAAGATACTGGCGTATCAGAAGACAAAGTTAACGTAAACGGCGGTTCTATCGCACTGGGTCACCCTCTTGGTGCTACTGGTGGCATGATCATGGGTACTGTTCTTGATGAGCTAGAAGCCCGAAATCAACGATACGGTTTGTGCACGCTTTGCGTAGGTGCAGGCATGGGTATCGCTACCATCATTGAGCGCGTGTAAGGGGAGATAGAACAATGACAGACGCAATTCGTTACGAGAAAGATGCTGATAACATCGTCCTATTAACCATGGACATGCCTGGTCAATCGGCCAACACCATGAACGCTGCTTATAAAGAAGCCATGGATGCCACTTTGGATCGCTTAGAAGAGGAAGAAAGTTTGGCGGGTGTGGTATTAACCTCTGCTAAGTCGACTTTCTTCGCTGGCGGTGATTTGAATGATCTGGTTCAAGCAAAGCCTGAAGATGCGGAAGAGTTTTCAAAAGGCACTGACGCGATTAAAGCGCAGCTTCGTCGCATCGAACAACTTAAAGCACCTGTGGTTGCGGCCATTAACGGTACTGCCCTTGGCGGTGGTTTAGAAATCTGCCTATCGTGCAATCAGCGTATTGCTTTAAACGATCGTAAGATCAAGTTAGGCCTACCTGAAGTGACTTTAGGTTTGTTACCGGGTGCTGGCGGTATTATCCGTTTAACTCGCATGCTTGGTTTGGAAGCGGCGCTACCTTTCCTTTTAGAAGGTAAGCAAGTAAGCCCTGAAAAAGCTAAGTCTGCAAAAATTATTGATGATATTGCTGAGAACCAAGAAGAGCTAATCGCGAAATCTAAGCAATGGTGTAAGGACAATCCTAACGCGCAACAGCCTTGGGATACTCGTGGTTATAAAGTGCCTGGTGGAACGCCTAGCCACCCAGCGTTGGCACAGAAGCTTCCAATCGTTCCTGCCATGTTGAAAAACAAAACTAAAGGTTGTTACCCAGCACCTGAAGCGATTCTGAGTGCAGCGGTAGAAGGCCTTCAGGTTGATTTCGACAATGCACTGAAAATCGAAGGTCGTTACTTCACGTCCTTGGCAGTTGGCCAGGTAGCGAAGAACATGATCACAGCGTTCTTCTTTCAGCTTCAAGACATCAACAAAGGTAAATCACGCCCAGACGGTTATGACCGCGTTAAGTTTACCAAAGTGGGTATTCTTGGTGCCGGTATGATGGGTGCAGGTATTGCTTATTCTTCTGCCATGTCTGGTATTGAAGTGGTGCTTAAAGATATCTCTGATGAGAATGCAGCGAAAGGTAAAGCTTACTCTGAGAAGCTACTTGCTAAGCGCGTTTCTCGTGGCCAAATGACTCAGGAAAAAGCCGACGGTATTCTTGCTCGCATCACACCAACAGCTAATGCTGAAGATCTTGAAGGTTGCGATATTGTTATCGAAGCTGTGTTCGAGAAAGTTGAGCTTAAAGCGCAAGTCACTAAAGAAGCAGAAGCTCATATGCAAGCAACGGGTGTTATGGCTTCGAACACTTCTAGCTTGCCGATTACGGGTCTTGCTGACGCTTCAGAACGCCCAGCTAACTTCATCGGTCTTCATTTCTTCTCACCAGTAGATAAGATGCCTTTGGTTGAGATTATCTGCGGTAAAGAAACCTCTGATGAAACGTTGGCGAAGTCTATTGACTACGTTCTACAGATTAAGAAAACCCCCATCGTGGTTAACGATGCACGCGGTTTCTTCACAACTCGTGTTATCGGTACTTACGTGAACGAAGGTCTTGGTATGTTGGCTGAAGGATTGAATCCTTCATCTATCGAACAAGCAGCAGCGCGAGCTGGTTTCCCTGTAGGCACCTTAGCGATCAGCGATGAGCTAAATCTGCAAACTATGCGCAATATTAGCTTGGCAACTGAAGCGGCTCTAAAAGCTGAAGGCAAAGAAATGCCAAAAGAAGCTTCTACTGAAGTCATCGTTAAGATGCTTGAAGAGTTCGATCGCGGCGGTAAGTTGGCGGGTAAAGGTTTCTACGACTACCCACAAGGTGGCAAGAAAACGTTATGGCCAGGCCTGAAAGATGCGTTCGGTAGTGATAAGGAAATTCCTTTCGAAGACATGCAAGAGCGCTTCCTATTCGTTCAAGCGCTTGAAACTGTGCGTTGTGTAGAAGAAGGTGTGATTGAATCCGTGGCGGATGCCAATATCGGCTCTATCATGGGTATCGGCTTCCCACCATGGACTGGCGGTGTACTTCAGTACATCAACGGTTACGGCCTGCGTAAGTTCGTTGAGCGTGCCCAAGAACTAGCAAATAATTATGGTGAGAGATTCAACCCACCAGCGTTACTTGTTGAAAAAGCAGAGAAAGAAGAAATCTTTGAATAAGATAGGTTTCTATTGCTAGTAAAAAGCCCTGTTGCTGATGAAGCAACGGGGCTTTTTTATGTGGCTCATATATGTGAAATGGTTATTTCCATATACGAAATTAGAACCAGCAACCCCATTCCAGCAGCGCAAGAATTACCTATACTGAGTAAAAAAGTAGCAGGAGAAGCTGTATGGAGCGCACAATCTTTTTGCTCAGTCCGACCACGGTACAACGGGCTTTTTTTGGGGCTTTGCTTGAGGAGCAGGGTTACCTTGTGGTTTATATGGCTTCCGTAGAAGAGCTGCGCATAGCCTGCGAAAATCATGAGCCAGAGTTGCTGTTGGTGGCAGGCTCTGAATCAGGAGGGCTTGCAGAACTTACGCTCAAATATATTCGCTCTCGAGCGGAAACGTTGCTTTTACCGGCGTTAGTCCTTTCTTCAAATTTAACTCATGCAAATAAACAGCGCTTACTGGAAGCTGGAGCAGTGGATGTCGTTTCCAGTGATTGCTCTGGAAAATTCATGTGTGAGCGGGTCTCTGATATTTTGGAGAATAATCAAACTCTCAATACCCAGGCGAATAGCCAAGATGAGAGCTATACGGTGCTCGTTGTCGAAGATAGTCGATCATTACAAGCGTTTTATAAAGGAATTTTGCTGGAACTAAATTGCCAAGTGCTTGTTGCTGACGACGGTGAACAGGGTTGGCAGGCGGTGAGAGATCATGGTCAAGATATTGATCTCATCATATCGGACCTTTACATGCCAAATATGAACGGCATGGAGTTCTGTTTGTTGGTCAAGAACAATATCCTCTACGAGAATATTCCGATCATTGTAGTAACCACTGAAAGACAAGAAGAAACGCTTATCACAATGCTGCAGGCGGGTGTTAATGACTATATCACCAAGCCTTTTGGTGAGGCGCAATTGCGAGCCCGATTACAAACCCATTTGCGTAGTTGCTATTTTCGTCGTGAACAACAACGGTTTAATAATGAGTTGGTGCGTTTAAGTGCGTCCTTGGAAGAAAAAGTTAGCGAACGCACTGAACAGCTTCGTCAAGCGAATATCGACACCATTTATAAGTTGGCTATTGCCTGTGATTACAAAGACTCCAATACCGCCAATCATATCGCTAGGGTGCGTTACTACGTGAAGGAATTGGCGCTATGCGCAGGTTGCGATGATAGCTTGGCAGAAGAGTTGGGTTATTCCAGTATGATGCACGATGTGGGCAAGCTGGGTATTCCCGATAGCATTTTATTAAAACCAGGCCCCCTTTCTACAGAAGAGTGGCTGGTGATGAAATCCCATCCCGAGCGTGGTGCAGAGCTGTTAGGTGAGAATCCATTTTATCGGCATGCTAAGGATATCTCTTTGTATCACCATGAGAGGTACGATGGCACGGGATACCCCAAGGGCCTGAAGGGAGAGGATATTCCATTTAGCGCGAGGATCGTTGCGATTGTAGATATCTTCGATGCCTTAACTTCCTCCAGAAGCTACAAAAGTGCTTGGACCATTGAGCACTCATTAGCAGAGTTAGAGCGATTGAAAAATCAGCATCTAGATCCTCGCTTGGTGGATCTAATGATTGATTTGGTAAAGGGTGGCCGCACAGATTATATTCGCCGGCGCTGGCCCTGCGCAGTGGCAGAATAGGTTGGTTTATTGCGGGTGCAATCTATAATTAAAGACTAATAGATATTAACCCTCGCAGGATTCAAGCATTTGAACAAGCGCTATTGCAAATACCATCCTTTATCTCCGGCTTTGTGGTGGTCTGAGGAATTCCAGACCGGTTACTGTGAGCGCTGCGTAGATTATTCGGAAAGCTCATTAGGCTCTCCAAAAGCTAAGAACTTTCTTACGGGTAATTCATTGGAGTACTTGGGCAGTGCTCATTCAGCCACACCTTTTTGGGAGCGTATACCCCAATTCTTTAAATATCCACTCAATGGTGATGCTGTTATTTTTGTGGTCGCTGTGATGATTCTTGGCAGTGTGCTGACTGCCATGGGGGGAATAGTTGCGTTGGCCGGATTGTTATTATCCTTGGCGGCTATTACTAAATATGGATTCATGGTTATAGAACAAACTTCTAAAGGTAGTTTTACACCACCGCCTTGGGATAAAGCATTCACCGGCGATATGAATATGTTCCTCAAACAGGTGGGGGTGCAAATCATGTTTGGTGCCTTCTTGGTTGTGGTGGTGATGCTGGAGATTCCTTCTCTGAGCTTATTATCTACTTTAATTGTCATCTTGGTGTTGCCTGCCAGTATCATGGTGCTTGCCATGGAAGAGGATGTGAGTAGTGCGGTGAACCCAGGGTTTCTTTTTAGTTTTATTTCGCGTATCGGTGGTGCTTATTTCATTCTGTATGTTTTTCTGATTTTCTTTTCATTCGCACATCTAGGTTTTTTCTCATTATTAATGAATGAGCTGCCGGAGTCCTGGTTAGGGCCTTTATTTGTAAGTTCTTCAGTTTATTTTCTCTTAGTGATGTATCACTTAATGGGCTACGTGATCTTTCAATATCAAAGTGAATTGGGTTTCGTGTCCGAGGATGAGAGAACTGCGCAACGGCGGATGAAAGCTATAGATCCTTTTGATTCTCGTATTGAAGTGTTCTTAAAAGAAGGGCGTTATGATGACGCCATTAGGGTCTTTAAAAAAGGGATTGGTCAGCATCCCAATGATTTTAAAAAACATGATAACTTGAGCAAACTATTAGTCGCCATGGGTAACAAGGAAGCCGCACTGGAACATGCCGATAGTTATATGACAAAGCTGCACCAAGTGGGTGATGACGCGAGGTTGTATTTTCTATTTAGCTTCTACCAGCAAGTTGATAGTAACTATGTTCCTGATGACCCATCGGTTAAGTATGTGTTGGCCGAACAATTTTACAGCCGAGGCAAATATGATTTAGTGATCAAATTGCTTAAGAACTTTCATAAGCAGTATCCTAACTATCCTAATATCGGTGGCGCCTATCACCTGTTAGCGGAAGCATTGTTTTATGGCAAAAACCTGCCCGATAAAGCACTGCAATTCTTAGGCTTTATTTTGCATCATTATTCTGATTATGATCGTATCCAAGAAGTTCAAGCTCTGGCAAAAGAAATAAAGGTTGCTAGTTCTTGATTGCCTGACCCAGATCAAGGCTGTCAATCATGGGACCTTGAATCTAGCCCTAAGAGCCCTTACGTTGTGCTTATCGGTTTATTCAGGGTGGTTCCTATGGCAAATCACGAACATATCGATAAGTCTGACCCTTCTGTTGTAGATACACAGTATTGGCACTTATTAGAGGACGGTCGCGTTCAATGCGATCTTTGCCCCCGTGAATGTAAGCTGCATGATCAACAACGGGGCCTGTGCTTTGTGCGTGCCAACGTGGATCAAAGTATTGTTTTAGCCAGTTATGGTCGCTCTACGGGTTTTTGCGTCGATCCCATCGAAAAGAAACCACTTAATCATTTTTATCCAGGGTCGCCGGTGCTTTCTTTTGGTACGGCTGGTTGCAACTTGTTCTGTCGTTTTTGTCAAAACTGGGATATTTCCAAGTCTAAAGCAGTGGATATTCTTTCCAGTAGTGCGACGCCTGAGATGATTGCTCGCAGTGCCTATGAAACCGGCTGTAAAAGCGTGGCTTACACGTATAACGACCCTGTGATATTTCATGAATATGCCATTGATGTGGCTCAGGCATGCAAAGAGTTAGATATCAAATCTGTAGCTGTGTCTGCTGGGTATGTATGTGAAGAGCCGCGAGAAGCTTTCTATCGTCATATGGATGCAGTGAATATCGATCTAAAAGCTTTTAATGAAGATTTCTACTGGAAGCTCACAGGATCCCACTTGCAAAAT
>JAKSAW010000059.1 GCA_022361455.1 Pseudomonadales bacterium | reverse complement strand
GGGCTTTCCCGGAAATCCGCGATGAACCATAAAAAAGGCGGAGATTACCTTTCGGAAATTTCCGCCCTACGGTTTTATCGTTAGCGTGCTGCCTGCGTGAAGCGCTTCTTAAAACGCCAGCACCATGTCGGTGGTGATTGCCCAACCATTGCCGCCCACCTGGAAGGGAACGCTGGCATAGCCGACCGGTGAATCCTTCAGGTACAGGCCCTGCACGTTAAGGCGTAGCTCCTTGCGTTTGAACGGAAACCAGTTAACCCCCACGCTCAGATCGTGAGGAGTGCCGTATTCACCCTGGATTTCCGAGTAGGCCACATAGGGCTGCAGGACCTTGGGAATCGCCATCATGGAGGCCTGGATCTGGTAGCCTTTGTCGTCCAGTTCCTTCACGGGCAACGGACCGGTAGCGTCAAAGTTGTCCACCCAGCGCTGGTAGTACTCCGCTTCCAGATACCATCCCCGGTATTTCAGGCCGGCGTTGGCGGCGGCCATTTGGTAGGTAGCCTGATTGATTGCACTGCCGTTGCCGAAGGGGTCAGCCTGAAAAATCAGCGTGCCGTCGGATAAGCGGATCTGGGAGTTCTCGAAGGTATTGGTGCCAGGTTGGGCCTGGGCATCTTCGCGGCTGTGAGTGAAGTGGATGCCGAAACGGGTGGCCAGCTGTTCGTGGAACTCGTAGTCACCAAACCCTTCGGCGGGACCAAATTCGCCGGTGGTGGGCATCCACCACAGGGCGCCGGAAACCGTATTCAACCCGTCATCCAGTTGGGCACCATCAACGCCGAGCTGGCTGAGGTTGTTACCGAGCATGGCACGGTATTGCACCCCTTTGGTGATCTCCCCTTCGGCCCAGATACCCATGGTGTAAGAGCCACGAAAGTATTCATCGGCGATGGTGCGGTGATCATTCTTGAGCCAGTTAGGGAAGGTGCTGTTGGTAGACCGCGTCGAGGGCAGTGCCCCCACGCCACCGTACAGCTTGAACGCCGGATTGAAGTGGTAACTCAGGTTACCGGCGACCACTACCTGGGCCGGGTCCCCTTGGCTGGTATTGGCGGTCCAGGTGTAGAACAGGTAGTTAAGTTTGGGATCGAAAATCCAGCCTTTGAAGCTCATGTTGACCTTCTGGAACTGGATGTCATTGCGCGGATCGATATTGCTGGTGCGCCCGAAACTGTCGGTATAGGTGCGATCAAAGTCTTTCTGGTTCAGGTAGCGTGTATAACTGTAGACGCCAAAATTGACTTCGCCCATGTCTGAGTTGAACAGGTTGAAACCCTTGCCAGGCCGGTAGCCGAGGCTGCCGC
>JAKSAW010000847.1 GCA_022361455.1 Pseudomonadales bacterium | reverse complement strand
CTCAAACTTGTCCAAGTGCTGCTCAAGCTTTTTGGAACACACAATCCTCAGGCCTACCAGCTCATGCGTAGCTTTCTGAAAACCCTCCTGAACCCCTTTTGTAAACTCGTGCATCTCGGTTTCAAGTAATAACCGCAATCCATTTACGCGGCGAGTAAATCATCTCGCCGCCCCATAAATAATTCGTTTGGCGACCGGCCACCTCGGGTTGCTCTTGGTCTACTGTTCAATCTGTCCATGACAAATTGAACCTGTGCATCCGTTACCTCGCTGAAGTCTGTACCCTTGGGAAAGTACTGGCGGATAAGGCCGTTAGTGTTTTCATTAATTCCTCGTTCCCACGAGGCATACGGATGGGCGAAATACACATCCGCTGCCAGTCCTTTTGCAATTTCCTCATGCCCGGCAAATTCCAACCCGTTGTCGAAAGTGATCGTTTTGACCTTGCCCTTGATTGACGACATATGAGACACCGCTGCATCGGCCAGCAAATCGGCTTTCTTCCCTGTCAGTCGCACGATCACTGTGTACAAGGTCTTGCGCTCAACCATCGTCAACAACGCCCCTTTGCGCCCTTTGCCGATGACCGTGTCACCTTCCCAGTCGCCGACTCGGTTGCCCCGATCAACCACCGCAGGGCGCTCATCAATGCTCACCCTGTTCTTGAGCTTCCCACGCCGATCATTGCTGCCGTAACGCTTGCGGTAGGGCTTTGATGCTACCCGGAGATGTGTGTACAAGTCTCCGCCATTGGCCTTGTCGGCATAGATCAGTTGATAGATCGTTTCGTGATGCAGAGATACGCCTGTATGCCTTTCCAGATAATCCGCTGCCTGCTGGGGACTTAACTCCTGTCGGAGCAGTGTTTCTAGCTGGCTTCGAACTTCTTCTGTTATTTTTTTGGCCTTGGCCGCCTCATGTCGTCGGGCATCTGATAGATTCTGCGCTTGACCAGGGCGGTAACCTCGCAGCCCCGTGTTGCGGCGAAGCTCTCGACTGATCGTGGAGGGATGTCGGCCCAGCAACTCTGCAATGTCCACCTGTGAATGTCCGGCTTTTATCAGGCTGTAAATCTGGTATCGTTCATTCTCAGTCAGCTGGTTGTAGCTCATCAGTGCTTTTCTCTTGGCGGGGAGAAGCGCCGACTCTACCAGCTGACCCTTCTCTTACCAATTGCACTTATTATCCGAAACCGCGCCTATTGAATACTCCGCATAATGTTCTCTTCTTCGGTTCACTTT
>JAKSAW010000060.1 GCA_022361455.1 Pseudomonadales bacterium | reverse complement strand
TCAGTTCATCGATCGATTTGCATTGTCGCACAGATTCCCACGTGTGCTGGATCAACGGTTTGCCCGTTTCTGCAAGCAGCACGACTGCGCGGAAATCGTAAGCGAGCGTTCTCACGAAGCTCTCGTGGTCGCGTTACGGCGGTTGCTCTCGGATGAGAAACGTGTCGCCGAACTGGCCGCCAACAGCCTTAAAGCGGCACAACCTTTTTCACGAGATTTAGTCCGCGAGACTTTCGTGGAACACATCAACAAGGTCTAGGAACTATGTGTGGAATTACCGGGTTTTGGGATGTACGCCGAGGCTTACGCGCCGAGGAGCGGCGAATCGCCTTAAAAGCCATGTGCGATACCATCGCCCACCGCGGCCCGGACGACAGTGGTTATTTCATCGACAGTCAAGACGAGGTTGCCCTGGGCCATCGCCGCCTTTCGATTATCGATGTATCGCCGTTGGGTCACCAGCCCATGCAATCCATCAGCGGCCGCTATCAGCTGGTTTACAACGGGGAGATCTTCAATTTCAAGGAGATGCGCGAAGAACTGGTCCGGCGCTTTTATGAGTTCCGCGGTGGTTCCGATACGGAAGTCATCTTGGCGATGATCGAGGAACACGGTCTGGACAACGCGGTGAAACGGTTCAACGGTCAGTTCGCCATTGCGCTCTGGGATGAAAAGGAACGGGTCCTGCACCTGGTCCGAGATCGAATCGGTATCAAACCACTTTACTACGGTTGGTCCGGAGGGGTTTTTCTCTTCGGCTCCGAGCTCAAAGCCATGCGGGCCTTTCCTCTCTGGCAATCGGAAATCAGCCGGGACAATCTTACCGCCTTCATGCGTCACGCCTGTTACCCCGCGCCTCTGACCGCCTATTCGGGCATTTATAAACTGATGCCCGGTAGTATTTTAAGTGTTGACGCCGATCTGGTGCGGCGACCCGCCGGGTTCAGCCCCTTTCCGGGTGAAGGCCTCGCACCGCGTCGCTTCTGGTCTTTCCGGCAGGTGGCCGAAAGCGGTCAAGCGGAGATCCTGCGCGATCCTCTTGCAGGTCTGGATCAACTGACCCGACTGCTGCGTGAGTCTGTTGCCCGCCGTATGATTGCCGATGTTCCGTTGGGCGCTTTCCTCTCGGGTGGGATCGACTCCAGTCTGGTGGTTGCCCTGATGCAAGAGCAGGCTTCCAAGCCCGTTCAAACCTTTACCATCGGTTTCAACGAAGACGGGTTCAATGAAGCGGAACATGCCGCGGCGGTAGCACAACACCTGGGCACTAAGCATACCGAACTTTATGTTACACCCGATCAGGCTCGCGAGATCATTCCGGCCTTGCCGTATATGTTCGACGAGCCTTTCGCCGATTCCTCTCAACTTCCGACACGCTTGGTTGCGAAACTGGCCAGAACTGAGGTGACCGTTGCGCTCTCCGGCGACGGCGGTGA
>JAKSAW010000061.1 GCA_022361455.1 Pseudomonadales bacterium | reverse complement strand
GTTTCCAGTAGGTGTTCGGGATCGGGCCGCAAGTCAAGTTTGGTATTTGTAACAACCTGATCGGGCTTTGGCTCAGGAGCGGACGGCTCGGGCTCAGGGGCGGGCGGCTCGGGCTCGGGCTCGGATTCAACGGTCTCGGTCATTTCCTCGGGTTCAGCCGGAACGGCGGCCTCCGCTGCTGTCGTTGCCGGTTCCGCTACCGGTTCGGCCACAGCTGAAACCGTTTGGTTCGTCTTCTTTTCTACACAGGCAATCGTCAACAACAAGAAACAAATGATGATCCAGCTATTTGAAACCCGCAAGGCTCCCCCCTCGAAAACGTCGGTCCTTAATGATCAGCTACCGGCCCGACTTGACATTACTGGTCGATATTTTAACGCACTTTTCCACAATTCCGTTTCACCTATGTGATGAATCTGCTGGATTTTCGTCGGCATTTCACTGCTCGTTCGTGTGACCTCGACCTCGGCAATGTAAGAATCTTATGATACTTCACGGGTTCACAGAAGAAAGTACTTTACAACCATTGTTTTTTTAGGCAATCTTTCCATGCTTCGACCGGGGGGGTCACTTATGGAGCGTTTCAAGCATGTCAACGATTGTGTTCTTTCTACTGTCCTTTGCCGCCCTTACAGACCCACCATCGCGGATCGGTCAATGGTCTGCTGAACCCTATACCGATATCATCATCGTCGATCAAGTTGCACTGGTTGCCGGCGCCGATGCAACCCTTACTGTTTTCGACCTCACTAACCCGGCAGAACCCATGCCGGCGGGTAGTGTTCCCAATTTGGATGTGATTGAAGACGATATCAAACGCCTGGCCCGAAAGGAAAACCGGCTATATATGACCGTACCCAAAGCGGGGTTGGCGGTCTTCGATATCACCCAACCCGCGCTTCCCGTTTCAATGGGCATGACCGAGACACCGGGTCGCCCCTCTGATATCCTGATCGCCGGCAATTATTTATTTCTCGCGGAAGAAGAAGCAGGCCTAACGATCTGGGGTCTCGACGACTCGAACCGAC
>JAKSAW010000062.1 GCA_022361455.1 Pseudomonadales bacterium | reverse complement strand
GGTTTGAGTCTGCCCGCCAATCTGTCGCTGCCGCCGGTTGCGGCCATGGCGCCCTATGACGGCCAGATCGATGCGCTCAAGGACCAGATCGGCGCGGTCGTTGCCCGGCAGACCATGAAGGACAAATCCGGTGCCTCGGTGATGGATTCGAAATCCCAGGTAACCAGCGTTCACGGCCATTCGGTACTCGACCTGGCGCTGGAACCGCTCGAAGCCAACTTCGCCCTGCCGCTGGTACACGAGATCGCCAATGAAAACCACCGCGTCCTTCTGGACGTGGCGGTCGCTGCGGAAGTCAACCTGGTCGGCGACCCGATCCTGGTGGCGGCGGATGCGGCCCGCGAGGCCGGGAACGCCCCGAATGCGGTGATGGCCTCGGCCGCAGCCATTGTCGGACCGAAACGGGTCGAACGCGCGCTCGCCTGCACCGATGTTCTGATCGAGCTGTTCGCCCATTCCGGACTGCTCGATGGGAGCGACGAGGGTTTCGATTGCGGCGACCTTGCCATCGACGATGCCTCCCGCGCGCTGTTCCTGGCCGGGCCTGAAGACGCCGAAGACCCCCGACCCGAAGCGATGCTTGCCGCTGTCGCGGCTCGGGGCGGGAAATCCGTGTTCCTCAAATTCCTCGGTTCGCTCGGGGGCCGGCTCAATCGTGATGCGATCCTTGCTGCCATCGCCCTGACAATCTCCTGGGGACCGCTGATGCGCAAGCGGATCACCAAGCTGACGGCGCGCACCCTGCCCTGGCACCTGCGGCTCTACGGCGTCATGGTCGGTGCCACGATCCCCGGCCAGCATCACCAGCCGGGCTCGCTTTGCGGCATCCCGCGCGAAGAACGCTTCTCGACATGGACCATGGCAGATCTTTGCTTTCTGGCAATGACCGGCAAGAAGCCGACGGCCGAAGAGGCGCTGCCGCTGCAGATCCTCGTCGGACTTCTGATCTCGAACGGTCCTGGTTCGATCTCGGCGCAGGGGGCCAAGGGCGCCGTTGCCGCTGACGGTCCGCAAACCCCGGAGCGCGTCCAGATCAACAAGGGGATGCTGGGTTTCCTCAGCCACTGCGGCTACAGCCATGGCGGCAACGG
>JAKSAW010000318.1 GCA_022361455.1 Pseudomonadales bacterium | reverse complement strand
GCTTCGGTCTCTTTCTCGGTGTAAGCGGGAATCATTTGTTGACTGCCAACAAACACCGCATGAGCCAACTTGCCAATAACTTGGGCCCTAGGCGTATCCCCAAATAGCTGTTTTGCCAACTGTACACAGTTCTGAATCCGCAATTCGTCCACTTCCTGTACATACTCCCGAACCATGGGATCTACCCTCGCTTGGGATCGAAAAGCAATTTCGAGTTGGGTTTGATCGGTAAAGCTTTGCCCTATTTTTATAAGGGCTTCTGCCCTTTCGTTGATATCACCGATCTGCGAAGCACTTGCTAGCACGTCTTGCGTCATTTCCTTGCGCCACTGCTTCAAAACCGCCTCGGTTAACGCCTGACGATTGCGAAAGTGGTGATAAAAAGATCCATGGGTAACCCCCAAGCGCTCCAGTAGATTTTCCAGCGTCAGCTTGGCAAAGCCTCCCTCTATCAGAAGCCTTGTTGCTTCATTAATCCAATCTTCTTTTTTTACCCGTGCCATAAAATTTACAAACCGCCTAACTGATTACGCATCTCAGAACTACTTTACACAAAACATAAACTACCTTATGTTTTGTGTAGAACGCAACTATCTATAGCTACAACTAAAACTACAACCACGACAGTAATAAAAACTCGAACAGCGAATACCACAGGCATTAGTCAGACTTAGGTGGTGGGGAAATGAGCATGCAAAATAAGAAAATTGAAGTAAAAACAACGTTTTGTAGAATTTGTGAAGCGTCTTGCGGCATGGTAGCTCATTTGGAAGATGGTCGTATCACCAAGATGGAACCCAATAAAGACCATATTGGAACCCTGGGCTTTTCCTGCATGAAAGGCCTACATCAACACAAAATGTATGATTCCCCAGACCGACTCACTAAGCCCTTAAAGAAGATCGGCGATAAATACGTGCCAATTAGCTGGCCCCAAGCGCTGCAGGAAATTGGTGACAAGGTAAAAGCGTTGCGAGCAGTTTCTCCTCAATCAATCTCAATGTATGTGGGCACTGCTGCTGGGTTTAGTATTCTGCATCCCATATTTGCCGAAGGCTTTATGCAGGGTATCGGCTCCCATAATGTGTTTTCTTCTGCAACGCAGGATTGTGCCAATCGCTTTGCTTCTGCTAGTGAAATGTACGGTTTTCCATTCTTTCAGCCCTTTCCCGACTTAGAAAATATCAACTACTTAATGATCGTGGGTACTAATCCAGTGGTATCTAAGTGGACCTTTTTACAAGTAGCGCACCCGGTAAAACGATTAAAAGAAATTAAAGCTCGCGGTGGGCAAATTATGGTAGTGGATCCTCGCTACAATGAGACCGCAAAAGTGGCTGAGCAGCACCAATTTATTCAACCGAACTCTGATGTGTTTTTCTTTTTATCCTTTCTCCATGAGATCTTCGCCATCGACGGTATCGCCTGGGATAGAGTCCGCCAGCATATGAGCGGCATTGATACGCTCAAGGAGCTCGTTAAAGATTGGTCACCTGAAACAACCGCTCCACTCACCGATATACAACCAGAACATTTAAGAACCATGGTGTATCAGTTCGTCAACGCCAAGGGTGCGGCCATTGTCACCGGTACCGGATTGGGTATGGGAAAACACGGCACATTAGCCCATTGGTTAGCGGAAGTCATTAATGCAGTGACAGGCAATTTAGATCAAACCGGCGGCACATTGGTTGGCAGAGGCATTTTTGATTTCGCTGAGTTTGCCAAAAAGAATCAACTATTTACTCGGGACAAACGTTCCCGTATTGGTGGCTTTCGTGAATTAAATGGCGGCTTTCCAGGGGGTATTCTAGCAGATGAAATTCTAACGCCCGGTAAAGATCAAATTAAGGCCATGTTTGTTACTGGTGGTAATCCACTAATGACAATGGCAAATGCAGAGCGATTAAAATCCGCTTTAGAGTCATTAGAGTTACTTGTCGTCACAGATATTTACATGAATGAAACGGCCAGTCTTGCTCACTATATATTGCCAGCCACCTCGCCGTTACAAAGACCAGATTTACCTTTTGTGTTTCCGCTATTTATGGGTATGCAATCTATTCCCTATTTAGCTGCCACCGATAAAATTGTAGATCCCGAAGGAGAACAACGGGATGAAGCGAGCATCTATTTTGATTTAGCGGAGGCATGTGGTGTTAACTTGTTTAACGAGAAAGGCTTGCAATTTACTTTAAGATTAATGAATAGCGCAAATCGCTTAAAACATAGCTTTAAAACACAGTTCAGCGCATCCAATCAAGCCTATCAAGGATTACCACAAACATTTATTCTGGATTTAATGCTCAGGCTGTCTAAAAATGGTCGTTTCAAAGACTTAATCAAACAGAGTGATGGTAAATCGATTCCTGGCGCAAAAGCGGATGACTTTTTAAGCCAACGTCCACTTTGGGAAGATCGCAAAGTACGCCTTGTGCCGACCTCTTTAGTTGAGGAAGCAAGAAAACTAGGCGATATCTTTAACCAAGAGGTTTCATTAAAGAGAAATAAAGCACTGCGTTTAATTTCAAAGCGAGTTCATAGTACTCATAATTCTTGGACGCAGAATATCGTGGAACTCACTCACAGTAAAAAATTCCAAACCAATTATTTATATATGCACCCTTCCGATGCGGAATTTCTCAAGCTAAAAGACAACGATGTGGTAGACGTAAAGTCCGACAGCGGAACAATACGCGTGCCATTGCACTTGCTAAAAGAAATCAAACCCGGATCAGTAGCATTGCAGCATGGTTGGGGACATCAGCATGCCAAAGGTTTATCGGTAGCCAGTAATTTGGCTGGTGCCAATGTTAATATCTTGGCCGCTGACGGACCAGATAACATTGAACACATTTCGGGTATGGTACATTTAACCGGAATCCCAGTGACTGTTAGCAAGTCTACAGAGGCCATCGACAAAAAGAGCTGGAGTGGTTTGCCGGCCTAGGGAATAAACCGCGGTTCTTTATCAGGTTTTGGATAGCTGAGGCGACCGATTCGTTGAGTTTCATGGTAACTATCTAAGCCTGATAGCGACACCGAACCTAATGCTTCAATATCGATAAAGCCATCGTAGTTCACTACATTTCCTCGAACAATAACTTTTTTAATTTCACCAATAATAAATTCAGTGTTATTCACCTCAATAGGTATTGCCTCAACAAGCTTCATAACAATATTGAGCTGTGATTCTGCCACCACTGGCACAGCAAACTCTTCGAGATATTCTGCTGTTAAGCCGGTAGCATCGAATTCGGATTGTTCACGGGGATAGCGGGCCGCCGTTTGATGAGCGGCCTTTAATATCTTTTTGTTAACATGGTTTATTGAATATAAACCTGTATCCAATAAATTCTCAACAGAATGGCGTTCTACAGAACGAGGGCGACTGACCAAGCCCATCAAGGCAGGGTCAGCCCCCAAGTGAACTGCCGAACTAAACATGGCCAAATTAGGATTTCCTTGCTTATCCACGGTGGCAACCAAATTGGAACTTTTAAAACCTGAAAGTGAATTTATAAAGTTCACTCGAAAGCTTTTCTCCATATTTTCGATCGCCGTCGTGGAATAGTGCACCATGCGTTTTCTCCATTTTCTTCTAGAGTTGATTATTTACGACAGGTTTAAAACTCTGCGTCATTAAATGCCATCAAATGACGCTTACCAGACTTGATCAATTCCATGAGCATGTCCACTTGAACCATGGTCTCAGCAAAATAGAAGTCTCGTGTTTTTAACTTCGCAAATAAAAAGTCACTAGATTCGTCTCCGCCGTTCAATTTCTCCTGGGCAACATCTGCTGATTTCGCTAACAGGTAGCCCACAGTGACCACACCAAACAGCTTTAACAAAGGTGTTGCAGCAGCGCCTGCGACTTCGCGATCTTGCAAAGCATTCATCGCCAACCAAGCAAGCACATCATTTAGCACGCTAATGCCATGCCTTAATCTTGCTTGGGTAGCATGATCCTTACAAACGTCGGCATAGGCGACCATTTCGTTAATCAAATGACGAACCGCTCTACCGTTGTTCATAGGGAGCTTTCTTCCCACTAAATCTAAAGCTTGGATACCATTGGTTCCCTCATAGATTCGTGCAATACGACAATCGCGGAGAAGCTGTTCGATTCCCCAGTCTTTGGTAAAACCAGAACCACCCAATGTTTGCACCGCTTGGTCACAAACCAAATAACCTTGATCGGTAATAAAGGCTTTCACAACGGGAGTCAGCAGCTCGACTAAATCACCCGCTTGCTCGCGGATATGGTCGATAGGGTGATGTTGACTCATATCGAGATTCATACCCACCCAATAAGCCAATGCACGACAGCCCTCTAACATGGTTTTTTGACTAAGCAACATGCGGCGCACATCTGGGTGCACCATAATGTTGTCAGCAGGTTGATCCGGTTGCTGCGCTCCCGCCAAGGAGCGGCCTTGGATGCGCTCTCGGGCAAAACTCAAGGCTGTCTGATAGGCCGTCTCGCCTAATCCCAAGCCTTGCACTCCAACCATAATCCGCGCTGAGTTCATCATAGAGAACATGTATTTCAAGCCTTGGTGCGGTTCTCCGATTAAATAACCTTCCGCATTTTCCAAGCTCATAAAACAAGTGGCGGAGCCGTTTATGCCCATCTTATGCTCCAGCCCAGTACAATAAATGCCGTTACGCTCGCCATCGGGAGTCACTTTAGGAACGATAAACAGCGAAATCCCACCGCTACCGTCTGGGGCATCAGGAAGCTTTGCTAGCACCAAGTGAATAATGTTATCAACTAAATCGTGCTCTCCGCCGGTAATCCATATCTTCGAACCAGTGATACGATACTCGTTGCCACCGCCTTCAACCGGCTCAGCTTTTGTCTTGATCAATCCCAGGTCTGTACCACAATGGGGCTCCGTAAGGCACATGGTGCCAGTCCACTGGCCAGTGATTAGCCGATTAAGATAACGGTCTTTAAGGGCCTCGTCGGCATGCTTCTCAAGGGCCACGATAGCGCCATGGGTAAGGCCGAAGTACATACTCAACGACGTGTTTGTCGACGCACACATCTCATCGAACACCACATTAAGAAGGTGCGGTAGCCCCTGACCACCGTGTTCAACAGGAGTAGACAGGCTTGTCCAACCATTGTCTACGAATTGCTTGAAGGCTCCATGATATGAGGGGGGCGCCTTCACAGATCGAGTTTCGGGATCGTATTGGCAACCTTCCTCGTCACCACTGCGATTCACCGGTAAAAACACGCCCTCCACGAATTTCGCCATCTCCGAGAGCACTACATCCGCTAAATCTAGGGAAAAATCCTCGCCAAAAGACATCTCTGAATAGTGCTTATCAGCCTTAAAAACGTCGTGGATTAGGAAACGAATATCATCAATTGGAGCTTTGTACTGGAGCATAAATCACCTTTTTATTTAGTTATGTCTAAGTCATATGACCATTATTAATAGACAAAATGCTAATTTTTACTTGAACTTGTCCATGTCTACTCATATTCTAGATTCAGAAACACAGAAAAATTGAAACAGGGGAGATCTCCTATGAAACAGTACAGCATCGGTGCCATCGCAAAACTTACAGGCTTAACGGTTCATAACCTCCGTGTTTGGGAAAAGCGACATAGCGCAATCGAAACAGACCGCTCTGACAGCGGCCGCCGCATCTACAGCGAGAGCGCCCTGGAAAGGTTGAAGCTCTTGAAAAGCTGCGTCGACAATGGCTTCAACATTGGCACCATCGCAGGCATGAGCAACGAAGAGCTTCGCGATATTCTTCAAGAGTTCAAAAGCGCCGACGAACCTACTGCTAAGAAGCCAAACCTCACAGTATGGGCAGCGGGGGCCGAAGCGTTAAGAATGATAGATCAGCTAGAAAAGCCACCATTCCCCATAGACAAAGTGACCCGTTTTACCGACACCGATCATCTCGCTTCCGCCCATAATGGCGGTCAGCCGGATATGTTAGTGATCGAGCAAGCGTCCTTGAGCGCAGCAGAGGCGCAAAACCTCGGCAAGCTGATTAAGCGTATCAACGCCCCTTACGTCATTCTGTTATATCGCTATTCGCGTCAGCAGGACGTTTCGTACCTGAAGTCATTGGGTGTACAAGCGTTAAAATCGCCGGTAGACAAAACTACCTTTAGAGATTTAACCGCAAACTTAGTCGAAGCACCTCAGGGCGACCCTATCCTAGTGCCAATAAAGCAAGTGCCGCCACGTACCTTTAGCGATAGAGCCTTAAACAAAGCAGCTGCAATGACCTCGACCATCGACTGTGAGTGTCCAAACCATCTTTCCGAGCTGATCAAAAGCTTGGTAGGTTTCGAAAACTACAGTGCAGAATGCGAGAGCAAAGACAAGGAATCGGCCGACCTACACCACCACATTTACCTCAGAACTGCTCAAGCACGAGCCATTCTCGAGGACTTACTGCAATCAGTGTTGGATCAAGAAGGCATCGATTTAAGCCGAGTTAATCACTAAAGTGCTGGCGAATTTTCGCCAGCGCCTCTTCGGCGATTTGGCGCACTCTTTCTCGGCTAATTCCCATTTGTGGCGCTATCTCACTGAGTGAGTACGGCTTGCGATGGCCAATGCCATAACGCAACCTAACAACTGTTGCTTGGCGTTCACTTAACAACGCTAATAGCTCCTCCACCTGTTCACTTCTTTCGGAATTTAAATACTCAGAAATAGGAGAACTTAATGGTTGTTCATAAGTGAGCTCATCTTCCAACGTGTTATTTCCATCTTCAAAGATAGGTGCGCTGGAAGATACACATAAATTTGTGAGTGAAAGTAGATCCTTAATATGGGCTGGGGCATAATCCAACTGCTGCTGCAATTCCTGCAGGGTAATTTTTTTACCTGTAGCAGCAAGATGTTTCTGCTTAACTGCGTACACGCGATTAACTTGATCGTTTACGTGGGTAGGATAACGCACCATAGAACGCTGCTTGCTTATGGCTTGACGAATGGCTTGTTTAATCCACCAAAAACTGTACGTTGAAAATCTTACTCCAACGTTGGGATCAAACTTAAACGCTGCACGCATTAAACCAATCACGCCTTCTTGAACCATATCATCTAACGTCATCCCCCTTTCCATATGGCGGCGCGCTACAAAATACACTAAACGGATATTGGCACTGACAAAATGATTCCTTAGTTCATAAACTTTATTAAGAGGTTTTAAGTGTTTATCCTTTTGATTTTCCGCTAACGCTATAAGTAAATCTCGATTGATTGGCAGCTTACCATATAGAATCTTTAGCCTTTCCCAAACCTGTTGGTATTCAGTCTCAAAACGGGAATCACGCTCCACTAAATATCCATAAACAAGAAGCGTGTCGTGCAATGTAAGAACTCGATCTAATATAGCTGGAGACAGCGATGGCTCTTTTTCCAAGAAATCGTTGTGAATGGTTTGCAAATTCTCAATGTTATCAAGCAGCTGATGCTGAAGATCTACAAACGCCTTTTGCAACGCATAAGCAAGCTGTTTTTCTTGCTCGGAACTAAGTAATTCGTTGCTCGAATTTGGAAGGCTGCTTGGTGATGACTCTTCGCCTTCATTCTCGAAGGAATAATTTTCTGCTTCGATATCATCGCTATGATCGAAAGCAGATAGATTAATATCGCTCCAGTAATGTTCTCCAAGTGACCACTCAGATGGTTTTTCATCAAGCGGCAACTCCTGGATGGTTGACCACTTAAACATTTTCATACTCCAATTAACTAGGAATATTTAGTTTAGCGCGAAGCGGGCTTGGCTCGGAGTTTTCACAGTCTATGTCCAGCAACTGTCCAACCAAATAAAGTAGAGCATGGTGTTGATAAAACTGGCCAATAATATTTTGGCACGTTATGCCCTATTCGGGATTTCAGTTTTAAATCTAAGATTCTCCTCCTAGCAATAAAAAACATCAGGGGGAATGTAGACATGTTGAATTCATCATTGAAATTGGTTGGTCTCATATTTAGCTGGGGAATTCTTACCGGCATGTCGAAACCGCCAGTCATTAGTGAACCTCAACCCGTTGAAGAACCTGAAATAGGCAGCTGCGATCAATATAACCCTTTGAAAAACCCTCACTTTGGTGACTTACATATTCATACCGGTTTCTCCATGGATGCCGCCCAAAATGGCGCGGTAAATACACCTCATGATGCCTATGCATTTGCCAAAGGCGAGCCAGTTGCACTACCTCCTTACGATGCTAACGGAAACTCTGATCGTATTATTCAATTGGAGCGACCGCTCGATTTTGCCGGAGTTACAGATCACAGCGAATTTTTAGCGGAAACTAATCTCTGCTTTAATCGCGACAGTTGGTTATATTACGGCGCCTATTGCTCCGTGATGCGAGGAACACCAGAGGGTGGCACGCCTTTAGATTCAATTGCTTTCGCATTAGGTTTAGGCGGCTCGGTGATTCCCGGTGGTGAAATCACTTTAAGCATGTGCAAGTTACATCCAGAGCTGTGTGGTATTAGGGACACCAATGCTTGGAAGGAAATTCAAAACGCTGCCCATGCCGCTTATGACACCTCCACACGGTGTAGCTTTACCAGTTTTGTTGGCTATGAATGGACTGGCGCACCAATGCTCAACAATCAACATCGCAACGTTATTTTCCGCAATCATAAAGTCACCGAGAAAGCTATAAGTTACTTCGATGCTGACAGACCCGAAGAATTATGGGCACGGTTAGACCAAGAATGCCTTGATAAAAACAATGGCTGTGAGGTATTAACGATTCCTCATAACTCAAACCTTGGCGGCGGCACTATGTTTCAACCCTATACCGAACGGAGAAATCCTTACACTCCAGAATTGGCTGCCCAACGGCAACGGATGGAACCGCTAATTGAAATCTATCAACACAAAGGGGCATCAGAGTGTATCTCATCTTCCAACGCTCCCCTCGCCAGCGAAGACGAACTATGCGACTTTGAGTTAGTGATTACCAATATTTGCACCGGTGCTGAAGACGACGCGCCTGATTGCAAACCACTGTGTTCTGATTTTATTTTTCCTATTGGTGGCTTTAGTGGTATTTGCGTAGAACCATCCGATTTTGCCCGTAGCACTTTAAGGCAAGGCTTAGCAGAACAAACTCGGATTGGCGTAAACCCATTTAAATTTGGTTTTATTGGCAGTACTGATACTCACAATGCAACGCCGGGTGCTGTCGAAGAATATAACTTTCAAGGCCATGTTGGCGAAAGCGACGGTACTCTCGAAAACAGAATTGGCATTGCGGGCCAAGCGGATAACGAATTGGGACAAGCCTTTGCCGATATTGCCGGCTTTGCTTCCCTTAAACCATATAGCCCTGGCGGACTAGCGGTAGTATGGGCAGAGCAAAATAGCCGCGATGCCATTTTTAATAATATGCAAAGCCGAGAAACCTATGCCACGAGCGGAACACGAATTATTACCCGTTTTTTTGGCGGCTGGAACTTGCCTGAAGATTTATGCAATGCCACTGATTTTGTAGAGCAAGGCTATAACAAAGGCGTACCCATGGGTAGTGATCTGCCGTTGGCGAGCAGGGACACTTTCAACGATCCGCACCCATCACCAAGTTTTGCCGTATCGGCAATGATGGACGCTGGTACTCAGAATTTCCCCGGCACGCCATTGCAACGAATTCAGATTATAAAAGGTTGGGAAGATCAAGGCGAAACCTTCGAGAAAGTCTACGAAGTGGCAGGCGATCCTGACAATGGTGCCGGCGTTAATATTGACAGCTGTGAAACCTATGGAAGTGGCTTCGAGCAATTATGTAGCGTTTGGCAAGATCCAGATTTTAATCCCGATCAAAATGCTTTTTATTACGCACGTATCGTAGAGAACCCAACCTGTCGCTGGAGCAGATTGCAATGCAATGCCGCTATGACCGAGCAACAACTTACTTGTAATGATATCGATGCAGAACACCCTTTGGCTGCCTGTTGCGATGGATCTATTCCGGACGCCATACAGGAACGTGCTTGGACATCCCCTATCTGGTATCACGCAATTTAGAGAGGGCTTGGTAATGAAACTATTTAGATCAATCACAACTGAACCTCTTTGTCACTTCTTTATTTTAAGTCTATGCATTTATGCTTGGCTGCAAACAAACCAACACACTGACGAGAAAAAAATTGTCGTGACAAAAGAACAACAAAAGCATCTCACCGCAGCCTATATTCAACAACATCGCCGCATACCCACAAAGAAGGACATTGAGCATTTAGTGAATGCGGAAATAATGGATGAGGCACTCTTTCAGCAAGGCTTAATCTATCAGCTAGACCAACAAGACCCAGTTGTTCGCCGCCGAGTTATACAGAAAATGAATTTCATATTAGAAGCACAAGCAACTCCAATGTCTCCTACACTCGATAAGCTAAACGATTACCTTGAAAGCAATCTGGATTCATTTTCCGGTGAAACTCTGTATGACATCGACCATGTGTTCTTTAAGTCCGATCAAGGACAACAGTCCATTGATAAGGCTAACGAAACGCTAGCGATATTGAACAGTATTGAAACTAAAGCTTTGATCATTAAATCAGATCCGTTTATTAGAGGTTTATCTTTTAATGGACTTAGTATTTCACAAATTTCCAATACTCTCGGAATTTTGGATGGTAAATCACTCAGCGCGCTGAAGAGCACCAAAGTACATCAATGGATAGGCCCTATCCAGAGCCGATTTGGGTTGCACCTTATACGAGTTAATGACGTAAAACAGCCACCGGTGCCAACCTTAAAATCACACCGCCATGAGATTTACGCTGCCTGGAAAAAGCAGGAGAAGCAACAGCGTTTAGCGCAACTCAAGCTAGAGCTTTTAGATGAATACCAAGTAACTAAAAGCACTGGCTATGACCAAACCTTAACGCAACAGCAAGTTCACGCATCAGGAGCAGTGAGTCATGTTGCAACTCGTTAAAGTTTTCGCAGTATTATCATTAATAGCAGCATCTCAAGCGAGCTTTGCTGACAAGTTAAATTTAGCAAGTCTAATCGTTCAAGCTAGCGACCAGAATTATTGGCAGGTACAGCTTCGATTCACTCATCCTTCATTGGATACTCGCCAAGCTAGCATTGAATTTCCTAGCAATTGTGAGAGCACACTACCGACTCGACAAACCACGGAGAATCGAGTTACTCAAACACTATGGCAACTAGCCTGCAGCCCAGACGCTAGACTTGAGTGGATTAAATTAAAGCATGCTGGCGATACCAGAACCCAGATTACTCTACAACAAGTTAATCAGTTAGGAGAAAACCAACTGCAAAGTTTTTCTTACTTAAATGAAGAGTTAGAAATTCCGCTCCATTTCTTAAACCCGACAAACTCTAAACCATCAGATAACGACAATGCCGAGGTTTCCTTTTTTACCCAAGGCTTTCATCACTTATTGTTTGGCTATGATCATATCGCGTTTATTATTTTATTGGGGCTGATCGCAGTACGCTTAAAACAACTAGTATGGACCGTTACGGCTTTTACTATTGGTCACAGTATTACTCTGCTATTAGCGGCGCTTGAGTTTCTACCGGATGCCACTATTCTTGCACCCCAATTTGTGGAGATCATGATTGCTTTGAGCATTGTATTCCTTGCAGTGGAGGCCCTCAAACCAGGCGACACTTTAACACGCCGATTTCCTGCGATAATCGCTTTCGGTTTCGGTCTCATTCATGGTTTAGGCTTCGCAGTGCTACTAATTGAACTGTTACAAGCAGAATTCACCGCTCCTTTAGATAGAGCGGCCCCGATAGCCTTATTTAATTTAGGCATTGAATGTGGCCAATTAATCATCGTCACAAGCGTATTTTATCTAAAGCAATGGTACCTTAGATTCAATTCAGAATGGTTAGCCAAGTGGTTACAAGCATTTTTAAGTTATGGCTTAGGCAGTATTGCAAGCTATTGGTTGCTGACAAGATTGATTGCTAGTTAAGGAGCGATAATGCTTCGGCGAATGTTCAAACCAACGCTTAAAAGCTTTGTAGAATTGACTTGTTTCTGTATAGCCAGTCAACAACGCAACATGTTGTACAGAAAAATTCGAATTCCGCAGCAAATCTATCGCAAGCTCTTTACGGATCTGCTCAAGTAGCGCTTTATAAGTAGTGTTATGTTGCGATAGAAAGCGCTGAAAAGATCGCAAGCTCATCGCTAGCTCTTTGGCGACCTGATCTCGACTGGGCTCACCTTTCATTAGCAATTGCCGAATACAAAACTCGGCTTTTTCCAATAAGTCCTTACCATAAAGATTATCGCGCTGTTGTTCCAAGTTAGCGGGTAAAAGATATTCTTGGGCTAGATGTTGATGATTCGACTCAAGCGGTTTTAGAAGGTCTTCTGTTTTATAGAG
>JAKSAW010000063.1 GCA_022361455.1 Pseudomonadales bacterium | reverse complement strand
TCGCACTGAAGCGGGACAGCTGAATCTGTAGCGCGGGACATCCGGTTCCGAGCGGCAGACCCGACCGCTTTCACGCGTCGCTAAACGTCCGGCACCCCCAGCCCGCGCAGATAAATCAGCATGGCGGCCTCCAGAAGCTCCTCTGCCGACATGGGAAGTTTGCGTCGTCCCTCGTCGCCGCGCGCGAAGAGCGAGGCAATGCCATGTGCCTGTGACCAGACGTGGAAGCTCACCATGGAGGCCGGCGGGCGGCCCTTGGCGGGCATGGTCGCGACAAGCGCTTCCGACGCTTCGCGCAGCACCGCATAGGCGCGGTCGCCGGCGTCGCGGAGCTCCGGGTTTTCCGCGACCGCCAGCCCGGACTCGAACATCGCCGAATAAAGCGCCGGCTCCTTGCGCGCGAAGCCGAGATAGGCGCGGCCGAGGCGCTCGAACGCTTTTTGTGCATCAGGCCGCCCCTCGTCCCAGGCGGTGGTGAGCACATTGGTAAAAGTCTCAAAGCCGCGCTTGGCCACATCGGCCAGAAGCTCGTCGCGGTCGCGGAAATGGCGATAGGGGGCTGCCGGGCTGACCCCTGCGGAGCGCGCGGCCTCCGCGAAGGTGAAGCCGGTCGGCCCCTTCTCCCCGATCAGGTCGAGCGCGGCGGCGATCAGCGCCTCCTTGAGGTTGCCGTGGTGGTAGCCCCGGCCGCGATGTCTCATGTGAAGGGGCTTTACATTACCGGGGGCGATTCGTCGATGCCGCGTTTGAAACGGCGCGCATCAGCCCTCGTCAGGATCGGCAAAAAGCCCGGTCTGCGTGTCAGTCGGCCGGCTGGGTGCTGCGAGCCCCAGATGCGCGAACGCTTTCTGGGTCAGGAGCCGGCCGCGCGGCGTGCGCTGCACAAAGCCCTGCTGGATGAGATAGGGCTCCACGATATCCTCGATCGCGTCGCGCGGCTCCGACAGTGCCGCGGAGATCGTCTCGATCCCGGCCGGGCCGCCCGCATAATGCTCCGCGATCGTGGAAAGGTAGCGCCGGTCGAGCGTATCGAGGCCGTGCGCGTCGACCTC
>JAKSAW010000064.1 GCA_022361455.1 Pseudomonadales bacterium | reverse complement strand
GTGCTGCTGCGGGTAGGTGCCAGGTCAATGGAGTAATGGGATGCCGGCCGTAATTGAGGAAAAAGGGCGTATGCCCTGTCACTGCAGCCTTAGAATTGTTTATCGCAAACTCCACGTATGGGAGTAGCTCATCCCACTCATCTTGGCGGGGGCCAACGAAATGGCACAGGGTGTCCTCAATCACCCGATTCATGCGCTCTGTTTGGCCATCCGTTTGGGGATGGAAAGCCGTGCTTAGGGCTGGTTTGATGGAGAAGCGCGAGCAGAGCTGGCGCCAGAAGTGTCCTGAGAATTGGGGCCCGCGGTCAGAGATGACCTCCTTGGGCAGCCCATGAGCAGCGAAAACCCGCTCAAAGAACATCTGGGCAGTGTCCGCTGCCGTCACTTTCGATGTGGTGGGGGCCATGTGCACCATTTTACTGAAACGATCAACGACCACCCAGATGGCGTCATGACCGCGTTTTGTGCATGGCAACTCCACTATAAAATCCATGGAGACAGAATTCCATCTGTCATCGGGGATGGGAAGGGGCTGGAGTTCGCCAGGGATTTTGCCAGTGCGGGACTTGTCCCGCTGGCATACGTCACAATTCAGGACGTAATGGTGGATGTGGGTGGACATTCCGGGCCACCAGTAAGATCTGCCCACCAGATCGATGGTTTTGTCAGCACCGAAATGTCCAGCGTACGGGGGATCATGCGCTTCCTTAATGATCGCCAGCCGCATCGCCTGACCAGGAACAGCTAGCTGCTCACCCCTGGGACTGGGATGATATAACAACCCGTTGCGCTCTACCAGATTCCCCTTCTTGAGCTGGTGTTGCAGCTCCTTGTCCATCTGGTAGGCTGCCCGAAGGTGCTCAGCCGACGCTGGAAGTGCCCCTGGGCGGGCAGATGGGCGGCCCAGGGCAAGCATAGTCTGCGTACCGTCCCTCACCTCCAGCCCAGGGTGGGCTGAACTGGAGGCTTCACTGCTGGGAATCGCAGTAGAATGCTCCGGGATGCAGCTAATGGGATCTGCCACGTTAATCGGTCCTGGTCGGTATTCCCATTGGAAAGCAAATTGTTGCAAAAATTCAGACCAGCGTGCCTGACGCCGCCTGAGCCCTTGCTGAGTACCAAAGAATGTAATGGGATTGTGATCGGTCACTAC
>JAKSAW010000065.1 GCA_022361455.1 Pseudomonadales bacterium | reverse complement strand
TCGCCAATACTGTTATCACCTTTTAATACGCAGCTTGGGTATTTCCAAGTGACAGCGGAACCGGTTTCAACTTGTGTCCAAGAAATCTTACTGTTGTTGCCCGCGCATAAGCCACGTTTGGTCACAAAGTTGTAGATACCACCTTTACCGTCTTTATCTCCGGGGTACCAGTTTTGAACCGTGGAGTATTTGATCTCTGCGTCACCTAGTGCCACCAATTCAACAACCGCGGCGTGGAGTTGGTTCTCATCGCGCATGGGCGCGGTACAACCTTCTAGGTAGCTCACATAGCTGCCTTCATCGGCGATAATTAAGGTGCGCTCAAATTGCCCCGTATTACGCTCATTAATGCGGAAGTAGGTGGATAGCTCCATGGGGCAGCGAGTGTTTTTCGGGATATACACAAAAGAACCATCGGTAAATACAGCCGAATTAAGTGCTGCATAGAAGTTATCCGATGTAGGAACAATGGTGCTTAGATATTTCTTAACTAGCTCTGGGTGATCTTGTATCGCTTCTGATATGGAGCAGAAGATCACACCAGCCTTTGCTAGTTCCTCTTTGTAGGTAGTGCCTACAGAGACACTATCAAAAACGGCATCAACCGCCACACCCACAAGTGCTGCGCGTTCGTGTAGAGGAATACCAAGCTTCTCAAAAGTTTCTAAGATTTCCGGATCGACTTCATCAAGACTCTTCGGGCCATCTTTTTTAGATTTAGGCGATGAGTAGTAGCTAATGGCATTGTAATCTATCGGCGGATACTCCACGTGAGCCCATTCTGGCTCATTCATGGTTTTCCAATGCTCATAGGCTTTGAGGCGCCATTCCACCATCCATTCAGGCTCGTCTTTCTTCGCCGCAATCGCGCGAATGACTTCTTCATTTAGCCCGGGAGGGAAGGTTTCTGATTCAACGTCGGTGACAAAACCTGCTTCGTACTCACGGTCTATCAGGTCATCGATAGGCTGATCCGCTTTGCTCATGGCTTCTTTCTCAATGTTTAGCTAAGTTGTTTTGGCTGTGCAAACCTTGGTTGCTGTCTGCAATACAGCATAGTTGGCATGTTCGATTTTGTGTCCGCTGGTGTTGCGATAGGTTAAGGCAGTCATTCATTGCTCTCACCCAATGAACATGGCCTATTTTTACGCTCTCTAATGAATAACAGAGTAAATCAGTCGGGCTTTTAAATCAATACCAATTTGGTATGGTTTTGTGCCATACTGGTACTTCCACTTCATTTAACAGGTGTTCTGATGCTTCGTGTTGGCAAAATGGCGGATTATGCGCTGGTGATCATGAATACGTTGGCCAAACGGCCCACGGAGCTTGTGTCTATGGATGGATTGACCCAGCACACCAATCTCACCACCCCCACAGTACGAAAATTAATGCGTTTGCTAGTGAATGCTGGCTTGGTTCGTTCGATTCGTGGTTCTAAAGGTGGTTACCAGCTGGCTCGCTTACCAGAATTCATCAGCGTGGTTCATATTCTTGGTGCTGTGGAAGGTCCCATGGCGATGACTGAATGCTGCGATGAGGATGCGTCCTGCGAATTGTCTGGCGACTGTGATATGGAATCTCATTGGTCTTCTATTAATCAGCTGGTCATGCATATCTTGGGAAATATCTCGTTGGCAGATTTGAAGCAAGATCACGCGGGTCCAGTGATCGACCTCCAGGCTATTCTGCAACGCTTGATGAACACAGATATGGCCAACGAAGTGCTTTGTGAAAGCGCATAGAGAAGCAAGCTTTAGAGCCCAAAAGTACAAGCTTTACCTCTTTCATTTCCAAATAACTTATATAAGTTACTTATAGTCTTGTTTTACTTTTTCCATTGCTCGCACTATGGTTAGGCGAGTATTCATAGGTTTAACAAATCATTCTATTTGCTAGCTAAGGTTCATCATTAAATGTTGGACGAAGGTGTTATAAAATATCAGTTGGATTATTCTGAATCGACGGCTCCGGAACCGGCGTTGATAGAAGATATTAGCAATTGGCGCACCTTGCTTTTCCAAATGGGATTAATTGGTCAGGATCCAGATCGTTACGGTGGATTGGGTTATGGCAATATTAGTTGTCGAACTCCTGAATCTGACAATCATCAGTTTATTGTCTCTGGTACTCAAACCGGTCATTTAAATCAGCTCGCTCCCGAGCATTTTTGCACTGTTACCCACTGTAATGTTGAAGGCAATCATTTGATTGCTAATGGGCCAGTTAAACCTTCTTCAGAAGCCATTACCCATGGCGCTATCTATCAATATAAAAGCGATGCCAATGTGGTGATTCACGTTCACTGCCCGGAAATTTGGCGATGTCATGAAATGTTGCGTTTGCCTCATTCCAGTGAAGACGTTCGCTATGGAACCCCAGAACTGGCAGCAGAAATAAAAGCCATGATGGAAGAGGGCGCTTTTGATA
>JAKSAW010000066.1 GCA_022361455.1 Pseudomonadales bacterium | reverse complement strand
GATTGAAAGCTATTCAGGCTTGTAGCTAATTTGGCATTGGTTCAGTACCACGTTGCCTTTTTGAGTTTCTACCTGCATAACGGCTTCGCCATTTCCAAGATCCCAAATCTTACTAATAATGGCGTCGCCCATATAAACCTGATCAGAGAAGCGTCCTGACATGGATACAAAACGCTCCGGGTCCGATCCGCATAAGGCATGCAAGGCCGCCCTACCGGCAAAACCATAGGTGCAAAGTCCATGCAAAAATGGCTGTTCGAAGCCACCGAACTTAGCAAAGTTTGGATCGATATGAATGGGATTTCGGTCCCCTGTTAGCCGGTACAACGCCGCCTGTTCTTCGCGAGTCACATCTTCAATCACATGATCGGGATCTCGATCTGGAATAGCCACGGCGGTTTCCTCCGAGGATGGCCCCCGCTCCCCGCCAAAGCCGCCGGCTCCGCGAATGAAAAGCGTAGCATGAGTAGTAAATAGCGGGCCCTCGTCATCTTCAACAGTACATTCAACACCAATCACTGCGGCTTTACCTTTATCCCACACTTCAACGACCTTCCCCTGCCCTTTAGCTTTTGCCTTTGCAGGTATGGCTCGATGCAAGGTAATTTTCTGTTCCCCATGAAGCAGCATCGCCAGATTAAATTGAATCTTAGACATTACGCTGCCCATGATATTCAAGCCAGAAATAACGCTATAGGTGGGCAGAACTTTCGGCCCTTTGGCCTCATAGACAAAATCTAGTTCTTGATCCGGTTTGCAACCGACTGCGATCGCGTATAGCTGAACGTCCTTTTCAGACCATTCAACATCAAAAGGCTCTGTTTGTAATCCAACTAATTCGCTAGAAATTTTTTCCGCCATAGGTGCCTCTCTTATTGTTATTGACGATTGAGAACAGGCTTAGGTTAGCGGTTAGAGAATTGGCAGGCCAATGACCATTACTATCAAAAACTCTGCAGATAATGACACTTGAGGGATTATAACAAGATCAATTTTCAGCCATAAAAAAAGCCTCGCATAAGCGAGGCCTTTTCACGAAGCAAAAGCGACTAATTAAGGCGCAGTTGTTTCTAGAATTTGCTTTTGCAATTCTTTTTGCTTTTCTGAAGGCTGAACAGTTTGCATAGCCATTAGCTTGCTCATATCACCTTCAACTTTAATTTGACCACTCATGAAACCTTGCATACCAGCAGATTGGTCGTTGTCGATAAATAGACGGTGAGCCAAATCGACAGGAAGGATCAATTTAGTAGGTGCATTTTGATGATGACCTTTTTCTAGGTTACCAGCGTTAAGGCTAAGCTCGCGATCGCCCCACTCAGTGTCGGTAACAACAACATTTAGAACTAAATCGTGAAGCGCAGCAGGCACGTCTAGGTCACCAGCAGCGTTTTTTAGCTCTTCTACTTTGTCGAACCACTCATCAGACAAAAACTTTAAGCTCATCCCATGTTCTCCTTTAAAAGTTGAGAAAATTGTTTACCCCTGCTCTTGGATAATCGGGCAGTGTGATAAGCACACCTCTTCACCTTCAAACCTTCGAGAGTTGTTATCAAACGCCTACCCGTACGGGATAAACGGGCTTAACGCTTCTTTATTATTGGTCGTCGAAACGGTCGATCAGGCTGTTGATCAAACGATCGTTCGAACCATGACTTGGTACCATATAGAATCGCCCCAACCTTGACAATAGCCTTTTATAACAGTTTTCTGTTTTTTTAGGTCAGCGGATCTTGCGGCTCAAAGCCCTGTTTTTTATAGACTTTAAACAGCATTACTGCAAATGATTTGAAAGGAAATTGGGAAATTTGCCACAGAGGGGGTAAGAAAGGCCCGAAGTATCATGGGCCTTTCTAGGTGAGCTTACTGTTGGCCTCTTAAGGCATCCGGTACGAATTCAGGCACCTGACAATCAGCTTTTTCAGGAATTTGAGGATCACGAGGCACTTCTAGCACCATGGATGGCTCTTTTTGCTCTCGAGGAAATTCCCAAAACTCGATTCTAGAGATACCACGCACATAGGGTAAACGCAGTTCGAATCGAATCTGTGAAAGCAACGCTGCTGGTTCCTTTGGATCTTCAATAAGAATCAAGCGAGGATTACGCATACCTTGCTCATAGATTTCTTCACCTTGGGCATCGTAGGCACGAATCACAGGATCAAATTCGTTGCCCAAGTTTGGTTTCGAAGGCGGTTCACATGGGGCGAACTGAATTTCATTAGCTTGAAACCACTGGCCCTGGTTGTAAGCCACTGGAATGAACATCACATTATCGGTAACCAATGCCTTGGCACTAGAAAGCTGTTCACCGGCCGCAATAACACCAAATAAAGCCGCTATGATGACGCTTGCAAATATAGTCTTTTTCATGAGTCTTTCTCCTTTAGACAGGCTTATAGGTTATTGAAGAACCAATTCATGTGCTCTTCGGCTTCGGTGTACCAAGGATCGCCGACCATGCCATTGACCATGACTGTGGTACCTTGGTGAATGCCCCACCAACCACCAGAGCGATTACAGAATTCATAACATTCATCGGGGTCACGACCTTTTGCGCTCTGCTCTGCACGACAGCTGCTTTCAGTGGACCAAATATTGGGTTCATTGGCAGGCTGGAAATAAGCAGTTGGGCCACAGTACTCATCGGCTAAACCAAACACAGCGTGACCTGCTTCATGGAGGAATGCTTTGGTGTTGCTACCTTCCGCAGAAAAATGGCTTAAACCAGCATTGGTACAATCTTGAAAGTTTTCCCAGTGTAAAACACCATCATCATCACGGGGCGGTAACACTAAGTTCGCAATCCAACTAACAGTGCCACAACCACTAGACTCTGCCTCTAATCGCGACACCCAAATATTCATCTTATCCATGTTGTCTTCGATGATTTCTTGCTCGTAGAGAACATCATAGATTTTGTCACCCACATGGGATAAGAAGGTTGAATAGTCTTCTCCATTGTCATCATAGTCTGACGACATATGCAGCATTAAATCTGAATTATCCGCAGTAGTACCCGTAATTCGAGCGGGCGCATAAAGCTTGCCACCCCAGATATAATTAGAATCGGTAATACCAAAGTAATTGTAACCATCAGTGTTGCTACAATCGTCGTCACAATCGTTTTCAGTAATGTTGGCGAGAAACGATACTGTAGTGCCTTCATAAGCAGGGTAAGGCCCACCAGTGTATACACAAGGGCTAGAGGTACAGGTTTTTACGAGAGCCGCATTCACTAAAATCTGAATTTGAAAATCAGATGAAGAGGTGTCAGAGGTTGCGGTAAAGGTTACTTGCTCAGTTGAGGTTGCAACCACAGGCGAGTGGGAAATTTTTATATCAGGTTTACTACAAGCCGCTATCCCAAAGAGGCTCATCACGAAACATAGTTTAATAATATTGAAATATGACATGGCAGGCTCCATTTGCATTCGAAAGTATCGTTAGCCATTAAGGTGCTGCGTACTGCAAAGCTCAGCACTCTTATTCTGAGCTCACCTCATTTATTCTCAACCGCCTGAATGAGGGGGTACTTAAGCCGCTCGTTAGATCACTTAACATTAACAAAACATTTCAGTGTAAGAAGAAAGCATTAAAGTAGTTTATAATTCACCCTACAAATAGCTGTCGGATGAAGTACCAATGGAACACACCTATCGCCTCGTTATTGCCTGCCCAGATCGAGTAGGCATTGTTGCCAAAGTAAGCCAATTTATTGCCCAGCATGGTGGCTGGGTAACCGATGCTAGTTACCATGCAGATCAAGATGTAGGCTGGTTTTATATGCGCAATGAAATCAAAGCAGACTCCATTGCCATGAATTTAGAAGAATTTAAAAGGGCGTTTCAAAAAATCGCTGAAGAATTTCAAATGGAATGGTTTATCAATGATTCCATCGTTAGAAAAAAAGTCGCGATTCTCGCTAGCCATGCATCCCATTGTTTAGCGGATCTGTTGCATCGCTGGCATGCTGGTGATTTATTTTGCGATATACCTTGCGTCATCGCCAATCATGAGAATCTTCGTGAAATGGTTGAATGGCATGACATTCCCTTTCACTATGTTCCTTTTGAAAAAGATAAAAAGAAAGAAGCCTTCGCAGAGGTCGATAAAATTCTTGAAAACTATGCAACCGACACCATTGTACTCGCTCGGTTTATGCAAATCCTTCCCAGCGAAATCTGTGAAAAATATTCTGATCGCGTCATCAATATTCATCACAGTTTTCTACCTTCCTTTATCG
This sequence comes from Pseudomonadales bacterium, assembly GCA_022361455.1. Classification (GTDB taxonomy): domain Bacteria; phylum Pseudomonadota; class Gammaproteobacteria; order Pseudomonadales; family Ketobacteraceae. The sequence continues at coordinate 2,245 of JAKSAW010000066.1, read as the reverse complement.
GGGCAAACCCATATCAAAAAGCGTATGATCGCGGTGTAAAACTCATTGGTGCGACTTGTCATTTTGTCACCCCAAATTTAGATGAGGGTCCCATTATTGAACAGGATGTTGTTAGGGTTTCACATCGACACACAAAGGAAGACATGGTGCGTCTTGGCAAGGATGTTGAAAAAATGGTACTAGCACGAGGTGTTGAAGCGCACCTGTTAGATCGCGTTATTGTTCACGGAAACAAAACCATCGTACTAGACTAAGCTTCTGTCAAAAATAACTCCCCGCATTAACTAAACAACAATCGTTAAAAAGTTGACCTTAGAGACCGTCGATACTGTCAAAATAGTACAAGACGGTCTTAATCATTTCCTATAACGTGTATATTCTATGGGGGCTCTTACATGGGACGTCTGAGCACTCATAGATATTTATTTATCTACTTATAAAAATAACTGTAGTAAACAATAAAAAAACCTCACATTTAAAGGAGTTAACCGGTATGTATAGCATGGGGAAACGAATCGTCCTCTTGGTATCGATTCTGTTACTAGCCGCTTGTAAACAGCAATTCTCGATTGACACACCGACGCGGGATTATATCAACAACGACCAACCAGATTTATTCAGCGTATCTTATCCTGATGGCCAACCTATTGGTCTATCAATGCAACTAAACACCACCAATGTCACCAGCCTGTTTTCATTTGGCGAAACCTCTGCCACCGCAACCGGGGATGCATTAGCAGATCATATATTCCCTGGCCGCAACGTGTTTCGCGTTACCGCTGGGTCAGACTCAGAACAGGTTTACTTCTATTACGATATTGAAGGGCCAACCATCCATATTATGGAAGCCAGCCACAGCAATGGCACAATTCGTGGTTACCTAGCTGATAGAGGCGGTGTCGTGTCTCTCGCCATTGATGGAACTCCAGTGGCCTTAGACGAGGATAATGGCTTTGATACCACCTTCACCAGTGCAGCTATCAATACGCTAACCGCTGTAGATGGCTTTGGTAATCAAAGTGATACCAGTTACGCTCGTAACGACCAAGAATTTCATCCTGGGATTTCAGCTCGTTTAAGTAATACCGGTCTAGGATTCTTGGGTGACGCCTTATCCGCAGCGTTAGGTGATATTGATTTCGATGCTTTTGTTGACGATATCAATCCAGTCGTAGACTTAAGCTTTATTCTATTCAGCATCGTGGTTGAATTGCGTGACTTCGGTTTTGGCGAACCTACCATTGATTTAGTGGTACTAGACGACGAACGCTTAGATACCCACGTGGAAATTCCTAATTTCTCCATTGGTTTGGAAATGGGGATTCCTCCATTCACTACTGGTGGTACAGTCACCATTGATAGGTTGGTACTTGATACCAATCTTGAACTAGACATCGTCAACAAAGACTTGGAAGTAGATCTCAGTGGCACCCGAGTTGACATGCAAGGCTTCCATGTGGACTTTGATTTAATACCCAACCTGTTTGGCATTGAAAATGCCATCAGTGTGGTTATTGGGGTCATTGCCGACGTACTACTTCCTTTCTTCACAGGCATTATTGAAGGAGTGTTAGTTCCAATCGCTTCAGATTTTATCGGTGAAATTCCTATTGAATTGGACATCACTACCCCAGAAGGCGAAACACTTCGCATTGCTGTTCTTCCTGATTACTTGGATACCTTTAACAATGGTCTAACCATCGATTTAGGTGCCGCTATTACTGCCCCATTCCCTTCTCCAGACGCTCCATCAACACTAGGCCACATCTACAGCGCAGGCGGTACTCCTACGATTGGCGATGTGACTCCTAGCGGAAACAGCTTTGATATAGGCGCATCTATTTCCGCCAATGTTATTAACCAAGCTTTACTAGCCGCACATGAGTCTGGCATTACCACCATGCAAATTCGTCCAGAGAATACGCCTGGCACAGATCCAGAGGGTGTCTCAGTTATCGAAAATGATGGTGAAGAAATACAGCAGTCTGATCGCATTGGCATGCGTCTGAAACCTAACAGCCCTCCATTCGTTAAGCTATTAGACCGCGAAGGAACCTGGGGTGTACTAGGTTGGTACGATGTAAAACTAGCTTTCGATTTAAGACGCGTGGGATGGGATGATTATGAAACTTTATTCGTAACTACATTTAACTTAGAAGTACCTTTTGAGTTAGGTGCAACGGATGATGGCTTCTTACAAATTGGTATTGAACAACTACCTACCATTGAAATCATTAGTTCTGAT
>JAKSAW010000909.1 GCA_022361455.1 Pseudomonadales bacterium | reverse complement strand
TTTTAGTGCAGTATTAACAATAACCCTATCATCTTTATTATTCGATACACCTCTTATAAAAGAACGGTCTATTTTCACCTCTGATACCGGTAGCTTCTTTAAATAAGCAATAGATGAATATCCCGTACCAAAATCGTCGACTGAAAAAGAAGCGCCTTTTCTGGTAAGCTCTTTCATCATTACAATCGTATTGTCGACATCCGTTAAAGCTATATTTTCTGTAACCTCAAAAATATACCTGGTTGGACCAGTAGCACTAATTTCCAATACATCAACTAAAGAAGTCATAAACTCAACATTCGATATACTCTTGGCAGAAACATTGATTGCCAAGCAAAACGAATCTGATAGATTTTGAAATTCAGCATACGCCTCCTTTGCTTGAAGACCTAACCAATATGTGAGCTTGTCGATCAAACCGACTCGTTCAGCCAGTGGAATAAACTCGACGGGAGGGATATTTCCATACTTAGGATGTTCCCATCTGAGGAGCATCTCTGCACCTACAACACTATTTTCTTTTAGGCAAATCTTCGGTTGATATAGAGCATAAATTTGGTTTCTATCCAGCGCATACTTAAGTTCAGAAGCAATTGAATATTTCCAGCTTGACTTTCTTTCGATACTCTCACTATATGTTTCGATAGCGATGCCGGACAACGCCGATTGACCAACAGCAACATACGCTTTCTTAATAAGGTCATTTGCTACAAGAGCATCAACCGGGTATTGTGCAATCCCTATTGAGATTTCACACAAAAAATGTACCCCTTGATACTCGAATGGAGTTGACATTATCTTCAGCAGGTCTTGACAGGAAACATAAACTGACTCCAAGCTTACATCAGTGAAATATGCACCAAAAACCACGCCTCTAAGATGGGCTAAGTATGCTCTGCCACCGATTTTACAGCTACCATTACGTGCCGATATATGACCGTTGATTCTTTCAGATACCAACCGTAAAACAATATTACCATTTTCTAAACCAAGGGTTCGGTTAACATCCTTAAAATTGTTAATTGATATAAAAACCAGAATACCTCGCGCTAGCTGACAGGAGATATGTTTCTTAATTCTATCTTGCAACAATTCACTTTTCGGCAATCCGGTTACAATACTATGCTTTTGACGGTGTTTAAATCTTTTCTCCGCCTTAAGAAGCCTTTTGGACGCCTCCATTTTTTTCTCCAATGCGCGTAAAAGCCCTCTTTTCTCCCTTTTAATTTTATCGCCCAATGCGAACGATAGAAGCATAACTTCGGTAATAGCTCCAAACGGTAGGCTGTTTCTGGTAATTACATTACTAGGGAGAAAGCCTGAAAGCATTAGAAGAAAAACAATGACACCAACCACGAATAATAACCAAGCGACCAGAAAAAACGCTGCTTCACGCGATCCTTTTCTTACTAAATGGACAGAAGTAAATAGCACTAAAGTACATGCCATCGCAACATACCCTAATACGAATAATCCAAATACCATTTTTGTATACAAAGTAACTAAGCAAAAAATCATCCCACATACAGACATTGATATAGCAATTGTATTTAATCTCCCGCTCAAGCGCTTAAGAGATGTAAAAGCGGTAAAGAATAAGAGTGCTGATATAGCTGTTAAGCACGAAGATAAAGGGGAAGCAATAATATTGATCTCTTCGCGAAACCACCAAACGTACTGAAAACCAAATCCAGTTAATGACAAGTAACAAACTATACTTATCGATAGGTAAAGTACGTAAAACGCATACACCCGCGAACGCATTCTCAGAAAAAGAAAGATGTTGTATACAAGCATTGCAGCCAATGCCCCAAAAAATACTCCGTATGAAAAATACTCAGCACCATTATTTTCAATGAAGGAGTCAATCTCCCAAAAAGACATCGGAAACTGAAGTGACCCGCCGTTTGCAGACACTTTGAAAGCTAGAAGTTTACTTTCATTCTTTTGAAGTTTTAACGGTATAACGAAATGTTTATGAGCTAACATCCTGCTCAGCCAAGGGCGTGAAAATCCAAAGTCACCTATTCTTTCGCTATCTAAATAGTAGGTAAGCTCTTGAAGCAAAGGAAATGGAATTTCCAATAGCAATTCTTTTTTACTGTATTCTCCGACATATTCAACCAAGACGAATATCCAGAAACTTGACTCAGTAACCCCAAAATTAAGGGTGCTTCCATTATCAATCAGATTCAAATTGGATGAGAGGGCCTCGTCAATGGTGTTTTCCTCTACTTCATCTTCAACCCAGCCGACATAAATAGGTTTGAAGTGTTCTTGATGGTCCACAACTTTATTAACAGGAAGATTCTTAACAACTATTTCTTTTGAATATACAGGACTAGGCGACAAACAACTTAAGAGTAAAAGCAAGGCACGCAAACAGAGCCTACGGTCATTCATTTTGCGAAAACACCTACACGATGCATATGAATACAAACCAATAAAGAACCTCACTTAGAATTATCTTTCGATTCAAGAGAGCAGATTAGACTGGCAAAGCTAGTCCACATTTTCCCTTAATTCTGCCCATAGATTTTTCAGTATTTGTTTAAGTTCTGAATCAAACCTATCGGAGTAAGGTGGAATCAGAACTTTGGAATATGATTCCGATAACTTATGAATTTTTTCAAACAAGCATCTTGACTCCGTCGCGACTTGATGTTGCAAATCAAGAGCAGCGTGTAATGACGTAAACCAATGTTCAAGACCAACACTTGCCCTCCGTAGGTCTAGATCACTTTCTGGACCACTGAGAATTGACATTACATTTTTTATAAGTAGATTATGTGCATCAATAAGCTTATCACATTGGGCCAAGTAGTTGCTGTGATTACTGTAACTACTTTCACATTGCTTATGCATCTCTTTCAACTCGGAAATTTCCCTAAAGTTCCTGGGACTTTCATCCATTCCATTATGCGAAACGAATTTGATTTCAACCGAATGCGAATAGATGGATTCTGAAATCAAGTAGTTACACCTGTTAATAGCTGCAATATGTCTAGCATTCATCGAATATATACGGAGACTATTCTCAGTTTCTTTTAAGCTATCTAGTAATTCCGTGATTAGTAGATCACTCATAAGCACCTCCAATATTAAAACTCGGTCCATTCACCTTCATTGGTGTCTGTAGCGGTATTACTTAACGACACTAAAGGCTGAACTTGTTTTCTTTCGTCCATATTTTTGGTATTCACCGAACAATCAGATCCGCCAAAAAAACCAAGTGCATCCGATAAAGAGTTAGCCTGCGAGGACATGGCCAAACTAGCCGCTGTCGATTCCTCCACTAATGCCGCGTTTTGTTGTGTCATGTCATCCATCTTCGTAAGAGCCACATTAATTTGAACAATGCTTTCAAACTGCTCTTTCGACGAGTGATCAATACTTTCAATTAGAGAGGCCACGTTTCGAATCGAATCGACGATGTCAATTAAAGTATCGCCAGATTGATTAACAAGCTCTGTTCCAGTATCAA
>JAKSAW010000840.1 GCA_022361455.1 Pseudomonadales bacterium | reverse complement strand
GACTTTGAAATTGCCATTGCTGTTAGTGACCAAGAAATCTGGTTTTTTACCAAATCGAAAAATAAATCAAAATAGATGCAATCAAATTCATGGTTGGCTCGTCTTAGGTAATGTCTCTCCGACAATAACCTAATCTAACTTTTAAGGAGTTAACCATGAATAAATCCACCGCCTCTGCAGCGATTGCTGGCATTTTAGCCCTGGGTGGCGCAACTCAAGCAACGGCTGGCGTTCCAGATCAACCATCAACATGGGAAAAGTGCGCTGGTGTGGCCAAAGCTGGCAAAAACGATTGTGGCGCGTTAGACGGTAGTCATGGCTGTGCCGGCCAGGCAAAAGCGGACAATCTGGATATTGAGTGGGTATACGTACCCCAAGGTACCTGCGAGAAGCTAACCGGCGGTGTCGTTAAAGCTACCAAACCTGCAAAAAAAGGTTAGGTAAAGCTCGATCATGACCTCATCGATACCTAGGTCGCGATCCATTCAAGGGGCAGGTGTTGGCCTTCGTACGCCACATCTACCCTTGATACTGGAGCAGCAACCCGACATCCCCTGGTTTGAACTCTTGGCTGATAACTGGCTTGCTGAAGGTGGGCTCGACAAGCGCCTACTGCATCAAATCGCAGAGCGTTATCCTATTACCCTACACGGCGTTAACCTATCGCTAGGATCACTGGATCCGCTGAATCTGGAATACTTGGCAAAGATCAAGCGGCTCAAACAAGAAACACAGGCCACTTGGTATTCTGAGCATTGTAGCTTTTCTTCTTTCGATGGACAGCGCACACCAGACTTATTGCCAATGCCGCACACAGAAGAAGCTATTCAACATTTGGTGGACCGAATTCATCAAGTTCAAGACTTTCTTCAAGAGCGAATCTTGATAGAAAATATTTCCAGTTATGTTGCATGTAACTATTCTGAGCATAGCGAAGCAGAATTTATTGCTGAAACCTTAAAAAGATCTGATTGTGATTTGCTCTTGGATATCAACAACCTTTACGTCAACAGCATTAACAACGGGTTTGATTGCCACGCGTATTTACAGCAGCTGCCTATCGATAGAGTAAAGCAAGTTCATCTTTCTGGCCATCAACAAAACGATGGTTTCTTACTCGACACTCACGGAAGTCAAATCAACAAGCAAGTATGGCAACTTTACCAAGATTTTCTTGAACTAGCAGGCCCTATCCCCACTCTTATAGAATGGGATCACGACGTACCAGAATGGTCTAAGTTAGAAAGCGAACGCCTGCTAGCCTGCCAATTTCTCGATACGCAACAAGTCAAAAAGAATAGGGCAAATGATAAAGCGGCTATCAAGGAAATATCGGCATGAAGCAGCAAGCACCCAACTTAGCCCAATGGCAACAACAAATGATTAGTTGTGCGCAAAAGGCAAAGCAAGACAGCTCTGAATTTAACGAAGCCTCAAGGCATAGAGACAAAAGCACGTCGCTATTCGTAACGCCAGACAATCTAGCTAAGCGGCTCAATGCCTATAAAAATAATTACCACGTCACCCTGATCCAATGGCTGAAAAAAACCTACCCAATGACGGAACGGATGGTAGGATCAGATTATTTTAGGCAGCTGGCTAACAGCTTCATCAAAGAACATCCGTTAACTGATAGCTCTCTAGATAATTATGGTAGTGAATTTGCTATTCATATTGATGCACTAAGTTGTCAACGACCAGAGCTAAGCGGCCTTCCCTTTCTCACGGACTTAGCTTTAGCCGATTGGTATTTACACTGTGCTTACTATGCTGTGAACCGATCGATCTTCGACGTTCAAGCATTCTCCAAGCTATCACAGCAAGAACAGCTCAAAGTAGAATTGTGTATTGGTGAAGATCTTTTTGTGATTGAATCAACTTGGCCCATCAAGGAACTATGGGCAATGCACTATCAACAAACAGCAATAGACAAAATTGTAGAATCAGATCAGAGCTATTTTTTTCTAGTGCAAAGAACTCAGGCGAAACCAACCGTAGCACTCATTGAGCGACCGTTGTTTGAGTTCTTCCAAGAAGTTGTTACTGGATCTACCATTGCAGATCTCAGCATCAAATTTAGTGAATTAATACCCCACACCATCAGCCAAGGCTGGATTACGGGATTTCGGATAAAATAGCATGGTTTTTTCACGGGAGGAGCTCAATCAACTCTATCGCTATGCGTTATCGTTAGCGGGTAACCCCGATGATGGCTACGACTTGCTGCAAACCGCTTTAGAAAAGCTACTTTCTTCTAAGTCACTACCCAATTACAGCTTAAGCTACACTCGCGCTATCATTCGCAATCAGTTTATTGATCAATGTCGCCGCCAAAATGTTGTAGCCTTCGAGCAGTTACAAGATGAAAACTTGTCTCTGCTTTCCACAAATCCGTTGGAAGAGGTCATCATTAACGAAGATCAAGTTGAACGAATGATGTCACAGCTGGAGCCCGCAGAACGTGAGTGTCTATTTCTCTGGGCTGTCCTCGGTTATACGGCTGCAGAAATCGCCACTGAAACAAACGAGGCTCGGGGCACTGTTTTATCGCGACTTTATCGAGTAAAGCAGAAAGCAAATGCACTAGTAGAAAAAATGAATAACTCAGCAAACAGTTCAAAGGAGGCCAATCATGATTAAACCGTTAAAAGAGGCTTCCAAGCAGTACTTTGAAAATCAGCAACTCAGTGTTAACCAATTGAGTGATTTAGAGCAGTTGATGCAGCAAGCAACTACAAATAATCAAGTGTCTGCGACCCAAGGGAGCAAGCGCTGGCTAAATCGAACCTTAGTTAGCTCAGCTGCAATGGTGATGCTTGCCATCTTAGTGGCCCTACTTTACCCGTCAGCCAAGGGCGACCTCTCACTAACGATTGCAAAAGAAGTCGCGAAAAATCACATTAAATTAAAACCCCTTGAAATAACCAGCGACGACTTTGCCCGTGTTAGCGGTTATTTTACAGAACTAGATTTTTCTCCAGCACCATCAGATCATTTTGCACAGTTGGGCATGGACATGCTGGGTGGCCGTTACTGCTCCATTCAAAGTGTGACTGCAGCACAACTACGCTATCAAGATGACCAAGGCAAGCTTGTCACTCTCTACGAGGTTGGCTACGACCCGAGCAAGTTCGGCGATATTCCTATTCTTGAAAAAAAAAAAAAACCCATTGTCCATTTTGTCAAAGGGCTAGAAATTAAACTTTGGGTGGAAAAAGATTTATTGATGGCGAGCGTTAGACCCTAATCGGCTAAATGCTCGGCACGAATTAAAGTTTCCAACTCAATATCTTCTAAAGGTT
>JAKSAW010000911.1 GCA_022361455.1 Pseudomonadales bacterium | reverse complement strand
GAAAACAACAACTCTGTTTGCCCTTGCAGAGTGAATAGCACGGTTGGTGCACATCAAGTACAGTTTTCAGATGTGTTTTTTGCGCCCTTTTTCATGCCGAAATAAGTGTTAAGTTGGCTGCTCATGCATCCCTGGAGAATTTTGAATCTTCTCTGTGCTATGTGAAGTGTTTCCAGCTACTGTTCCTATAAATCTGTCTTGTCTGGACACTCACGTTGTGAACCATCAGGAAATCCTGCTCGCAAGCAGAGTGCCAAGCCAGGAAGTAAATAAGATAATGCATGTGTCTGTCTATTCCTTTCAGACCAAAAACCGCCAGAACAGGAACCACCTGCCCCTCCAATATTGGGGGTCATGGATTGAATGACAGACTTGTGATGGTGGTGATGGGGTATGCAAATTCGTTTGGTTGAAAAGAGGGTCATAGTCTTGTGGGAGAAATCTTCCAGCTTGAAGAGAAGCCAGGTATCGCACTTCCGAGTGCACAAGTCTACCATATGGAAACTTCAGTCCACAAATCTATGATATGGAAGCTTCAATGGTCTCTGTGTTTGCAGATATTAGGGACATGCAGCTATGTTGAAGAAACTTGTGAGAAGGATCGAAAGGAACTGTTAGAATGTGTGAGCTTGGTATCCTTGTGCAGTAGTATTGCCGGTCTAGGATAAAGATTGAATAAAGAAAGATGTGCTTCAGTTATTTCATTTGATTTTACTAGGAAATCTTTAATATATATTGCTTGTTGCAGATGCGCTAAAATATGGTCCGCTAGTTTACTATTAACAAAGTCAGAAGCATGACACTCTTCTTTAATCTGCTTAACAATCGGTTGCAGGAGTTCATTAATAATAGAATCCGAATCAAATGATTCATACACATTCTTTGTTAGCAGCCAATACTTGGCTGGGTCTTTCCAGATGCTGGCTTTTTCTTGAGTCTGACTTTCTTTGGTGGATAACTTAGAATTCGCTGCCTCGAAATTTACCGGGAATGTCTCCCTTATATCTTGGTAGACATCGCCAGGCACATATTTTACATTACTAAAATTAGTTTCTTTTGCTATATGCCAAAAGCAACAAGCTAATGAGGTGCTGTTTTGTGTCGTGCTTTGCTTAAAAATATTCCTGGCTTTATTCTTGATTGTACTTTCGGATATGTTTAGATCCTGAGCTATCGCTTTGTAGCTTTCACCTGAAACGATTTTAGAAATCAAGCTTGAATCATATTTTTCGCCAAATAGAAGGGTTATGCTATGCTCTGAAGCTATATAATTCCTAGATGGAAGAAAGATAAGTGCTACACAATGGTTAGTGTCATCTTTTGAAAGCTGAGAAAGAAATAAAGGTGAATTGTAAATGCATACACTTAATTCGTTGGATCTAACCTGAGCCAGTGGTGATACTAAGGTTGTTCTTGTTTCACTATCCGAAATGTTTAGATCACATTCTTTACTAAGCGATTCATAGAAAGACTCGTTCAATACCTCATTTTTGAAATGTAATTTCCCATTGATTATTTCAATGTATTCATCGAGTAGAGACCCCATTAAATGGTTTGTGAAGCCTACTTGGCCTCGCGAATTAATAAAAGCAAGGCCAAAACTAGCAAATTGAAAAGCTGACCTTACTCCTTCTTGAACTAACTGATTTCGTTCTATTTTTAGTGCCAGTTTAATTGCCCTTTGGATATGAGGAACCAGGAACACAAGCTCAGAACGATCTGAATTTGAATTTTGAATGGATACTAGTTGTTGAACAATTATATCACTTGGAAGGTCCGGGAAGCTTCGAATGCATTCTGGTAATTTTTGTTCGTCATCTTTGAACTGGCTTTCGAGAAGCCTACGTATTAAATCTACTCCATCACTCTGAGTAGCTGCTTCATACAAGTCATTAATAAATTGAGGTAGGTACACGTCTTGAAACTCTACAAAGTTCTTATGGAAATGACACTCGAAATCCTAGCAGAATGGGATGAATCTCAATAGCATGCCATCATTACTACATGTTTCTTCTAAGTACAGTATTCTGCTTGCAGTTACAAAACTGCTGCCATAGCGCTATTTAGTCTGCTTTCACATGTGCACCGTTAGATATTCTTGATGAACTATTGCCACCAGCAATGGTGTAACTGTTCCCGATTTACATCAATAGTTAACAAGCGAGATGTCATTGAGTTTATATCCCTATATTTATACACATACGCTATCTATATGTTGGTTGTTCTTATTTTAGACAGTACAAAAATAAATGACTATCTATCTTATGGGGTATATGTG
>JAKSAW010000498.1 GCA_022361455.1 Pseudomonadales bacterium | reverse complement strand
GGTGTAGCTTGCTGCCCGCAAGGTTGTTTACGCTATTATCCCGACCTGGTGCGGGAAGCGTTCAACATTGATGAAGAAACTCAAATCCTTTTAGGCATTTCCTTTGGTTATGAAGATAAAGAAGTTCCTGCCAACAACACCCGGGTAGGGCGCGACGATATCTCACAAAACGTTGTTTTTTCAAGTTAATTTCCTATCTAATAACAGGTAGTACCCATAGTGCTACCTGCTATCTAATCAGAATTCTGCTCTTACAAGCTGCACATTCGTGCACGTTTTTACAGTGCCTCACATTTCACAGCAATTCTTAACTCGAATTGGAATAACCAAACCTTTAGGCTTAATGGGTGGTTTTAAAATAACCTAAAAGTATAAGTCTAAATAGAAATCTAAATAGAAAACTACGTATCAAGATAAGGGTTAGGAATATGTTCAAGCCGTTACGTTGGCTCGGTGCTGGTTCATTGATGTTATTGGTTGCCTGTGGTGGCGGTGGTTCAGGATCGGACTCTGGTTCTAGCGATAGCAGCAATGATGGCAACGACACTTCCAATGGATTGCAGATGCAGGGATTCAATGCGGAGTGGGACGAGCAACAGTTAACGCTTAAGCATGGCAACAACATTGTCTGGCAGTCTAAATCTGGTTTAGCGGTAGTGGTGGGTGGTGTTCATCATCTAGAAGCCGAAGAAAACCGTGGTTCTTTTATCGTTGAAGAAAATATTCAGAGCCTATGCGAATCACAAATTATCGACAATGTGCGAGTTGTTGATAATGAGCTTTTAGTCACTGGCTCTGTCTCTGGAGCAGTGGAGTGCGAATCTGATTTCACGTTAACTTTTCAACAAGTGCTTCCAGGGCATTTGCAGTTTCATTTGCAGTTCGATAATCCAAGAATCAATTACAGCCAGCTTAACTATGCTTCCACAACCGATGAGCGTTTTTATGGTTTTGGCGAGCAATACACGCATTTAAATTTAAAAGGCAAAGCGGTCCCCGTGCTTTCAGAAGAGGGTGGGGTTGGCCGTGGTCGTGATTTAATTTCTGCACCGGTTAGTTTGGTTTCTCCAGGTTCTGGGGGTAACGAACTCACCACTTATTATGCTGTGCCTCAATACATTACTAATACTAATCGTTCTTTATTCTTAGAAAATACGGATTATGTCATTTTTGATTTAACTGCTGACGATCAGGTATCGCTTCGCCTCTTTAGTGGTGTGATGACTGGTCGAGTGTTGGCTGGTGAAAGTATGTTGGATTTAATCGAACGCTTTACAGAATACACTGGTCGAATGCGACCGTTGCCGGATTGGTTTAATCAAGGTGCGATTGTCGGTATTCAAGGTGGTACTGAATTCGTAAATGGAATTTTAGATGAGCTTGAAAGTCGTGGCACACCGGTAGCGGGTGTTTGGTTACAGGATTGGGTAGGCAAGCGGGTTACTGCCGCAGGTTCACAGTTATGGTGGAACTGGGAATTGGATGAAGACCGTTATCCAGGATGGGATTCTTTAGTTGATCGTATTGAAGATGATTTTGGTGGACGCATGATGTGTTATATCAATGCATTTTTGGTGGATGCAACACCAAAGGGCAATGTGCAGCGCAATCTCTATCAAGAAGCGATTGATGATGGCTATTTAGTTATGCACCCCGATGGTGGTGTTTATGAAGTTACGAATACTGATTTTGCCGCAGGGATGATTGACTTAACCAATCCTTCTGCACAAACCTGGATCAAATCGGTTATTAAAGACAACTTAATCGATACTGGTCGTTGTAGCGGTTGGATGCATGATTTTGCCGAAGCGTTGCCTTTTGATGCAGTGCTTCATTCCGGCGAAGATGCTGCGACTTATCATAATCAATACACCGTTGATTGGGCCCGTATGGGTAGAGAAGCGATTACCGAAGCTGGCCGTGAGGATGATATTGTTTTCTTTAATCGTGCTGGTGCAACCAGAACCCCTGCATATTCAACATTGGTATGGCAAGGGGATCAAATGGTGACTTGGGATGAGCATGACGGTTTTCAAAGTGCGATCAATGCCACTTTAAGTGGAGGCTTTTCGGGTATCAGTTTAAATCACAGTGATATTGGTGGTTACACTAATGCGTCGTTAGGCATTCCTGGTTTGCCAGTGCGCTTGGGCTTTGATCGTGAGGAAGACCTTTTATTGCGATGGATGGAATTCTCCGCTTTCACTGCTGCCTACCGAACACATGAAGGTCTTGCACCTGAAACTAACGCCCAGTTTTATGACAACGATGCTACTTATGATCACTTCGATAAATTTGCTCGAGTCTATAAAGCCTTGGCTTTTTATCGTGAAACACTGATGCAGGAAGCTCAAGATAAAGGCTACCCAGTGGTTCGTCATCCTATGCTGCATTATCCAGAGGATGAAAAATTAGCATCTCTACAAGATCATATTATGTTGGGAAGTGAAATCTTAGTGGCTCCTGTGGTCGATAAACGATTGCCTACGGAAAGTCGTGGTGATCCATGGAAAAAAGTCTATTTCCCTGATGCCGATAACACCGTTTGGGTTCACGTTTTTACTGGTGAAAAGTTTGGCGCAGGGCAAGACTACACCCC
>JAKSAW010000754.1 GCA_022361455.1 Pseudomonadales bacterium | reverse complement strand
TGAAATAAGAAACGGAAAGTCCCAAACCGGTGCCGACGCCGACGTCTTTAGTGGTGAAGAAAGGCTCTAGAATGCGCTTTCGGGTGGTTTCGTCCATGCCTGGTCCGTTGTCTTCCATTTCAATGCGTGCCCACCGCGCACTTTCTTTGATGGTTCTCAGGATAAAACGACTATGTTTTGGACTCATATTTCTGCTTTCTAGTTCTTTGTTTTCCTCGGCCATGGCCTCCGCCCCGTTCTTCAGGATGTTGAGAAAGACCTGTTGGAGCTTGCTGCTTTCACAAGGCACTTTTCTCAGCTGTGGGTCATAATTGCGGATGATATCGATCTGGCGGAAATCATATTTCTTTTTTAAGTCGTAATCGTTAGAGGCGAGTTCGATGGTTTTGTCCAGTAAATCGGCCGGGTTATGGAAAGTGAGGAAGGTTTCCCCTTTACGACTGAAAGACAACATATTGTCGACAATCTGGGCGGCGCGACGGCCGGATTCGTAAATGGAAGCCACCATGTCGTGGATCCGGCGTTCTTTCATGAAGCTGTCGATTACTTCCATGGTGGTCCCGCGGGTTCGGGCAATGTCGATGTTGCGGGGCAGGGAAGGGGAAAGGCGGTTGCGAATGACCTGAATGTTTTGCAGGATGCCGGCAAGAGGGTTGTTTATTTCATGGGCCATGCCCGCGGCGAGGCCGCCTACGCTGAGCATCTTTTCCGACTGAATCATTACTTCTTCCATGCGGACAAGGTCGGTGACATCGTCTACCCGGATGACAGCTCCTTCAATACCGTTGCCGGCGAGAGGGTAAACAGTTATGTCCTCGATGCACTTGCGCTTTCCTAAATACATGGGGACCTTGGTTTCTTTTTGCGGCTCGTTTTCTTTAAGAGCGGTTTCAACCAGGTCTAATTTATCGGCCATTTGCGGGAATGCCTTTTCAAGCGGTCGGTTGACTGCTTGAAGCCGAGAGCTGTATGCGAGCTGCTCGGCTTGTGCATTCCACCAGGTGACACGGCCGACGCGGTCAGTACAGATAACCACGGAAGGCATGGAGTCGAT
>JAKSAW010000908.1 GCA_022361455.1 Pseudomonadales bacterium | reverse complement strand
CCTTCGTTTCAACGAGTTCAAAAACAATACCCAGGCACGATAAAAGTGCTAAACGGAAGCGATGGCACAGCTCTGTCAACGTTTGCTGTACCGAATGAATCGATCAGTGGATTTTCTCACGTCGCGTTAGGCGATATTGATGGAGATGGCGTTGTTGAGATCGTGGCGATTACAGAAGACAGTAAGATTGTTGCCTATGATCACACGGGCGGTACCCCAATATGGGAATCAGAGCCGTTTATGCCAAACAATGAGGGAATCTGGTCAACACCATCTTTAGCTGATTTGGATGGCGATTCATCGGTCGAAATTATGGTGGGTAAAACCGTTTTGAATGGTAACGACGGTTCGATCAAGTGGGTTGGTGAAGGTGATTATATTGGCAATAACATGTATCAAGGTAGTTCGCAGAATTTACGATATGCAACATCAATTAGTTATGCGGCCGATATCATTTCCTCCTCACCAGGCCTAGAAGTGATTGTGGGACCATCGATTTATAGTAGCAATGGTGATTTGTTATGGCAGAACCAAGATGAAGGAATTAATGATGGTTATACGGCTATCGCTGATTTTGATAATGATGGTGATGCTGAAATCGTTTTAGTCTCTAATGGCTATGTTTCTTTGCTCGATCATTCGGGAGCCGTCATTTGGGGACCCATACAAATTATGAGTACGTCTCAGCAAGCGGATTGGGGACGCGGTGGCCCACCGGTAATCGCTGACATCAATGGAGACGGGTTTGTTGAAATTGGTATTGCAGGCAAAAATAACTATTACGTTTATGATCACCTTGGCATCCAGTTATGGAAAAGTCGAGTAAACGACAGCTCTTCGAATATGACGGGTTCCTCCGTATTCGATTTTGATGGGGATGGGCGAGTCGAAATAGCATATGCGGATCAAGAATACTTAAGAATATACGATGGCCAAACAGGTGAAGTGCGATACGAAATACCCAACAGAAATGGCACTTGGTTAGAGTACCCCACCATCGTTGATGTAAACAATGATGGGCAGGCTAATATCTTAGTGAGTGGATCAGGAACACCGTTTGATGAAAATGGAAGCCCTGATTGGCAGGGCGTATTTGCTTATGAAAGCGTAGATCAGACTTGGATAGGAACACGTTCCGTTTGGAATCAGCACGCTTATCATATCGATAATATCAATGATGACGGTACTATCCCACAGATACAGAAAAACAGCTGGCAACGCCACAATTCATTTAGACGAAATGATTTTCCTGATCGTGAAGGATTGGCTCAAGCTGATTTGAGCGTAAGCAAACTACAACTACGACTGCAAGATACTGCTTACGACTTGCAAGTGAATGTTCATAACAGGGGATTAACCGATATACCAATCGGTTCAGTGATTCAGTTTTTCAACGGTGATCCTGATTCTGCCGGTGTTCTCCTGGGTGAAATTGCCTTAGGCGAGATGGCGAAAGGTGATAGACGGGACGTGATGTTATCTGGTGTCGATATCAGTGGGCTGACGCAAGATGTATACGCAAGGGTAAGCTACAATGGGAGTGTTCCCGAATGTGCTACAAAAAATAATCAAACGGTATCTGCGTTGGTTAAAGTTCGCGTAGCTGATGAAGGTGGACTTTTTGATACCCAAACGTTGTTGGTGTCGGTTGATGACACGAACGAGGCCCCGAAAATCATCAGCAATTTTTTAACACGAGCCAAAGTTGCTGAGGAATATCGTTTTAAGGTTGAGGGTGTCGACCAAGATAAAGCAGACAGTCTAAGGTACACCTTGGTGTCTGGTCCTGATGGCATGCTAATAAACGAACGTAGTGGTCAATTACGCTGGTTGCCCTTTGAATCACAAATTGGCATTCAGCAGGTCACTATCAGAGTGACAGACCTCAATGGAGCTTACGCACAGCAAAGCTTTAGCGTCGAGGTGGTGGCTGAAACCGTTAACCAGCGTCCCTATTTTATTACTGTCCTGCCAGATGACTGGATGATAGGTGAAGAGCTCGTTCAGACTGTGGAAGCATTTGATCCGGAGGGCACTGCGATCACCATTGA
This sequence comes from Pseudomonadales bacterium, assembly GCA_022361455.1. Taxonomy (GTDB): domain Bacteria; phylum Pseudomonadota; class Gammaproteobacteria; order Pseudomonadales; family Ketobacteraceae. The sequence goes on along the minus strand of JAKSAW010000908.1, from coordinate 6,334 downwards.
AGTGAGTAATGCGCCGTCCGGCCTAAACTTTGACGAGCAAACAAATACTTTCACTTGGACCCCTGGATCGCCAGCGCAATACTTGATCGAGTTTATCGCGACGGATGAAAATGGACGATTTTCAACTTTATCCCATTATGTCACTGTTAACGAAGATCCTGAAAATCCCTTCCAGCAAATTATCAGCGAACCGGAACAACGATCAGTGTTGATAGGCGAGCTTTACCGCTATGAGTGGTTAGTTCAAGATCCCGAGGGTGATCCGATTACGTATTCTATCGAATACGGTCCACAAACCATGACTATTGATGCCGCAACAGGTGTTGTTGAATGGACACCGACAGAAAGTGATGAAGGATTACATCATGTGCGTTTAAGAGCAGAAGATAATCGTGGTGGGTATGCTACTCAAACTTACACGCTGGTCGCCTATAAAGCGGGTGGGCAGCAATCACAATTACTTATTGTTTCCAGGCCTCCAGCGGGAGCAGCAATAAACGTACCTTGGCAGTATCAAGTGGTTGTCCGCAATCTAAGTGATGGCGAGTTGGCTTATGAGCTTATTGATGGACCTTCAGGGATGTCGATGAATCCTGAAACAGGATTAGTGAATTGGATACCGGCGTCTACAGGTCTCATTGACGCAACCATCAAAGTCACTGATAGCTATGGCGCCACTACCACACAGTGGTTTGAGTTCAAGGTGTTACCCGAGCCATTACCCTTTCAGTTTGTTGGGAGTCCCGAGCACTTCGCTGAAGTCAATCATCTGTATCGCTACGGGCCCCACTTAAGCGAACACGGTAGTGGTCAGCTTCAGTACTCTTTAGGTGAACACCCAGCAGGTATGACTATAGATGCGGCGACAGGATTGATTCTATGGTTACCGATCACATCTGATATTGGCCACCATGTTGTAGAGATTTTTGTTGATGAACCCGAATTAGGCAGAGCAAGTCAAGTTTACACGCTAACCGTTGAAGAAGAGTCGGTTATACACTTCCTAACGCCACCACCAACCAGTGGCGCGGTGGGTAAGCAATATTGGTATGGTCTTAAGGTCGAAAAACGTGAAGTCGATGAGTTTCAATTTTCGCTAATCGATCCGCCAGAAGGCATGAATATCGACGAAAATACTGGTGTGATTAACTGGTTGCCTGCTGAGGTTGGGGATTATGCAATTAATATTGAAGTGACCGATGGGGAAGACATTGTTAACCAGGAATTTACATTAACGATATATAGCGATGTCATCCGCGGTCGAAATGTCTGTGAGATGGAATAGCGATAGCAGAGCCATTAATTAATCTTGATAATTAGTGGCTTGTTAAAAGTGAAACAGATTAATAAGAATATCAAAGATAGACAATCCCAAACATAGGGAAGTATGAACATGAAAAGAGAAGACCCGTTATTACATCAGTTTAGAACAGCTCAAGGATTCGTTCGAACAACAGCGATAACCATAATTTTAAGCTTTTTTTCCGTTTTTTATTCGCCTTCTTTGTTGGCGATACAAAAAGCACATGACCAAGGTACATTGTTTCCAGAGGAATCCGTGCTGAAAGAAGTGCCAGAACATTTAGTTAATATCAAACAAGCACTAAAGGATTATCATTATTTTAGTAATTTAAATAATCAGATTGTTCGGAATAAAAAGAATGAGACTGAATACACCTTTGCTGAAATCAAAGAAAAAATCAGAACAAACTATAGTTATCTTTCCAATCAATATGATGTGTTGATTGATCTTGATGAGCAAGTAATGGAGGAATTTGACGCGTCGAAAAAGCGTTTGCATGATAAAAAAATGCCACAACTTATTCTGGATCGTCACAAAGAGAAAGTTGATAACTACAAATCTAATATGTCAAAAGTAATTACTCAGCTGAAAAAACTAAGCGAAACGCGAAGTGACAAGAAAAGAAAGAAAGCTGTTGAAGTCGCGCTCAATCATCTTAATCAATATGATCATCGGCCTCCTAGACAAGAATATAATGCGGAGCAATTACCTTTCGGCGTATCGCCAGATTCAGCTCGCGCACCAATCCGAGATCAGCAAGCACTAAATGAAATGCTAGGTTTCGAAACTGATCAAGAGCAAGGGAGTGCAGCACAAACCAGCGCGGCTCCTATAGAATCCGATCTACCGACCGAAGCAGATTTGGCACCAAATATTGATGTGCAAATAAATGAAGATATCCAAAACCTGGCTGCCGAATTGGGTCATGATCCAGTGCAAATTTATAACTGGGTGTATAACAATATTGAATATATTCCTAGTTATGGTTCCATCCAAGGATCAGTACACACTCTTCATAATGAAAAAGGAAATGCTTTTGATACATCAAGCTTGCTCATCGCGTTACTGAGGGCCTCGAATATCCCTGCCAGATACGTTTACGGAACCATTAGAATACCCATTGAAGAAGCCCAAAATTGGGTGGGTGGTGTTGATAATCCAGAGTCGGCGAGAGTGTTGTTTTCTCAAGGGGGAATACCTAGTACAGCGATTAGCTATGGCGGTGCATTTGAAGAAATCGAAATTGAACATGTTTGGGTGCAGGCATACGGTGATTTTGGTCCGAATGATGGTGAAGAATGGGTTGTGATGGATGGGAGTTATAAGCAGTATGAGTACACGGAAGGAATTGATCTTTATCAAAATATTGGGTTTGATGGTAGAGAGTTTGAGAGTGAACTATTAAGTCACGCTGAAATAAACGATATCGAGGGTTGGGCTTACCTTGAGCAGGCAATGGTTAACTCAAAGATCGGATCAATTAGGGAAAGTATCAAGCAGTTTCTAGATAATCAGATGCCCAGTGCGACAGCAAGCGAAGTATTTGGAAGTAAGGAAATTAGAGACAAACATATAGAACGCTTTATTAATAAATCGAACTATAAAATAGTTATAGAAAATATTCAAAGTCATACTCTCCCAAATAATTTGAGATTTAAATTTCACTACAATCTTTACCAAAGTAGTGTGCTGGGAAGCGAGGGAAAAAATATTTTCACGTGGGAAATTCCTCTTCCTCAGTTGGTAGGCAAAGAACTAGCGCTTTCATTTAGACCCGCGACAGAAGAAGACGAGTTGGCGCTGCTGCAACTTTTACCCGAAACTACATCGGGGCTTGATGGGATTGGCGAGACATTTTACCAAGACCTGACCAATGTCCAATTGGTTGCAGAGCTTACTTTAGATGGCGAAGTTTATATGGACTCTGGGATAGAGGACTTCCCGATGGGAGCAGTTTTACATTCAAAGAAAGGTTTTTTTAATCCAGCCTACGGTGAGAAATTAAAAAGCGCCACAGTAATAGCGGGGCAATATAAAGCAATTGGTATAAATGCGCAGGGAATTGCTGGTCATGTTTATTCAGGAATACTAAGTAAGCTAAACTGGATGAAGAGTAATTTGGAAAATAACCAGCTTGATGGATATAATAGGCACCAGTTCATGGGTGAAATTATGCAAATGGGAATTCTTGGGTATTTCGGTTTCACTGATATACATGCTCAAGTAATTGCGAAAGAAATGAACGCGGTGCATTATAGAATGCCGTCATTTGGCACTTTTTCCAGCCATCTGCAAGTTGATTATTCCATATTTGGAAACCCGATTAATGCAAAGCCAGTGGGGGTGGTTGTTGATGTAAACTCGGCGCTGGGGAATAATGAGATAAAGAATAACTGTTGGAAACAGTGGGTAAATCTAAATCAAAGAATTGGTCTAATGTCTTCTTCAAATGAGCATATAATACCAGAGATAATGTTTAGTGCTGGCGATACGGATGTCGAGGCAGTTTCGACTGTTAAACTTCTTAAAATTGCAGCGGAGCAGGGACAAAAAGTCTATACCATTAATGAAGATAATATTGATAGTGTGTTTTCGCAATTAACAATTGATGATGCCGTGAAAAACGAAATTCGACGAGGAATTGAGACGGGACTGATTGCGGTAACCCATGAAAATAACATCGATGTAAACGGCTGGTTTGGTTCTGGTTACTTCCTGATAAATCCTCTCACAGGAGCTAGTTCAGCGATTGTTAGTGATGGGTATAATGGAGGGGTTGCACTGTTATTTTTTGCAGCTGCTATGTTTATAGCATTCTTTTTATCTCCTTATATTGGTGTATTGAGCGCGATTTTTGCTTCTGCGAGTATAAACCTAATAATATCGCATGCTGCCCTCGCATTCGGTGCTGCTTTTGCAGGGGCCGCGGTAATTGAGAACAATAATATGAACTTTGAAAACTCCGAGAATGCATGTTCTGCAGCCGTAATGTTGATATCCGTTGGAATCGGTGGTTTGATTGCGTCACCTGCAGGCGGAACTATATTGGGTTTAGGTATGGGTACCGCTTCAGAGACCGGTTTTGTTAATCTGTTTTGTGCGGCTGGAGAATAGTGGTGATTTATTACATTTAATATCTAAATTAATTTAGGCTGCATTTATTACTTCGATGGGGCTTTACGCAATGCCTAGGTCAAGTTAATTTCGCTGTTTATGTTTATGTTTATGTTTATGTTATAGAATCTTATTTTCCATTTTGGTCTAAATATTCCTGAGGCTGGTCGGAAGATATGTGAATGAAGTGACAAACATAGAAAGACTTATAGAGGTTTAATGAAGATGGGTAATAAAGACTGGGATAATCAAAAATAGGGCAGCTTGAGAAATATATTGCTCGAGTGATTGATATTTTCTGTCGCCATGATTTATATATTCGCCGTTTTTCAGGGTTTGATTGGTGCCGACTTTAATCAACAGATGTTGCTTATTTTATCGGCCGTATACTTGTGAAAAACTTAAATAGCGGCTTATTTGGAGTATTTGGTATGGGAGATTATTAAACATATTTAATGCTCATAATAGACTTAGTAAAAATCTTATAGAATATTAAGAGAGGGTAAGAAAGCTTATGTAGTTGTAGAAATGTCTGGCCGAAGCTAAAAGGAATCATCAAGATGGCATTTCCAACTAGCACAGGCAGCTACTTCTAACTTGAATTAATATAAAATTGATCTAATCCATATCGTTTGGTAGTGCTGATTTTAGAATGTCCTCCCAATGTCGATAGATCACCCAATGCGATTCCTTTGGAAAGAAATGTTCTTCGCGATTTTTAAACCTTTTTGAAAAATCAGAAATCGCGCTATGATGGATATAGATATCTTTGGCGCCGTACCAAATATGAACGGTCTGTTCAATGTCTTCTATATTTATATTCCACGAGTTAGTAGTAATAAAGAAATCACTCGCCCATACTCGAGCGCCATTTTCAATTGACGCGGCATAAGCGGCTACATTTCGTTTCATAAAATCTGTTTGGTTAATCAATTCTCTATCGCACTCAATAGCCGTAGCGTAAAGTACATTTTTAAAATATGACTGAGGATCAACCTTGGAAACCAATCTAAAAATCTTTTCTGTAAGAGTAGGAGATAAACGGGCTAGAATCAAAATCCCCATTGACCAACTAGATTGAGCATGGAGTATACTTTTTATATCCTGAAACTCAGGTACAGGTGCGCAAAGAGCGAGCTTTTTTAATCGCTTCCTAAAATAGTGTGCGCACGCAACGCCATAAGCAGAACCATTTCCATAAGCGATTGCGGAAAAATCACGAATATTCAGAGCGTTTAAAAGCAATTCCAAATCTTTTGGCCATTCTGAAAGCTTTCTATTCTTATAGTATTCAGATAAGCCGTATCCGGGCCGCTCAGGAACCACCAAGCGGATATTGAGCGAATGCAGTATCTGGGGATCCTCGACGACCTGCAGCCTTGATCCTAGCGCGTTGTGGCAAAGAACAATCGGAAATCCATTTGGATCTCCATATTCTTCGAAACAAATATGTCTATATGCAGATAAGCTTATTCTGTTGACGTTGGTTTGTGGCTGTACTTTTTTCTTGGGCTGCTCTGTTATTAGCGAATCCAGGGTGGCGGGTCCTAAACTACACACTCTGGTAAGCTGATACTGGTTATTGACACCTAGGCTATTATATATGTTCTGAGTGTATGTCTTTACAGTCAATGGCGAGATGTCTAGCTTTTTACTTATTTCTTTTCGATTGTAACCTAGGCTCAATAACACAGTGATTTCAGAGCTTTTTCGAGAGAATTTATAGATATCTGTTAGTTGATTAACGTTTATGATTGAATATTTATTGCTGTGTATTGCTATTAGAAACGTGTTCTTTCTTATCGGCTGTACGAGGATTCTCAAAAAATGTCCTTGGATCGTTTTTTCTACAAGACATGGTCTTGTTTTCTCTAAGTTACACGCTTCCACAGCTTCCCATGCTATTTTTGATAGTGT
>JAKSAW010000883.1 GCA_022361455.1 Pseudomonadales bacterium | reverse complement strand
GCGCTCTGCTTTTCTGAGGTGGTCTGCTCATCGTCGGTGTCTTCTAGCAGGGGTTGCTCATCATCCTCCTTTGACGGCCCGCCTCCTGGGCGCGTCAACGGAGGCGAGCGCCTCGCACTGCTGTCCCCCCCGTCATCGTCGTCATCTTCTTCTTCAACCAGAGGCTCGTATGGAACCTCTGGTGTCGAGGGGAAGCCGCCCGGCCTCATGCGGCCCTCTGGCTCCTCTCCGCCCTTGTCCGGGTACTCGGGCGGATCCGGCGGTGGGTCCGGATGGGGGCCAGGGGGAGGATCGGGATAGACCGGCACCTTAAGAAAGGAAGAAAGAATCATTTAGATGAGTAAAACACTAAATAACATTTTCTCCTTTCTCACCTTCGCCGGCTTCCACACTGGCTCATAGTCGGGCGGAGAGGCGGGTTTGAAGCCTGGTTCCACCTCGAGAACAATGAAAAAAACCGCCACAACGATTGTAACAGGCGAGATGGATGCCATGTTGTTGCGTCTCCACTCTTTGACTTGAAGAGCGAGACTGATCATTTCTTTCTCCGGGTCTGAGGGATATTATGCTGCGCTCACGCCTTGCTCCAAACACTCTCGCAGAGAGCAAACAGGAGCAACCCTCCCTCTGAGTGTGTGTGTGTGTGTGTGTGTGTGCATGTGTGTATGAAAGAGAGAAAAGAGCGCAATATCACGAGTTGATCACGCTTGCACCCTCTTGCTCTGGCAGCGCTCTGTCTCCATCTCGCTCTCCACTGGCTGAGGAAACACCACCCTCTATCTCTGTCTCGATCTCACATGCTCAAGTAGAGTCAAATTCATGCCAAACAGACCTAGCATTTTTTGCTACCAAATTCCTCATCTTTCAACTTGAAGTAAACAATTTCTAGATAAACCAGATCTCATATGGCGTACTTTCCATTGCCATTATGACTTGTCACTGTCTTCCTTCAGTTAGTAAAATTGGCTTGATGATGAACAGCGGTGTTGTGCATAAAAGTTGCGGCCATTTGGGAAATGAATTTCTCATTTTCTGATATTTTCAACAAGAAAGATGTGAGAATGTTTAGAACGTAGATTAGAAGAATACCAAATGTAATGAAACAGGCCAACATCACAATCCTCTTGGGTCTTGCTCTTCTTGTATCCATTTGACCATCTGCTTCGTGTGGATCAGTGCCTGCAGTCACCTCATCACTTGTAGCCATCCCATCAGCAAGAGAGAGCACTGTCTTCACGAACAAAGATTGCATCGTGTGTGTGTGTGTGTGTGTGTGTGTGTGT
>JAKSAW010000075.1 GCA_022361455.1 Pseudomonadales bacterium | reverse complement strand
GGCGGCGCAGGAGGCGGCGCGGGAGGCGGCGCAGGTGGCGGTGCAGGAGGTGGTGCAGGAGGTGGCACAGCAGGTGAAGTAGCTAGAGGTGGTGCAGGCGGAGGAGGTGGAGGGGGGATATTAATAGTGGGAGCCACAGCTACAGGAGCCCCCGAGCTGCTTGCGGCAGCACTGGGAGCTGTTGAAATCCAGCGAGGCCTCTGTTGCAACTGTTGTTGTCGTGACACACTCATAGGTGTAGCTGTGGCCACACTGTCTTGTTGTTGCACACACATCTGCTCATACTCAGCCTTGGGAACGAGATACATGTAATCATAACGTGACATCTTTGCCTTTCTTATTTCAGACGTTACAGAAACACTATCGCCTTCTTGAAGTGAGCAGATTCACCAGCAAAGGAATTGCTGTGCCCAGAATAGCAGCAAATGGAAATCCACCAATCTGCTGTAATTTCTTCCTCTTGCTTGCCCTGGATCCCCTTCGACTGATGAGACTTCTCAAGCACTGTCTGTGTGGTTGCAAAACCTTCTTTAACCTCTTGCGCTGAGCCTCAGTCACCGTAGGATTCTGCAGCACGTTGCTGATGGCCTCGTAGAGAACCTCACAGCTCTTATCGTCCAGGTGAGCAAGCATGATGCCCCGCTGAGTAGGCTGAAGATCCTTAAAAGTTTGTAGAAAGGGAAGTATCTCACGAAGCCGTCTCTTGCTCACTCTGGGTCGCCGTCCCAGAGGAGCAGACACGACTGCCGCAGCACCCTTCCTCTTCTTCTTCTTAGGCATTTTGAACGGCAGCTGTTGCAACACAGTCCAGATGACAAATTCACTTAAACATCGGCATCTTGATGCCCCTCTCAAACCAAACACGCATAGGTGCTTCCTCAGGCAAGTAGTGCGATCTGAACCTCAGACAGTTCTCTCTCTGCTGATCAAGGTCGACAAGGAAGGCACTGAATGGCGTCCTCGTGCACATGTGAAATGCGTCCACAATCCACTTGTAAGACTGTGGGCTAAGCTGTCTAGCAAGGTACTGTATTTGCGCATTCTCCCTAGGATTCTTATGAATATGTAGAAACTTGACATTCAGAGAGATCTCTCGTGCATGGCGCTGGGGTGGGAATAAATTTTGGAAAAGCAAAAAAACTGAAGCATTGTTATGGCGACTGCTAACACGAACGATCTGGGCCAGATCTGCAGAGGCTGCATCTTTCTCAAAGTCATCAATAACTACTATGGATCCTCCATTCCTCGCATAGGGCTCTACAGCTTCAGTGAAAGTTTCATTCGTGGGAGATGCTCGAATCCACTTGCTAACCACTCCCTCATCTTGCAGCTGCTGATACACCGGCTGCCAAATGTCGTAGAAGAAGACAACATTCTTAATCTCGTCGCCGCCCTCAATGATGTCATCCTTGAGCTGAAGAATTCTGGCCACCCGATGTGTCTTTCCCGAACCTGTATGTGTGTACACAAAGCTCAATTTCAGTACATTACATTTGAGAGTATCTATCTGAGGAGTTCGGCCACTACCAGATGGTCCAACCACGAGATGAGTCGAGGCACGAGGAAATCGCAGATTGTACAGAATTTTGCCACTCATGCTAACTTTTTCCATATGCAGCACATACATGTATCATGCTTAAACAAAAACATATTTGTTGCCCTAGGGGGAGTCGAACCCCCGATCTTCCAGGTTTTCAGCCTGGACGCTTTACCTACTAAGCTACAGGGCAAGTATTGAAACAAGAGACAAAGATTCACGCCTAGAGTGAGCAGACATCTGGGGGCACGGTCGGCCCGGCAGACAGAGAAGAGGACGAAGGAGGAACGAGAGGCTGACTGCTGACGCACCTCCGGCGGAGCGAGGGCGCGCACGACAGTGGTGACGCCGGGGGGCAGGCGTGCAGCAGAAGGAGGGCGCGGTGGTGAACGAATGAGCGGGGCGGCGGCGACGACGACGGCGCGCGCGGCGTTGTCGGCGGCGGCGGCGGCCTCACAGGCACGCAGCGAGAGGTGCCAAAGGTGCTTGTAGCGGGCGAGCGC